>NZ_JBOBDO010000018.1:0-140636 GCF_050586665.1 Pseudomonas sp. ES4 | reverse complement strand
CTGCTGCGCAGCCGAACGCAGGCTTCGCCAGCTGCTACACATGCTCCTTGGATCAGCTTTGAATTTCCAGTGTGACGAGCGCCGCTCGCGGACTTAGTATGGCGTTTTCAACTTTTGACGAAGGCACGTCCATGACGATCGAGATCCGCCCGGCGACCCCGAGCGATGCACCGCAAATCCTCGGGTTCATCACCGAACTGGCCGACTACGAACGTGCCCGCCACGAAGTCATCGCCAGCGTCGCCGACATCGAGCGCAGCCTGTTCAGCGAAGGCGCCACCGCCCATGGCCTGATTTGCCTGCGCGACGGCTTGCCGATTGGCTTCGCGGTGTTCTTCTTCAGCTATTCCACGTGGCTCGGCAGCAACTGCCTTTACCTCGAAGACCTCTACATCACCCCTGATCAGCGTGGCGGCGGCGCCGGTAAAACCTTGCTGCGTCACCTGGCGAAAATCGCCTGCGCCAATGATTGCGGTCGGTTCGAGTGGAGCGTGCTGGACTGGAATAAACCGGCAATCGAGTTCTACAAATCCTTGGGTGCGCAGCCGCAGGAAGAGTGGGTTCGGTATCGGATGGATGGGGCGGTGTTGCGGGAGTTTGCCGAGGGCAATTGATCGTACGCAACATCCTTTAAAGATCGCCGCCTTCGGCAACTCCTACACCTATTTGTAGGAGCTGCCGAAGGCGGCGATCTTTTTTTGATCTCATCTCAATATATGGGACATATATTTATATATTGAGATTTAAGCGCGTCCGGGTTTATAGTCCAGCTCACTCACTGCCAATAAACAAAACAGGTGAAGCGATGCTGGCGCAATTGATCGCGCTCGATTGGGGGACAACCTCATTACGTGCTTACAAACTCGCCGCGGGTGGCCAGGTGCTCGAACAGCGTTCGCTGTCGTCGGGGATCATGCAGCTGCCCAGGACGCCGCGAATGATCGCGGGTCGGGAATGTGCCGACGGTTTTGAACTGGCCTTCGATGAGGCTTGCGGTGACTGGCTCGACGCGCAGCCCGATTTGCCGGTGATCGCTTGCGGCATGGTCGGCAGCGCACAAGGCTGGCGTGAAGCGGCTTACTGCGATACGCCGGCGAACGTCGCCAATCTCGGAATCTCCCTACAAACGGTTCGCAGTCTTCGCGGTGTCGATGTGCACATCGTGCCGGGCGTGATTCAGCGTTCGCGTTTGCCCAACGTGATGCGCGGCGAAGAAACTCAGGTGCTTGGCGTGCTGCACAATCTACCGGCCGAGGCGGGTAGTGATCTGTTGATCGGCCTGCCGGGCAGTCATTCGAAATGGGTGGAAGTGGCCGACGGCTGCATCGTGCATTTCGATACCTTCATGACCGGCGAAGTCTTCGCCGTGCTCAGCGAACACAGCATTCTGGGGCGCACCCAGCAAAAGGGCGCGTCCTTTGATGGCCACGCCTTTGATCGTGGTGTGCAGGTGGCCCTGTCGGCGGATGGCGAGATCGGGCCGTTGTCGACATTGTTCAGTGCCCGCAGCCTCGGGTTGACTGGCGAACTCAGCGCCACCGCCCAACCGGATTACTTGTCCGGCCTGTTGATCGGCCATGAATTGTCAGCGTTGGCGACGGTTCAGCGCCGCCGACGCAACAGCGTTCATCTGCCTTCGATCGTCCTCATCGGTAATGCCCAACTCTGTGCCCGCTACAGCCGGGCGCTCGAGGCCTGTGGTTTTACCCGGGTGACCCTGGCCGAGCAAGCCACCGAACGCGGCTTGTGGCAGTTGGCGGTTGCCGCCGGACTGATCACACCCAACCCATCCCGTTAAACCTGACTGGAGGTCTGACATGCTCAAGCAAGCATTGGCGCAAAACGGTCTGATCGCGATTTTGCGTGGCCTGCGCCCGCAAGAAGCGGCAGCCATCGGCGAAGTCCTTTACGCCGCCGGATTTCGCGTCATCGAAGTGCCGCTTAATTCCCCTGAGCCGTACGAAAGTATCCGCATCCTGCGCAGTACCTTGCCCGCCGATTGCCTGATCGGTGCCGGCACAGTGTTGACGCCGGAGCAGGTCGAGCAAGTGAAAGCCGCGGGCGGTCAGGTGATCGTCATGCCGCACAGCGATGCCAAGGTGTTGCGCGCAGCGAAAGCGGCGGGGTTGTTCCTGTCGCCGGGCGTGGCGACGCCGACCGAAGCCTTTGCTGCATTGGCCGAAGGGGCGGATGTGCTGAAGATGTTCCCGGCCGAACAAATGGGCCCCGCCGTTGTGAAAGCCTGGCTGGCGGTATTGCCGGCAGGGACGGCGCTGGTGCCGGTCGGCGGGATCACGCCGGACAACATGCAAGTGTTTATCGAGGCTGGCGTCAAAGGTTTCGGCCTCGGTTCCGGGTTGTTCAAACCGGGCATGACGCCTGAGGAAGTGGCGGTAAACGCCAAGGCCTATGTGGCTGCCTGGAAAGCCCTTCGCTAAGACTTTTTGGCGCTGCGAGCGCTGCATCTAATAAGAGAGGCAATAGATGAAAATCACCAAACTCACCACCTTCATCGTTCCGCCGCGCTGGTGCTTCCTCAAGGTCGAAACCGACGAGGGCGTAACCGGCTGGGGTGAACCCGTAGTCGAAGGCCGCGCTCACACCGTCGCCGCCGCCGTTGAAGAATTGTCTGACTACCTGATCGGCAAAGACCCACGCAACATCGAAGACATCTGGACCGTACTCTACCGCGGCGGCTTCTACCGGGGCGGCGCGATCCACATGAGTGCGCTGGCCGGTATCGATCAGGCGTTGTGGGACATCAAGGGCAAGGCCTTGGGTGTGTCGGTCAGTGATCTGCTGGGCGGTCAGGTGCGGGACAAGATTCGTGTCTATTCGTGGATCGGCGGCGACCGCCCGGCGGACACCGCTCGTGCGGCGAAAGAGGCGGTCGAGCGTGGTTTCACTGCGGTGAAAATGAACGGCACCGAAGAACTGCAGTTCCTCGATTCCTTCGAGAAAGTCGACCTGGCCCTGGCCAACGTCGCCGCCGTGCGCGATGCGGTGGGCCCGAACGTCGGCATCGGCGTCGACTTCCATGGCCGGGTGCACAAGCCCATGGCCAAGGTGCTGATGAAGGAACTCGACCCGTACAAACTGATGTTTATCGAAGAGCCGGTGCTCAGCGAAAACTACGAAGCGCTGAAAGAATTGGCGCCGCTGACCAGCACCCCGATTGCCCTCGGCGAGCGGCTGTTCTCGCGCTGGGATTTCAAGCGTGTGCTCAGCGAAGGTTATGTCGACATCATTCAGCCGGATGCGTCTCATGCCGGCGGCATCACCGAAACCCGCAAGATCGCCAACATGGCCGAAGCCTACGACGTGGCGCTGGCGCTGCATTGCCCGTTGGGCCCGATTGCACTGGCGGCGTGTTTGCAGCTGGATGCGGTTTGCTACAACGCGTTCATCCAGGAACAGAGCCTGGGCATTCATTACAACGAGAGCAATGACCTGTTGGATTACGTCAAGGATCCGCGGGTGTTCGACTACGACAAAGGCTTCGTGAAAATCCCCAATGGCCCGGGCCTGGGGATCGAGATCAACGAGGAATACGTCATCGAACGTGCGGCCGTCGGCCACCGCTGGCGCAACCCGATCTGGCGCCATGCCGATGGCAGTTTTGCCGAGTGGTGATGCCCTCTCGATGATCGTTCCCACGCTCCGCGTGGGAATGCAGCCAGGGACGCTCCGCGTCCCAAGAGCGGACGCAGAGCGTCCGGTGGGCATTTCCACGCAGAGCGGGGGAACGATCACATCCAAGCTTTTCATCGACCTCAATAAACATAAGAAGAGGCACTCCTCATGCAACCGCAAACCCTCACCGGGCAGGCGTCGTTGGTGACGCCCAGTCGCAAGCGTTTTTTCATCATGGTGCTGCTGTTCATCACCGTGGTGATCAACTACCTGGACCGCAGCAACCTGTCCATCGCCGCCCCGGCACTCACCAGCGAACTGGGCATCGATCCGATCCACGTCGGGCTGATCTTCTCGGCATTCGGCTGGACCTACGCCGCCATGCAAATCCCCGGCGGCTGGCTGGTGGATCGGGTTCCACCACGGATTCTTTACAGCGTCGCATTGCTGCTGTGGTCGATCGCCACAGTGATGCTCGGCTTCGCCGGCAGCTTCATCGCGCTGTTCGTGTTGCGCATGGCAGTCGGTGCACTGGAAGCGCCGGCTTACCCGATCAACAGCCGCGTGGTCACTACCTGGTTCCCCGAGCGCGAACGCGCCACGGCCATTGGTTTCTATACCTCCGGGCAATTCGTCGGTCTGGCATTCCTGACGCCGGTATTAGCCTGGTTGCAGCATCAATATGGCTGGCACATGGTGTTCGTCAGCACCGGTGCGGTGGGCATTCTCTGGGCAGTGATCTGGTACGCGGTGTATCGCGAGCCACGGGATTTCAAAGGCGCCAATGACGCCGAAATCGAACTGATTCGCGAGGGTGGCGGGTTGGTGGATATCCAGGCTGAAGCCGCCAAGACCAAGGCTAAATTCAGCTGGGTCGACCTCGGGATTGTCCTGAGCAAACGCAAGTTGTGGGGCATTTACCTCGGTCAGTTCTGCCTCAATTCGACGCTGTGGTTTTTTCTGACGTGGTTCCCGACCTATCTGGTGAAATATCGCGGCATGGACTTCATCAAGTCTGGCTTGCTGGCGTCGCTACCGTTTCTGGCGGCCTTCGTCGGTGTGCTGTGTTCGGGGTTCTTCTCGGACTTTTTGATCCGTCGCGGCTACACGGTGGGTTTCGCCCGCAAGTTGCCGATCATTGGCGGCCTGCTGATTTCCACCTCGATCATCGGCGCCAACTTCGTCGAGTCGACACCGCTGGTGATTGCCTTCCTCGCGTTGGCGTTCTTCGGTAACGGGTTGGCTTCGATCACCTGGTCGCTGGTGTCAACGTTGGCCCCGGCGCGCTTACTCGGGTTGACCGGTGGGGTGTTCAATTTCATCGGCAACCTGTCGGCGATTACCACGCCGATCGTCATCGGTTTCCTGGCTACCGGTGATTCGTTCGCTCCGGCGATCACCTATATCTCGGTTCTGGCATTGATTGGCGCGCTTTCCTACATCTTGCTGGTCGGCAAAGTCGAGCGTATCAAGTTGTAGTGGCGGCATGCGGGCGACCATAATGCCGCCCGTTCACTCGCTCAACGGTAAAGGCTGGATATGCAGGAAGACGCCCCAAAAATCGCCAAGGACGCCGCCCCGACCGGTACCCAGACACTGCTTCGTGGTTTGGGTGTGGTTCAGGCCGTGGCCAGCGGTGCCCGCGATCTCAAGGAGATCGCCCGGCTGATCGGCACCACGCGCAGCACCACTCATCGTCTGGCCAGCTGCCTGGTGGACGAGCGTTATCTGCGCGTGGTGCCGCAAGTCGGTTATCTGTTGGGACCAAAGTTGATCGAGCTGGGCTTCCAGGCACGTGAAGAATTGCCGCTGGTCACATTGGCCGGGCCGTATCTGGATGAGTTGTCGGCGTTGACCGGCGACACCATTCACCTGGCGATTCGTGAAGGCGACGAAGTGCTGTACCTGCACAAGAATCCGGGACGCAATGGCCCGGAAATGCGTTCGCGGGTCGGCCATCGCATGCCGTTGGCGCGCACCGGGATCGGCAAGGCGCTGATGCTCGATGACACGCAGGAAGAATGGCAACGGCTGTACGAAATCAGCTTGCCGGTGGGTGGGAAAAATCAGTTCTGGCCGCAGCACCCGGAGCAATCCTGGGAGCAGTTCCAGCAGCGCATGGTCGAGTATGTGGCGGGCGGTTACGCCTTCGATCTGGAAGATAACGAACCGTCGATCCGTTGCGTGGCGGCGCCGATCCGCGATGCCAGCAAGCGCATCGTCGCCGGTATCAGCATCGCCAGCACCGTGCCGTACATGCCGCTGGAAAAAATGGCCGAGCTGATTCCCCTGATCAAAGGGGTCACGGCCCGGCTGTCGGCAGAGCTTGGCTTGAAGGTTTAAATTTTCAGTGTCGCCATGTCGATCACGAAGCGGTACTTCACGTCACCGGCAATCATGCGGGTGTAAGCCTCGTTGATTTGGCGGATGTCGAGCATTTCGATGTCGCAGGTGATGTTGTGTTCGGCGCAGAAATCCAGCACTTCCTGGGTTTCGGCGATGCCGCCGATCAGGGAGCCGGCCAATACGCGACGGCTCATCACCAGTTTGCCGGCGTGGACCGGTGGATCGACCGGCTCGATCAAGCCCACCAGAATGTGCACGCCGTCGAAACGCAACGTATCGAGGTAGGGATTGAGGTCGTGCTGTACCGGAATGGTGTCCAGCAGGAAGTCGAAATGTCCTGCGGCGGCTTTCATCTGTTCGGCATCGGTGGACACGATCACGTGGTCCGCACCCTGGCGACGACCTTCCTCAGCCTTGCTCGCCGAGCGGGTGAACAGCGTGACTTCGGCGCCCATCGCCTTGGCGAACTTGATGCCCATGTGGCCGAGGCCGCCCATGCCGAGAATCCCGACCTTGTCGCCCGCCTTCACGCCGTAGTGCTTGAGCGGCGAATAGGTGGTGATGCCGGCACACAGGATCGGCGCAGCGCTGGCCGGGTCGAGTTTTTCCGGGATGCGCACGACGAAATGTTCGCTGACCACGATGCTGTCGGAATAGCCGCCCATGGTGTTGCTGCCATCGACGCGGTCCGGGGTGGCATAGGTCATGGTCGGACCTTCGAGACAGTATTGCTCGAGGTTCGACTGGCAGGCTTCGCAGCTGCGGCAGGAATCAACCATGCAGCCGACGCCAACCAGATCACCGACTTTATGTTGGGTCACTTTCGCACCGACGGCGGTAACTTTGCCTACGATCTCGTGGCCGGGCATCAGTGGATAAACGGCAATGCCCCACTCGTTGCGTGCCTGATGGATGTCGGAATGGCAGACGCCGCAGTAGAGAATGTCGATCGCAACGTCGTCAGCTCGTGGGCTACGGCGCTCGAATTTCATGGGGGCGAGGGGAGTGGTGGCCGACTGGGCGGCGTATCCGATGGCGGTGTACATGGTGAACCTCGCAAAAGCTGTGACGGGTGAGGTGGCGCATTTTGGGCGCCGCACCGGCCACCGGCCATGGCGAATCCTCCGGGTGTCATGCCTAATCCTCCGGCATCAGCCTTCAACGGGTCGCATTGGCCATCAGACCTGCGATGATGCTTTCATCCCTGTTTTCGCGACTTTTTTGTGAAGAGCTCTCATGTTGTTGACCCGTCATCTGGATGCCAATGCCACGCTGGTTTCGCTGATTCAGCCTTTGACCAATCGCGACGGTTTCGCGCCTACGGCGTTGCCGGGTGTGCAGGTTTTACGCGCCAGTTGTGATGTGGCTCGCGGCCCGCAGATTTACGAACCGAGTCTGGTCATCATCGCCCAGGGCAGCAAACTGGCGTATCTGGGCCCGCGGACGCTGGAATACGGCGCCGGGCATTATTTGATTCAGGCATTGCCGGTACCTTTTGAGTGCGAAACGTTTTCGGCGCCGGATGGACCGATGCTGGGTGTTTCCATTGCCATTGACCGGGTGTTGCTCGGTGAGTTGGTCTTGGCCATGGGGCTGGCACCGGGGCGTAGCATTGCGGCGCAAACGCCAGCGTCCATGACCTCGGCGGTACTCGACGATGCGATGCGTGGTTGTGTTGAACGGCTGTTGCGTTGCCTGCACGATCCGCTGGAATGCCAGGTCATGGGGCAGGCGCGCTTGCGTGAGTTGTTGTTCGTCGCCTTGCGCGGGCCGCAAGCCGATGTGCTGCGGGCGCTGGTCGAGCAGCAGGGGCAGTTCGCCCGGATCGCGGCGTCGCTCAGCCATCTGCATGCGCATTACACCGAACCGCTGAACGTCGAAACCCTGGCCAGTTGCGCGAACATGAGTGCGTCGACCTTTCACGAGCATTTCAAACGCAGCACGTTGTTGTCGCCGGTGCAGTACTTGAAGCGTTTACGTTTGCTCAAGGCGCAGCAGTTGTTGCTATCCGAGGGGCTGGGTGTGGCGCAGGTGGCGCATCGGGTCGGGTATCAAAGTACGTCGCAGTTCAGTCGCGAGTACAAGCGCTACTTCGAGCGTAGTCCCGGTGACGAACGCGCTGCTTAAGTTGGCGATGATCCCCCCTGTAGGAGTGTGGTGTGGGGTAAATGGCGGACAACAAAAAGGCCCCCATTTCGGGAGCCTTGATGTTCAGGCATTCGACTTACATGTTCGGGTAAGTCGGGCCGCCAGAGCCTTCCGGTGCGACCCAGGTGATGTTCTGTGCAGGGTCCTTGATGTCGCAGGTCTTGCAGTGAACACAGTTCTGGGCGTTGATCTGGAAGCGCTTCTCGCCGTCTTCCTTGGTCACCACTTCATACACGCCGGCCGGGCAGTAACGCTGGGCAGGCTCATCGTAGAGCGGCAGGTTCTTGGCGATCGGGATGCTCGGATCGGTCAGCTTCAGGTGGCACGGCTGCTCTTCTTCATGGTTGGTACCCGAGATGAACACCGAACTGAGTTTGTCGAAGCTGATCTTACCGTCCGGTTTCGGGTAGTCGATCTTCTTGCAGTCGGCCGCCAGCTTGAGGCAAGCGTAATCCGGCTTGGTGTCGTGCAAGGTGAACGGCAGTTTGCCGCCGAAGATGTTCTGGTCGAGCCAGTTGAAACCGCCGCCGACGATGGCGCCGAACTTGTGGATCGCCGGGCCGAAGTTGCGGCTGGCGAACAGTTCGTCGTAGAGCCAGCTCTTCTTGAACGCGTCGACGTAAGAGGTCAGCTCTTCGGTGCCGTCTTTTTCAGCGAACAGCGCCTCGGCCACGGATTCAGCGGCGAGCATGCCGGACTTCATCGCGGTGTGGCTGCCTTTGATCTTGGCGAAGTTGAGGGTGCCGAGGTCGCAACCGATCAGCGCGCCGCCCTTGAAGACCATTTTCGGCAGCGAATTCAGGCCGCCTTTGCAGATGGCGCGAGCGCCGTAGCTAATGCGCTTGCCGCCTTCCAGGTACTGCTTGAGCACCGGGTGATGCTTGAGGCGCTGGAACTCGTCGAACGGCGACAGGAAGGTGTTGCTGTAGGAAAGATCGACGATCAGGCCGACTACAACCTGGTTGTTTTCCAGGTGATAGAGGAACGAACCACCGGTGTTCTCGGTGCCCATGATGTCCAGCGGCCAACCGGCGGTGTGCACCACCAGGCCTGGTTGATGCTTGGCCGGATCGATTTCCCAGATTTCTTTCAGGCCGATGCCGTAGTGCTGGGCGTCGGCATCGCTGTCGAGATTGAAGCGCTTGATCAGTTGCTTGCCGATATGGCCGCGGCAACCTTCGGCGAACAGCGTGTACTTGCCACGCAGTTCCATGCCTGGGGTATACAGGCCTTCCTTCGGGTTGCCTTCGCGGTCAACGCCCAGGTCGCCGGTGATGATCCCGCGAACTACGCCGTTCTCGTCGAACAGTGCTTCCTGGGCGGCGAAGCCTGGGTAGATTTCCACGCCCAGGTTCTCGGCCTGCTGGGCCAGCCAACGGCACAGGTTGCCCAGGGAAATGATGTAGTTGCCTTCGTTGTGCATGGTCTTGGGCACAAAGAGGTCAGGAATCTTCTGCGCGCTGTCGGCGTTCTTGAGAACGAAGATGTCATCGCGGGTGACCGGCGTATTCAGCGGGGCGCCGAGTTCTTTCCAGTCAGGAAACAATTCGTTCAGGGCGCGTGGTTCGAACACGGCGCCGGACAGGATGTGAGCACCGACTTCGGAGCCTTTTTCGACCACGCAGACGCTGATTTCCTTACCGGCTTCGGCGGCCTTCTGCTTCAATCGGCAGGCGGCGGAAAGACCAGCGGGGCCGGCACCGACGATGACCACGTCGAATTCCATGTATTCGCGTTCCACAGGTTATCTCCTACTCAAGGCTCAACAGTTTTTTTTCTAATTGGAGGTTTGGTGTCGCATCCATGAATTCCTGCGCAATGCAGGAAGAGGACAATCGATGAGCCACCTTTCTCTCTAAGGTGGCGCATTATATCTACACCACTCCTAGCGTCCAATACAAACGTTTGTTTGAATCGGCTCAAAGCCAGAGAAATCAAAGTCACGCGGCTTATGACTGGCCATTTTGCCGTATTGACCGGAATAGGCGTTCCGGTCAAGATACGGTCGGTTTTGCGCTCGCCGTAGGCTGACTGTTGGTTTCAAGAGCACCTCTAAAGACAGGGCGATGGCAGTACAAGGTGATGCGCAGCGCAGGTTCCGGCGCGCAGTTTACACGCCACGGTAATGAATGACTCGTCAGTCACCACTGACGAACGGTCATCTTCATCGTGAGCGCTTGTCACTTGACACCTTTGCCAGCGTTTTTAGAGGTGCCCTTGCGCCGCTGAGCATCAAACCGCCAGGTTCGCCTAGGCGACTTTCTTTTCACCGGAGAGTAACGAGGAATCCATGAAGGTTCTTGTAGCTGTCAAACGCGTTGTGGATTACAACGTCAAGGTTCGCGTCAAGGCGGACAATTCCGGCGTCGACCTCGCCAACGTCAAGATGTCGATGAACCCGTTCTGCGAAATCGCAGTGGAAGAAGCCGTACGCCTGAAAGAGAAAGGTGTTGCGACTGAAATCGTCGTCGTCTCCATCGGCCCGTCCACCGCTCAAGAGCAACTGCGCACCGCGCTGGCTCTGGGTGCCGACCGCGCCATCCTCGTCGAATCCGCTGAAGACCTGACTTCGCTGGCCGTTGCCAAGCTGCTCAAGGCTGTTGTCGACAAGGAACAGCCTCAGCTGGTGATCCTTGGCAAACAGGCTATCGACAGCGACAACAACCAGACCGGCCAGATGCTTGCGGCACTGAGCGGCTACGGTCAGGGCACGTTCGCGTCCAAAGTCGAAATCAGCGGCGACAGCGTTGCCGTGACTCGTGAAGTCGACGGCGGCGCGCAGACGGTTTCCCTGAAACTGCCGGCCATCGTCACCACCGACCTGCGTTTGAACGAGCCGCGCTACGCGTCCCTGCCAAACATCATGAAAGCCAAGAAGAAGCCTCTCGAAGTGCTGACTCCGGACGCTTTGGGCGTTTCCACCGCCTCCACCAACAAGACCGTGAAAGTCGAAGCGCCAGCTGCACGCAGCGCGGGTATCAAGGTCAAGTCGGTGGCTGAACTGGTCGAGAAACTGAAAAACGAAGCGAAGGTAATCTAAATGACTATCTTGGTTATTGCTGAACACGACAACAAAGTGCTGGCCCCGGCCACGCTGAACACCGTCGCTGCCGCCGTTAAAATCGGTGGTGACATCCACGTTCTGGTTGCAGGTCAGGGCGCTGGCGCCGTGGCTGAAGCAGCGGCGAAAATCGCTGGTGTGAGCAAAGTCCTGTCAGCTGACAATGCCGCTTACGCGCATCAGCTGCCGGAAAACGTCGCGCCGCTGGTGGCCGAGTTGGGTAAGAGCTACAGCCACATCCTGGCTGCCGCTACTTCCAACGGCAAAAACATCCTGCCGCGCGTTGCCGCTGCACTGGACGTTGACCAGATCTCCGAGATCATCTCGGTCGAAAGCGCTGACACATTCAAGCGTCCGATCTACGCCGGTAACGCCATCGCCACCGTTCAATCGAACGCTGCGGTCAAAGTGATCACCGTGCGTGCTACCGGTTTCGACCCGGTTGCTGCTGAAGGTGGATCTGCTTCGGTTGAAGCCGTTGCAGCTGCTCACGATGCGGGTATTTCCAGCTTCGTCGGCGAAGAATTGGCCAAGTCCGATCGTCCGGAACTGACCGCTGCCAAGATCGTCGTTTCCGGCGGCCGCGGCATGCAGAACGGCGACAACTTCAAACACCTGTACGCCCTGGCCGACAAGCTGGGCGCTGCCGTCGGTGCTTCGCGCGCCGCGGTCGACGCAGGTTTCGTACCGAACGACATGCAGGTCGGTCAGACCGGCAAGATCGTTGCGCCACAGCTGTACATCGCCGTCGGTATCTCCGGCGCGATCCAGCACCTGGCCGGCATGAAAGACTCCAAAGTGATCGTTGCGATCAACAAGGACGAAGAAGCGCCGATCTTCCAGGTGGCCGATTACGGCCTGGTGGCAGACCTGTTCGAAGCAATCCCTGAGTTCGAGAAGCTGGTCTAATCCAGCGGCCTGACTTATAAAGAGCCCGACCTTTTGGTCGGGCTTTTTTTTTGTTCCGGATTTGAGTGGGAGAGTGTCGCCATGGATCTGCGCCGCGTTTACGGCTGGTCATTGCTGCTGGGGCTGACGGTATTGCCGGCGTTGTCCGTCGCTGCGGGCAAGTGCGAGCGTCTGGTGGTGACTGGCAGCCCGGACGCGCCGCCGTACCTGTGGCAAGACCCGCAAAACCCCAAGCATCTGATCGGCGCCAGTGCTGATCTGTTGCAGCAAGTGGCGGGGGAGTTGGGGATCAAGGTCGAATTGCTTTACGCCGGCAAACGTTCCCAGGCCCTGGATGAAGTGCGCAGTGGGCGAATGGACATGCTGGCGGATGCGTCATTGACGGTCAGCGAACTGGACGCTCTGGACTACATTCATCCTCCGTTACTGGAAAACGATTACCTGGTCTGGACCCGCAATGACTCGACGCTGGTCTACAACGAAGCGCAGGACCTTCACGGTCATCCCGGCGCATTGTCGGAAAAGTCTCGTATGACACCGGCATTTGGCGTGTTCGCCGAGCAGCAATTGACCCTCGCACGTACGCCTAACCTCACCCAGGCCTTTCAGAAATTGCTGCTGGGTGAGGTGGAATTTGTCCTCGCCGGACGCTACTCGGGCCTGACGGCTGCGCAGACGCTTAATCTGGCCAATGACCTGATCGCCCGTCCACAACCGATCGACAAACCCGGTCTGTTCCTCGCGGTTTCCCACAACTCCGCCTGCAACGATCCGTGGTTGCGCGGACAGCTGGCCAAAAAGATGACAGAATTGCCCTCGTCCGGACTGACGGAAGCCGTGCTGCAACGCAACATCGAGCGCTGGAAGGCGCAGCTCTCACAGCCGCAGCAACCACCTGTCAGTACCCCAAAACAGTAGGGATTTTTAGTGAGTATCCGACCTTTTTTCGCTGCCCTGGCCGTTCTGGCTCTGGCGGGTTGTGCAGCCGATCCGGCGCCGAATGAACAAATGCGCCTGACCGAACGGGCACTAGAGCAGGCCAAGGCCGTGGGCGCCACCGCCGCCGACGTGCCGGAAATGAAACTGGCCGAAGACAAGTTCAACCGCGCCAAGGGCAGCATGAACGACCAATCCTTCAAGAACGCGCGCATGCGGGCTGAGCAGGCCGAGCTGGACGCGCGTCTGGCCGAAGCCCGGGTTCTGACCCTCAAGAGCGAGGAACAGTTGAACGTGCTCAACACCCGCATCACTCGCCTGCGCAAGCAACTGGGAGATGCCCAATGAGCCTCATGACCAAAGCCTTGGGCGGTTTGATCCTGGCAGGCTGCGTCAGCCTCTATGGTTGTGCCGGTCAGCACAGCGAGGCCGCGTTGCAGCAGGCCAGTACCGACTTCCAGAAGGTCAAGGAAGATTCCAACGTGCTGCGAATCGCGCCCAAGGAAGTGATTCGCGCTGGTGAGTCGCTGGCCCGAGCCGATCGTCTGTCCAGCTATTGGGGCAGCGGATCGGACGTGCTGCATTACGCTTACCTGAGTGAACGCTACAGCGAAATCGCGCGCGAACACACCAATCAGGTGCTCAACGAAGAACGTGCGGCGAAGCTTGAACTGGAGCGTCAGCGTCTGCAGCTGGCCCTGCGCGAGTCCAAACTGCTTAGCGTGCAACAGCAGGGCAAGTGGCTCGAAGAACAGATTGTTGCACTGGCGACCACTCAGACTGACCGCGGCCTGGTGATGACGTTGGGCGATGTGCTGTTCGACACGGGCGAAGCGGAGTTGAAAAACTCGGCGAACCGCGTGGTGTTGAAGATCGTGCAGTTCCTGCAGCTCAACCCCAAGCGCGTAGTGCGCATCGAAGGTTATGCCGACAGCACCGGCGGCAAGCAGGAAAATCTCAAGCTGTCCCGTGACCGTGCGCAATCGGTGGCAGACGTGCTGATGGATTTGGGTATCGACGATAAACGCATTCAGGTCGAAGGTTACGGTGATGAATATCCAGTCGACGTGAACGCCTCCGAGCGGGGACGTGCACAGAACCGTCGGGTAGAAATTGTGTTTTCTGACGAAAAAGGCCAGCTCGGCGCTGCCCGGTAGGAATCTGTGATCTTTTGATCTTGCCCCTGACACTCAATGGGCCTGGAAAGATCGCAGCCTCGTTTCACTCGACAGCTGCTACAACCCGGCCTGCCCGTCAGCGCCGGGTTTTTTTACGCCTGCTGATCAACGCCAAAAAACAGTACAGTTTTTGCTGACACTGCACTGTACGGTCGACTATTGTGGCAACTGTCCCAGTACACTTCTAAACTGTTCCGGTATTGTTTCACACAAGAATAAAATGCCCGTGAAATCGAGTGCTGCGTCATGACCAATCTTTTGCTCTACCAACGTATTGCTCAGCAACTGGCCGAAGACATCCGCCGTGGCGTCTATCAACCGGGGGAGCGCGTGCCATCGGTGCGCAAGATGAGCTCGCAGCTCAATGTCAGCCATGCGACGGTGTTGCAGGCTTACGCCAACCTCGAGGATCAGGGGCTGATCCGCGCCCGGCCGCAGTCCGGTTACTACGTGCACCAGACCCCGGCCCTGACCGCGCCGACACCGGACATCGCCCGGGTCGAGCGTCCAGGTCTGGTCACCCGCAGCAGCATCATCCAACAAGTCCTGGTCGAATCCCGCCGCGAGGGTGTGTTTCCCTTGGGCGCGGCGGTACCGAGCGTTGATTACCTGCCGGTGCGGGCGCTGCATCAGCAACTGGCCAAAGTTACCCGTTTCCATAGCCCGCGGGCGTTCAGCTATATGTTCAGCCCGGGTTTCGAACCGTTGCGCCGACAGGTGGCGATTCGCATGCGCGATGCCGGCGTGGTGGTCGATCCGTCGGAAGTGGTGATTACCCACGGCTGCGTTGATGCCTTGCAGATGTCTCTGCGCGTATTGACCCGGCCGGGCGATTTGATCGCCGCCGAGTCGCCAACCTATTACGGTTTGTTGCAACTGGCTGACCTGCTGGGCCTCAAGGTCATCGAGATTCCGAGCGATCCGGCCACCGGCATGAGCCTCGAAGCTTTGCAACTGGCGGCCAACCAGTGGTCGATCAAGGCACTCGTGCTGACCACTCGTCTGAGCAATCCATTGGGCGGCACCATGCCCGAAGAGCGGCAGAAACAACTGCTGCGCCTGGCCTCGGATTTCGATATCCAGATTGTCGAGGACGATATCTACGGCGAACTGATGTTCGAGCAGGGTCGCACCAAATCACTTAAAGCCTACGATCGGCTGGATCGGGTGATCTATTGCTCCAGCTTCTCCAAAACCCTGTCGCCGGGTGTGCGGATCGGCTGGATGATTGCCGGCAAGTACCAGCAGGAAATCCAGCGTTTGCAGACCTTCAGTACCCACTCGGCTTGCAGCGTCACCCAAATGGGCATCGCGGCTTATCTGGAAAATGGTGGTTACGACCGGCATTTGCGCTACATCCGTCAGGAGTACCGCAAGAACCTCAGCGCTTTCCAGTTGGCAGTGCAGCAATACTTCCCGGAAGGCACGCAGATGACCCGGCCGACCGGCGGCTTCATTCTGTGGGTCAGCCTGCCGGGGCGGGTCAATACGCAGGAGCTGCATGTCCGTGCGTTGCAGCAGGGCATCAGCATCGCGCCGGGGCTGATATTCAGTAACACCGAGCAGTTCAATCACTGCATTCGGTTGAACTGCGGCACACCCTGGAACCGTGAAGCCGAACGTGCATTGATGACCTTGGGCATGCTCGCCACCCAGCTCTGTCAGGAAATGGTCGGCGGCTTTTGAGGGGGCGGGCAGGATATTCCTGCCCGAGCTTGTCATGTCGCGTACAACAGGCGAGCATATGGCTCCTGCCGTTTGCCCCGTTGGGTCCATGAAGCCGATTTTTCCCGCCGTATGGCTATCGATCTGCCTGCTGATGACCTTCCAGACCGAAGGTGTATTGGCGGCTTCCGTTCAAGAAAAACCGGCAGCCAGCGCCACGTCGAAAAAACCGGCAACGGTCAAGAAAGCCGCGCCGGTCAAAAAGAAAGCGGCCAAGGCAACAAAGCGACCGCCAATTGCATCCAAGTCCAAAACCGCCAGTGAGATCGCGAAAACCAAGCTGCCTTCGGCCGACCTGGATTTAAGCCTGCCCGAAGACATGGCCGAGGAGCTGAAACCGATCGGTACGGTAGAGTTGCCACGGCACGATGCAGTATTGCCGCAAATGTTCAGTGACAAGGCAGGCCCGTTTCAGCTCAACGGGAGGCTGATCAGCAACGAAATGCAGTTGCAACTGCGCAACGAAGAGCGTCATGAGGTCGAAGGCGCAGCCCTGGAATTCGAGTTCAAGCGATAATTTCTTTCCGTCCGTGACCTGTTGGCCAGACGCTTTGTCGGAGACTGGTCAGTCACGCTCGTTAAAGCGAAAAACCCCGGCCCAGACAATTTTAAACAAGCGTTTTAGCGGTTACTCTGTGCCACGTCATTTAACACATCACCCGTCGAGGAGCTCGTCGTCATGAAATGCCGTGAAGGCTGTGGCGCCTGTTGCATTGCCCCTTCCATCAGTTCACCGATCCCCGGCATGCCTAATGGCAAGCCCGCGGGAGAACGTTGCGTACAACTCTCTGTCGATAACCTGTGCGGCATTTTCGGCAAACCGGAACGTCCAGCAGTGTGTTCGGCGTTCGAAGCCGACGTCGAAGTCTGCGGGAGCAGCAGTGACGAAGCGATCAAATTGCTGGGTTGGTGGGAGGAAATGACGGCGGCGTGATGTGTTCAACGAACGGATTTTCAACAATAAGGAATAAGACTATGGGTTCGCTGCAACGTATGGCTGTGCTGTGTGGTTTAACGGTTTTTCTGGCTTCCACGGCCGCTCAGGCAGAAGACTGGAAAGTCGCCAAGAACGAAGACGGCATCAAGGTTTCCTTGAGTGAAGTGGCTGGCTCCGATTACAAGGCTTACCAGGGCGTCACCCTGATGAAGACCACCATGGCCAAACTGCGTGCCCTGCAGGAAGACGTGCCAGGCGCCTGTGCCTGGATTCACGACTGCAAGACTCAGAAATTGCTCAAACACGAAGGTGGTCAGAGCTGGACCTACACTCAGTTCAATACGCCTTGGCCGGTTACCGCGCGTGACTCGGTGTTGCATGTCACCACCACCGAAGGCGCCGATGGCAGTCTGACTCGCAAACTTGAAGGTGTGCCGACGTACCTTCCTGAAGAAAAAGGCTTTGTGCGGGTGACCAAGATTGATGGGTTCTGGAAGTTTGTGCCCAAGGGCGATCAGATTGAAGTGACCTATCAGGTGCATACCGAGCCGGGCGGTAGTATTCCGTCGATGGTTGCCAACAAGTTTGTGGTGGATGCGCCGTTTAATACCTTGAAAGCCCTGAAAGAACGCGCTGAGAAATAATTGCTCTTTTGATAAAACGCCCTGACTTGTTTGGGGCGTTTTCTATTTGGTGGGGTGGTTTAGGGGCATATCCGTTTTTGCCGTAACGGCGGCTGGCGGCTTCGCTTTTATAGCGAGTCACTTGGAAAAGTCCCAAGTAACCAAGGGCTCTTGCCCCTTTCGGTCGGTGCCACGCCCAGGTTCGGCATGCCCTCGCTCCGGTCCTGCTCCGTGGGCCCCTGTTTCCTCAAAGCTTGCGCGTACATCTGATCATTCCCACGCTCTGCGTGGGAACGCCGCCGGGGACGCTCCGCATTTCGCTGTTGACGCAAGGCGTAAGTCCTGCGCACTGGTGACGCGGAGCGTCACGGGATGCATTCCCACGCAGAGCGTGGGAACGATCAAACTAACGGGCATTCGGAGCGGGAGACTTTATTTTGTATCCGAATATACGTTGCACGAAATTTTCACAACGTCTCCAAGACAATTCGCCCGCGCCAGGCATGCCGGACAGTAATCAATGGCAATGCCGCGTTTGATCGTGCAACATTTGCGCACCGCGCAAGCCCCGGGGCCGAGTACAGGCCAACAGAGGGCAAGGCGCCGCTGTATTTTTTTGAAACTTCAACTTCCAATGGGTCCTAAAACGACATGGCAAACCCGGACGCCCTGAGTCAGCAGCGAGCTTCTAGTCGCCTGCTGCAACCGACCGTCAAATCGCATCTGGCCTACACGCTGCTGTGTGCCCTGGTCATGATGGTCATGTTCAGCCTGTTGCGCGTTGCGCTGCTGGTTTACAACCGCGAGATGATCCTCGACACCCCGGCCTCGACCTTTCTCGAAGCGTTCGCCAACGGTCTGCGTTTCGACCTGCGCCTGGTGGTCTACCTCAGCATTCCATTGCTGCTGGCGCTGTTCAGCGCCCGGGCGATGTCCGCACGCGGATTCTTCCGGTTCTGGCTGACCATTGCCTCGAGCATCGCCCTGTTCCTCGGCCTGATGGAGATGGACTTCTACCGCGAGTTCCACCAGCGCCTCAACGGCTTGGTCTTCCAATATGTAAAAGAAGACCCGAAAACCGTGATGAGCATGCTCTGGTACGGTTTTCCGGTGGTTCGCTACCTGCTGGCCTGGGCCGTGGGCACGTTGATCCTGACCCTGGCATTCAAGGGCGCCGACCGCGCCACCCGGCCTCGTGGCCCCTTCAGCGGCGGCAGTATCGGTACGCGCAAGGTCGCCCCGTGGTACTCACGCATCGCGGTGTTTGTCGTCTGCCTGCTGGTCTGCGTGGTCGCCGCTCGTGGCACCTTGCGCCAGGGCCCGCCAATGCGTTGGGGTGACGTCTACACCACCGATTCGAACTTCGCCAACCAGTTGGGCCTCAACGGTACTTTGTCGCTGGTCGCCGCGGCCAAGAGCCGGATGTCCGAAGATCGCGACAACATCTGGAAGGCCACCCTGCCACAGCCTGAAGCGCAGAAAGTGGTGCGTGACATGCTGGTGATGGCGGACGACAAACTGGTGGATGCCCAAACCGCAGCCGTGCGTCGCGATTACACGCCGCCGGCCGACAAGACCCTGCCGATCAAGAACGTCGTCGTGATCCTGATGGAAAGCATGGCCGGTCACTCGGTGGGCGCCTTGGGTGCACCGGGCAACATCACACCGTACCTCGACAAACTGTCGAAGGAAGGCCTGATGTTCGACCGCTTCTTCTCCAACGGCACCCATACCCACCAGGGTATGTTCGCCACCATGGCCTGCTTCCCGAACCTGCCGGGTTTCGAATACCTGATGCAGACGCCGGAAGGCAGCCACAAGCTGTCCGGCCTGCCGCAATTGCTCAGTGCCCGTGACTATGACGACGTGTACGTCTACAACGGCGACTTCGCCTGGGATAACCAGTCGGGTTTCTTCAGCAACCAGGGCATGACCAACTTCATTGGGCGTAACGATTTCGTGAACCCGGTGTTCTCCGATCCGACCTGGGGCGTGTCCGACCAGGACATGTTCGACCGAGGTCTGACTGAGCTCAAGGCGCGGGAAAACGGCAAGCCGTTCTATGCGCTGCTGCAAACCCTGTCCAACCACACGCCATACGCCTTGCCGACGCCATTGCCGGTTGAGCCCGTGACCGATCGCGGTAGCCTGAACGAGCATTTGACCGCCATGCGTTATGCGGACTGGGCGCTCGGCCAGTTCTTTGAAAAGGCCCGCAAGGAGCCGTATTTCAAGGAAACCCTGTTTGTGATCGTCGGCGACCACGGTTTTGGCAACGAGCGTCAGATCACCGAAATGGACCTGGGCCGCTTCAACGTACCGATGCTGATGATCGCACCGGGCATCCAGGAAAAGTTCGGCGAGCGGGACCATACCGTGGGCACGCAGATCGACATCGTGCCAACCATCATGGGCCGTATTGGTGGTGAAGTGCGTCATCAGTGCTGGGGCCGCGATTTGCTCAACCTGCCTGAAGGCGACACCGGTTTCGGTGTGATCAAGCCGTCGGGTAGCGAGCAGACCACCGCCATCATCACGGCAGATCAGATTCTGGTGCTGCCGAAGGAAAAGGAAATGGCGCCGAAAATGTACCAGTACGAACTGGGCGCCACCCCTCACGCCGAGATCGTTCCGGATGCGCCGCGTACCGCTGAGCTGAAGCTCAAGCTCGAAGCGTTCCTGCAAACGGCGACCAAAAGCCTGATCGACAACACCGCCGGTGTGGTTGACGGCACGCCGGACTAAGTCGTGATGCAATAAAAAGAGGCCCTTGAAAAGGGCCTCTTTTTTTTGCCTGTTAAACCTTTATATCTTGCCGAGCAACAGCAGGATCAACAGCACCACCAACACCACGCCGATGATACCCGACGGGCCATAACCCCAACTTCTGGAGTGTGGGAAGACCGGTAAGCCACCTATCAGCAGGAGGATCAGAATAATGATTAGAATTGTGCCCATATCTATTTCCTTGTTGGAAGTGTTCTGGAATTACCTGGCGTTTAACGGTCAGCCGGGCTGCTGTAAATCCGGGCTGCTTACAAAATCCGACTGTGGCGAATGAAAGAAAATTCCAAGTTTTTTTAATGTTTTTCGAAGATAGGCTTATTTCGTTTTTTATTGCACAAGTTGGTTGAGGCGCTGCCACGGTTTGCTCGGGCCATTCAGCAATCTGATGGAGCGTGGATCGGGCATGGTCCTTCGCTACACTCGGTACATCTTCCCCGGAACAACAAGGCTGTTTGCTATGCAAAATCGCATGATGATCACTGGCGCGGGCTCGGGCTTGGGTCGCGAAATCGCGCTGCGCTGGGCGCGTGAAGGCTGGCAGCTGGCCTTGTCGGATGTCAGCGAACCCGGTCTTCAGGAAACCCTGAAATTGGTTCGAGAAGCCGGCGGCGACGGTTTTATCCAGCGTTGCGACGTGCGCGATTACAGCCAGCTGACCGCGTTCGCCCAAGCCTGCGACGAGAAATTCGGGGGCATCGATGTCATCGTCAACAACGCCGGCGTTGCCTCGGGCGGGTTTTTCAGTGAACTGTCCCTGGAAGACTGGGACTGGCAGATCGCGATCAACCTGATGGGCGTGGTCAAGGGCTGCAAGGCCTTCCTGCCGCTGCTGGAAAAAAGCCAAGGCAAGATCATCAACATCGCGTCGATGGCCGCCCTGATGCAAGGCCCGGCCATGAGCAACTACAACGTGGCCAAGGCTGGCGTGGTGGCGTTGTCCGAAAGCCTGCTGGTGGAGCTGGCGCAGCAGGAAATCGACGTGCATGTGGTGTGCCCGTCATTCTTCCAGACCAATTTGCTGGACTCCTTCCGTGGCCCGACGCCGGCCATGAAAGCCCAGGTCGGCAAGTTGCTGGAAAGCTCGCCGATCACCGCAACCGACATTGCCGACTACATCTATCAGCACGTTGCCGCCGGCGAATTCATGATCCTGCCTCACGAACAGGGCCGCATGGCCTGGGCGCTCAAGCAGAAGAACCCGCAACTGCTCTACGACGAAATGACCGCCATGGCCGACAAAATGCGCGCCAAGGCCAAACAAACCGCAGGCTGAACTTGCCCGTATGCAATCCCGTCGTTAGGGTGGCCGCCATCGGCCATCCTCGCGAGACGTTTGCATGCTCAATTACCTGTGGTTTTTCCTCGCCGCGCTGTTCGAAATCGCCGGCTGTTTTGCCTTCTGGATGTGGCTGCGCCAGGGGAAAAGTGCCTGGTGGGTCGTGCCCGCGCTGCTCAGTCTGACCTTGTTCGCGCTGCTGCTGACCCGCATCGAAGCGACCTACGCCGGTCGCGCCTATGCCGCTTACGGTGGCATCTACATCATCGCGTCGATCGGCTGGCTGGCGGTGGTCGAGCGGATTCGTCCGCTGGGCTCGGACTGGCTCGGGGTGGCGCTGTGTGTGATCGGGGCCAGCGTCATCCTTTTCGGCCCGCGATTCTCCGCTTCCTGAAGGATCGGTCCTTCATTCAACAGGTTTGTCAGACGTTTCCATAGGAACTGTTCGGAAGGGGCTGTAGGGCGGGACTGATTTGCCGTAATCCCATTGAAGCCCCTCTGAACGCAAGGCATCGTCAGGGTCCGATAACCCTGAAGGACGAATGCCATGCTTGTACTCAGTCGCGTTGTGGGCGAGTTGATTTCCATCGGTGACAACATTTCCGTGCGCGTTCTTGCCGTCAACGGCGGCAGTGTGCGCTTCGGCGTCGAAGCGCCGCAAAACGTCAACGTGCACCGGTCCGAGGTCTACGACCGCATCCAGGTCAAACTGGCGAAAAACAAAGGGCGCTGAGATCTCAGTCGAACAAGTGCTTGGGCACATCGTGTTTGAGCATCAACTGGCATTGTTCGCTTTCCGGGTCGAAGACAATCAGCGCCTGGCCCTTGGTCAATGCCTGGCGAACACGCAGAACACGGGTTTCCAGCGGCGTGTCATCGCCATTGTCCGTACCGTCACGGGTCACGAAATCCTCGATCAGGCGGGTGAGGGTGTCGACTTCAAGTTGGTCATGGGGGATCAGCATAGGCACCTCGGCTAAACAATGGCGCGATGCTACGGCGAATGAGGATTTGCGGCTAGCCTGGGTTTTTGTGTTGTCTGGTCTGACGCCATCGCGAGCAGGCTCACTCCCACAGGTGACCGCGTACTCCTGTGGGAGCGAGCCTGCTCGCGATGGCAATCTTTCAATCACAGCCTATCTCAAGCAAGACTCAGCTTTAGGAGCGCTGCCCCACCAGGCTATCCACCGACGGCACCCGCGTATCGCTTTCCATCTGCGTCTCATGTTCGATCTGATGACTGAACCGGTCCAGCGACCCCTTGGCTGGTTGTGCATCGCTGGCAAATACCGGCGGGCTCAGAATGTAGGCGCCGAGCAGGCGACTGAGCGCAGCGAGGCTGTCGATGTGGGTGCGTTCGTAGCCGTGAGTGGCGTCGCAGCCGAAGGCGAGCAGGGCGGTGCGAATGTCATGCCCGGCAGTGACCGCCGAATGGGCATCGCTGAAGTAATAGCGAAACAGGTCACGGCGCACCGGCAACTCGTTGTCACTGGCCAGGCGCAGCAAATGTCGCGACAGGTGATAGTCGTAAGGCCCGCCGGAATCCTGCATCGCCACGCTCACCGCGTGTTCGCTGGAATGCTGACCCGGTGCGACCGGGGCAATGTCGATGCCGACGAATTCGCTGACGTCCCACGGCAATGCCGCCGCCGCGCCACTACCGGTTTCCTCGGTGATGGTGAACAGCGGATGACAGTCGATCATCAGCTCTTGGCCGCTGTCGACGATCGCTTTGAGCGCCGCCAGCAATGCGGCAACGCCAGCCTTGTCGTCGAGATGACGGGCGCTGATGTGGCCGCTTTCGGTGAACTCCGGTAAAGGGTCGAAGGCGACAAAGTCACCGACGCTGATCCCCAGTGAGTCGCAATCGGCACGCGTGGCGCAATAGGCGTCCAGGCGCAATTCGATGTGATCCCAACTGATCGGCATTTCATCCACGGCGGTATTGAACGCATGCCCGGAAGCCATCAGCGGCAGCACGCTGCCACGGATCACGCCGTTGTCGGTGAACAGGCTGACCCGGCTGCCCTCGGCAAAACGGCTGGACCAGCAACCGACAGGCGCCAGGGTCAGGCGGCCGTTGTCCTTGATCGCGCGAACCGCTGCGCCGATGGTGTCGAGGTGAGCGGAGACCGCGCGGTCGGGACTGTTCTTCTTGCCCTTGAGGGTGGCGCGGATAGTGCCGCGGCGGGTCATCTCAAAGGGAATACCCAGCTCTTCAAGCCGCTCGGCGACGTAACGCACGATGGTGTCGGTGAACCCGGTCGGGCTGGGAATGGCGAGCATTTCCAGCAGGACTTTTTGCAGGTAGTTCAGATCCGGTTCGGGAATGTTGCTGGTCATGGAAACTCCTGATGAGTTAAGCGTTGATCGTTCCCACGCTCCGCGTGGGAATGCCTCACTGGACGCTCCGCGTCCGCTTTTGGGACGCAGAGCGTCCCTGGCTGCATTCCCACGCAGAGCGTGGGAACGATCAGGAAGGGGGGGCTAAGCCGCCGGCTGACTGTGCGGAAACAACAAATCCACAAACCGCTCGGCCGTCGGCTGCGGTTCGTGGTTGGCCAGTCCGGCGCGCTCATTGGCTTCGATAAACACATACTCCGGTTGATCGGCGGCAGGCACCATCAGGTCGAGCCCGACCATTGGAATGTCCAGCGCCCGCGCCGCGCGCACCGCCGCATCCACCAAGGTTGGATGCAGGATCGCCGTCACATCCTCAAGAATCCCGCCGGTATGAAGGTTCGCCGTACGCCGTACGAACAGATGCTCGCCCGCCGGCAGAATGCTGCTGTAGTCAAAACCCGCCGCCTTCAAGGTGCGCTCGGTTTCGTGATCCAGCGGGATTTTGCTTTCACCGCTGGTAGCCGCCTGGCGACGCCGGCTCTGCGCTTCGATCAGCGCACCGATGGAATGCTGACCATCACCGACCACTTCTGCCGGACGACGAATCGCCGCGGCGACCACCTCAAAACCGATCACCACAATCCGCAAGTCGAGGCCTTCGTGGAAACTCTCCAGCAGCACGCGACTGTCGAACTGGCGGGCGGATTCGATGGCTTGCTGGACCTCTTCGATGCTCCGTAAATCCACCGCGACGCCTTGGCCTTGTTCGCCATCCAGCGGTTTGACCACGACCCGTTCGTGCTCGTCGAGAAACGCCAGGTTGTCGTCGGCATTACCGGCCAGTTGCTGCGACGGCAGGTTCAGCCCGGCGGCCTTGAGCACTTTGTGCGTCAGGCTTTTGTCCTGGCACAACGTCATGCTGATAGCGCTTGTCAGGTCGCTGAGGGATTCACGGCAACGTACGCGGCGACTGCCATGGATCAAGGTGAACAGGCCGGCATCGGCGTCATCGACTTGCACTTCGATGCCGCGACGGTGCGCTTCCTCGACGATGATCCGTGCATAAGGATTGAACTCGGCTTCGGGACCCGGGCCGAGAAACAACGGCTGATTGATGCAGTTCTTGCGCTTGATCGCGAAGGTCGACAGGTTGCGAAACCCCAGCTTGGCGTAAAGGCTCTTCGCCTGCCGGTTGTCGTGCAGCACTGACAGGTCCAGGTAACTCAGCCCACGGCTCATGAAGTGTTCGATCAAATGTCGCACCAGCACTTCACCGACACCCGGACGCGAACATTGCGGATCGACCGCCAGGCACCAAAGGCTGCTGCCATTTTCCGGATCGTTGAACGCCGTGTGGTGATTGAGACCCATGACGCTGCCGATGATCGCACCGCTGTCCTCATCTTCGGCCAGCCAATAGACGGGCCCGCCCTGATGACGCGGCGTCAGCAGGCTCGCATCGATCGGCAGCATGCCGCGCAACAGATACAGCTGATTGATCGCCTGCCAGTCCGCGTCGCTCTGGGCCCGGCGAATGCGAAAGCCGCGAAATACCCGAGTCGACTGGCGGTAATCGCTGAACCACAGGCGCAAGGTGTCGGACGGGTCGAGAAACAACTGGGCCGGTTCCAGCCCCAGCACTTGCTGAGGCGCAGCCACGTACAGGGCGATGTCGCGTTCACCGGTGTGCTCGTTGAGCAGTTCTTGGGCCAGGCTCGCCGCATCCGGGAAGGTATGGCCGATCAGCAACCGGCCCCAACCGCAATGCACGGCGATCGGTGCAGCGCCCAATTCACTGCCGTCTTCGGCCAGGCGCGCCTGCAAGCGTTCGTAAGAGGGCGTCTGACCGCGCAACAAGCGTTGGCTGTAGGCCGTAGCGTGGGGCTTCATCGATCAGATTCCTTGTTCGCTGAGCCACAGGTTCAGCGCCGCCAATTGCCACAGCTTGGAACCGCGCAACGGGGTCAATTGACCTTGTGGATCGGTCAGCAGACGGTCGAGCATCGCCGGGTTGAACAGGCCGCGATCCTGACTCGGATCGAGCAGCAGTTCGCGCACCCAGTTCAGCGTATCGCCTTGCAAATGCTTCAGGCCGGGGACCGGGAAGTAGCCTTTCTTGCGATCGATCACTTCACTCGGAATCACCAGCCGCGCCGCTTCTTTCAAGACCTGCTTGCCGCCATCGGGCAGTTTGAATTTGCCCGGCACGCGCGCCGACAATTCCACCAGGCGATAGTCGAGAAACGGTGTGCGCGCTTCCAGGCCCCAGGCCATGGTCATGTTGTCGACGCGTTTGACCGGGTCGTCCACCAGCATGATCGTGCTGTCCAGGCGCAGGGCTTTGTCCACCGCGGCATCGGCGCCGGGTTGTGCGAAATGTTCCTTCACGAAGTCACCAGCAGCGTCATTCGCTGTCAGCCATTTCGGCTGCACGGT
Organism: Pseudomonas sp. ES4; assembly: GCF_050586665.1. Lineage (NCBI taxonomy): Bacteria > Pseudomonadati > Pseudomonadota > Gammaproteobacteria > Pseudomonadales > Pseudomonadaceae > Pseudomonas > Pseudomonas sp. ES4. Next base: position 114,298 of record NZ_JBOBDO010000018.1, on the reverse strand, counting down.
GGCGGCGTAGTCGTCGTAGCTGCGGTCGAAAAAGGCATCGCGATAGGCGGTGTACGGATCTTCGGCGCCGTCGACTTGTGGATACCAGTGATACCCGGCGAACAACTCGTCCGCGCCTTGGCCGCTCTGCACCACTTTGCAGTGCTTGGCCACTTCACGGGACAGCAGATAGAACGCGATGCAGTCATGGCTGACCATCGGTTCGCTCATGGCGCGGAACGCCGCGGGCAATTGCTCGATGATTTCTTTTTCGGCGATGCGCAATTGGTGATGCTGGGTGCCGTAATGCTTGGCGATCAGGTCCGAATACTGGAACTCGTCGCCGCGCTCGCCGCCGGCATCCTGGAAACCGATGGAGAAGGTCGACAGGTTTTCCACGCCGACTTCACGCAACAGGCCGACCAGCAGGCTCGAATCGACACCGCCCGACAGCAGCACACCGACGTCGACTGCCGCACGTTGACGGATCGCCACCGCGTCACGGGTACTGTCGAGTACACGGTCACGCCAGTCTTCGAGTGTCAGATTCATCTCGTCGGCGTGTGGGCCGTAGGGCAGCGTCCACCAGGTTTTCTGCTCGGTGGTGCCGTCCGATTCGATGCGCATCCAGGTCGCCGGTGGCAGTTTTTCGATGCCGGCCAGCAAGGTGCGCGGTGCCGGGACCACGGCGTGGAAATTCAGATAATGATTGAGTGCCACCGGGTCGAGGATCGGGTTGATGTCGCCGCCCTTGAGCAACGCCGGCAGTGTCGAGGCAAAGCGCAGGCGCTGGCCGGTGCGCGACAGGTACAGCGGCTTCACGCCGAGACGGTCGCGGGCGATGAACAGGCGTTGGGCATCGCGCTCCCAGATGGCGAAGGCGAACATGCCGTTGAGTTTGGGTAGCAGTGCTTCGCCCCAGGCGTGATAACCCTTGAGCAGCACTTCGGTGTCACCACCGGAATAGAACGCATAACCGAGGCTTTCAAGCTCGGTGCGCAGTTCCGGGAAGTTGTAGATCGCGCCGTTGAAGGCCAGGGACAAGCCCAGTTGGTTGTCGATCATCGGCTGCGCCGAGCCGTCCGACAGGTCCATGATTTTCAGGCGACGATGGCCCAGGGCAATCGGCCCCTGGCTGTGGAAGCCCCATGCGTCAGGGCCGCGTGGGGCCAGGTGATGGGTGATTCGTTCAACGGCCGCGAGGTCCGCAGGTTGATGATCAAAGCGTAACTCGCCAGCTAATCCGCACATAAATTCCTTACCGGTTTTTCCGTTGGGGAGGGTCAATCGATACCGCGCCAAAAACGGCGGGTACTCAGAAACTGACCCGGCTGAATCCCCGGAGTTTTAGACCGATAAGTTATAAGGCGCGGCGTCAGACTTTTCCGCGGACCAATTGGCGCACGGCAAAACGGTTGGGATGGCAGGCTTCGGCAACCATTCTGGGCAGGGGCAGCGGTTCGTTTTCGATCCATGCCGCGAGCAATTCACCCGACAGCGGCGCGGTGATCAAGCCGCGAGAACCGTGGCCGCTGTTGACGTAAAAACCCTCAAGCCAGGGGCAGGGAATGTCCGGTACTTGCCGGGCATCCTTGCTCAGTACGGCGTAGGCATCGGCGAAGGCTGCTGATTCGGCCAGCGGGCCAACGATCGGCAGGTAGTCCGGGCTGGTGCAGCGGAACGCGGCGCGTCCTTCAAGCAGTTGCGGGTCCAATTCCTGTGCATGCAGCCGCCTGGCCAGGTCGGGGGAAATTTCCTCCAGCAAAGCCAGGTTGCCGAGGTGTTCGGCGAGGGTCGGGGTCAGGTCGTCGCTCTTGAAGTCGAAGCTGGCGCCGAGGGTGTGTTCGCCCAGTCGAGCCGGTGCCACATAGCCTTCGGCGCAGACGACGGTGGCCAGGCTCTGGCTTTCCGGTGTTTGCGCCAACCGAGTGATCTGGCCACGAATGCGTTTGAGGGGCAGCTCGGCGCTTTGAGGGAAGCGCTTGATTTCTGCGGCGCCGGCCAGGATCACCACGGGGGCACTGGCCAGCAAATCATCACCGTCCCAGGCCTGCCATTGATCATCAACCTTGCGCAGCTCCAGGACATCGCGATGGGGCAGCCACTGGATGTTCGCCGAAGATGCTTGCCAATGGCACAACGCCGGCGGGTGAACCCAGCCGCCCTCCGGGAAAAATAATCCGCCGTGCTCCAGGGCGATCCCGGCCTGAGCCTGGGCTTGCGGTTGATCGAGCAAGTGCACCAGGTCTGGCGAAAAGGCGGCGGCCAATTGCGCCTGGCGTTCGGCTTCCTTGGCATTGAAGGCCAGTTGCAAGACCCCGCAATCGTCCCAGTCGACGCCCCGTTGCAGCTGTTCGAGCGAGCGTCGGGTGTGACCGAATCCACTGACAATCAATTGCGACAACGCGGTGCCATGGGCCGAAAGCTTGAGATAAAGCACGCCCTGTGGATTGCCCGAGGCTTCTTGCGCCAGCGCATCGTGACGTTCCAGCAGGCTGACTTGCCAACCCCGCGCGGCGAGACTGGCGGCCGTGGCGCAACCGGCCAGGCCGGCGCCAATCACCAGTGCCCGACGTTCGCCGGTCAATGGCGTCGGACGTGCGAACCATGGTTTGACTGCGGCGGGCGCCGGGACTTCTTCCGGCCAGCCAAGAAAAACGCCCCGCAGGATCTCCCATTTGTGGCCGATGCCGGGCGTGCGCTTCATCTTGAAGCCTGCGGCATTCAACAGGCGGCGAACCCAACCGGTGCTGGTGAAGGTGCTGATGGTCGAGCCGGGGGCCGCCAGACGTGCCAGTTCGGCGAACAGCTCGGCGGTCCACATGTCGGGGTTTTTCGCCGGGGCAAAACCGTCGAGAAACCAGGCGTCGATCTGCGCGTCGAGTTGTGGCAATTGTTCCAGCGCATCGCCGATCAGCAGGGTCAGGGTCACACGGCCGTTGTCCAGCACCAGGCGCTGGAAGCCTGGGTGGATCGCGACGTACTGCGTCAGCAACTGATCGGCAAATGGCTTGAGCTCCGGCCACAAGGCCAGGGCGCGCTGCAGGTCGGGCAGGCTCAGCGGGTACTTTTCGACACTGACAAAATGCAGTCGCGCCCCCGCCACCGCGTGCTGTTCGAACAACTGCCAGGCGCAAAGGAAATTCAGCCCGGTGCCGAAACCGGTCTCGCCAATCACCAGTCGACCGCTCGCCGGCAGCGCGGCAAAGCGTTCACGCAAAGCGTTCTGTTCGAGGAACACGTAGCGGGTTTCGTCCAGCCCCGACAGGTCGGAGAAATACACATCATCGAACACCCGCGAACGCGGGAGCCCTTGGTCGTCCCAGTCGAGCTGGGCGTGGGGCAATACAGGTTTCATGGCAGGCTCGGCAACGGCAAGGCGGCCATTCTAGCCGATCGCCGGGGTGGTGCTTGATCCATGGCAACGCATGCGCTCGCAGATTCGCTGAAAATCTGTAGCAGCTGCCGAAGGCTGCGTTCGATCGCGCAGCGGTCGCAAAAACAGCCGATGCATTTTTCAGGTAAAACGTGAATTCAGGATTTACGACCGCTGCGCGATCGAACGCAGCCTTCGGCAGCTGCTACAGGAAACGTCGTTGCTGGGAAGTCAGGGATTTCTCCTGCGGAAACCACTCAATCCGCTAGTCTTGCTCAATCTGGAAAGGGAGCCATCCATGTTCGAATCCGCCGAAATCGGTCACGCCATCGACAAAGAAACCTACGAAGCCGAAGAACCAGCCCTGCGTGAAGCCCTGCTCGAAGCGCAGTTCGAACTGCACCAGCAACGCCGCTTCCCGGTAATCATTCTGATCAATGGCATCGAAGGCGCCGGCAAGGGCGAGACGGTCAAGTTGCTCAACGAATGGATGGACCCACGCTTGATCGAGGTCCGCACGTTCGATCAGCAGACCGACGAAGAGCTGGCGCGGCCACCGGCCTGGCGCTACTGGCGGATGCTTCCGGCCAAGGGCCGCATGGGGATTTTCTTCGGCAACTGGTACAGCCAGATGCTGCAAGGCCGGGTGCATGGCTTGTTCAAGGACCCGGTGCTGGATCAGGTCATCAATCAGTCCGAGCGCTTTGAAAAAATGCTCTGCGACGAAGGCGCGCTGATCTTCAAGTTCTGGTTCCACCTCTCCAAGAAGCAAATGAAGGCGCGGCTCAAGGCCCTGGCGGATGACCCGCTGCACAGTTGGCGCATCAGTCCGCTGGACTGGCAGCAATCGCAAACCTACGACAAGTTCGTGAAATACGGCGAACGCGTGTTGCGCCGTACCAGCCGCGACTATGCGCCCTGGCATGTGATCGAAGGGGTGGACCCGCATTACCGCAGCCTGGCGGTGGGCAAGATCCTGCTCGAAGGCCTGCAAAGCGCCCTGAAGCGACACAAGGTCCATCCTTCCAAGGTCAATGCCGCGCCGTTGCCGATCCATGTCGATCAACTGAGCCTGCTCGACAGCCTGGATTTGACCCTGCGCCTGGACAAGGACGATTACGAAGAACAATTGATTACCGAACAGGCACGATTCTCCGGCCTGATGCGCGACAAACGCATGCGTCGGCATGCCTTGGTGGCGGTGTTCGAGGGCAATGACGCGGCCGGCAAGGGTGGGGCGATCCGCCGGGTTGCCGCGGCCCTCGATCCGCGTCAGTACAACATCGTGCCGATTGCCGCGCCCACTGAAGAGGAACGGGCGCAGCCTTATCTGTGGCGGTTCTGGCGGCACATCCCGGCCAAGGGCAAGTTCACGGTGTTCGATCGTTCGTGGTACGGGCGCGTGCTGGTGGAACGCGTCGAGGGCTACTGCCCACCGGCTGACTGGTTGCGGGCCTACAGTGAAATCAATGATTTTGAAGAACTGATCGCCGAGGCCGGGGTGATCGTGGTCAAGTTCTGGCTGGCCATCGACAAGCAGACGCAACTGGAGCGCTTCCAGGCGCGGGAAGAGATTCCCTTCAAGCGTTTCAAGATCACCGAAGATGACTGGCGCAATCGTGACAAATGGGACGCCTACCGCGCGGCGGTCGGTGACATGGTCGATCGCACCAGCACCGAGATCTCGCCCTGGACACTGATAGAAGCCAATGACAAGCGCTGGGCGCGGGTCAAAGTCCTGCGCACCATCAATCTGGCGCTGGAAGAAGCGTTCGAAAAGTCCGACAAACACAACAGGAAAGCGCAACAGCACAAGAAGTGAACGATGGTTACGCATACACAGGGTGAATGATTGTCGCGGTCGGTAATGCAGTGGACTTATGCTCGGTCCACTCCCAACCGACAACAACAATGAGGTATGCCATGCGTGAAGTGGTGATCGTCGACAGTGTGCGGACCGGCCTGGCCAAATCCTTTCGCGGCAAGTTCAACATGACCCGCCCGGACGACATGGCGGCCCATTGCGTCAATGCGCTGCTGGCGCGTTCGGGCATCGACCCGGCCAGTGTCGAGGATTGCATCGTCGGTGCCGGTTCCAATGAAGGTGGCCAGGGCTTCAACATCGGACGCAACATCGCGGTGCTGTCGCGCCTGGGCACCGGCACTGCCGGCATGACCCTCAACCGTTTTTGCTCGTCGGGCTTGCAGGCGATCGCCATCGCCGCCAACCAGATCGCCTCGGGTTGCAGCGACATCATCGTCGCCGGTGGCGTCGAGTCCATCAGCCTGACCATGAAAAGCATCAACACCGACAACCTGATCAACCCGCTGCTGAAAGAGCAGGTGCCGGGCATTTATTTCCCGATGGGCCAGACCGCCGAAATCGTCGCTCGTCGTTACAACGTCAGCCGCGAAGAACAGGATCTGTACGCGCTGCAAAGTCAGCGACGTACCGCTCAGGCTCAGGCCGATCGATTGTTTGACGATGAAATCGTGCCGATGGCGGTGAAGTATCGGGTTGAAGACAAGGCCACCGGTCAGGTGCAGATCCTTGACGGCATCGTCGACCACGATGACTGCAACCGCCCGGGTACCACCCTGGAAAGCCTGGCGGGATTGAAACCGGTGTTTGCCGAAGACGGTTCGGTGACGGCGGGCAACTCTTCGCAGCTGTCCGATGGCGCGTCGATGACGCTGGTGATGAGCCTGGAAAAAGCACTGGAACTGGGGTTGAAACCGAAGGCGTTCTTCCGTGGTTTCACCGTGGCCGGTTGCGAGCCGGATGAAATGGGCATCGGCCCGGTTTTTTCAGTGCCGAAGTTGCTCAAGGCCAAGGGTTTGCGAATTGGCGACATAGATCTGTGGGAACTCAACGAAGCGTTTGCGTCCCAGTGCCTGTACAGCCGCATTCGGTTGGAGATCGATAACGACAAGTACAACGTCAATGGCGGCTCGATTTCCATCGGCCATCCGTTCGGCATGACCGGCTCGCGTCAGGTCGGGCATCTGGTGCGTGAATTGCAGCGCCGCAATGTGCGTTACGGTATCGTCACCATGTGTGTGGGGGGCGGGATGGGGGCGACCGGGTTGTTTGAAGCAGTGCGTTAAGACTGCAAGATTTGTGTTGCCTGGTTAGCCGCCATCGCGAGCAGGCTCACTCCCACAGGGATCTGGTGTGACATAGATCCAATGTGGGAGTGAGCCTGCTCGCGATGGCCGCGCCGCGGTCTACAGGCTCATCCGCAAAAGCAGCATCCGCTCAATGTAAGCCTGTACCTCGCGCGCCAACTTCTCCGGATTTTCAAACGGCCCCTCCAGGGTGTTTTCCCGGGTGCTGAAATACAAATCCCCATTCACACGACACACCCGGTCACAGCGAAAGTGAGTGGCGGGGGCATTGTCCTGGGCGCGTTTGCCGTACATGGCGATCTCCTGGGGAATGTTCCTGTTGGCGAATTCCATGAGCTTATGCATGAACCACTTGCGACGCCTGGCCAGCCGATCGACGGCATAGCGCCAATTTAATGGTGCGACCTGCACAGTTTCATTCGCGGCCCGCCCCCAACTGTCCCTGTGTACCGAACAGGTCTGAGCCTAGAATGACGGTTCTCGCCACTTGGCTTCGGGGTTCGCAATGCACATTTCATCGGGTCGCTGGGTTTACGGTCTGTTCCTGGCCTTGGTGACCGCGCTGTTGTGGGGAATCCTGCCGATCAAACTCAAGCAAGTGCTGCTGGTGATGGACCCGGTGACGGTGACCTGGTTTCGCCTGATCGTATCCGGCGGCTGCCTGTTCATTTATCTGGCGGCGACCAAGCGCCTGCCGAGCCGCAAGGTGCTCGGGCCGCGTGGTGGCTGGTTGGTGTTGATGGCGGTGCTCGGCCTGGTGGGCAACTACGTGCTGTACCTGATGGGCCTGAACCTGCTCAGCCCCGGCACCGCGCAACTGGTGGTGCAGATGGGGCCGATTATGTTGCTGATCGCCAGTCTGTTTGTGTTCAAGGAACGGTTCAGCGTGGGGCAGGGGATTGGCCTGCTGGTGCTGCTAATCGGCTTTGCCCTGTTTTTCAATCAGCGGCTGGCCGAATTGCTGACCTCGCTGACCGATTACACCGCCGGCGTGCTGCTGGTGTTATTGGCGTCCACGGTCTGGACGTTTTACGCCTTGGGCCAGAAGCAACTGCTCACGGTATGGAATTCGCTGCAGGTGATGATGGTAATCTATCTGTTCTGCGCGTTGTTGCTGACGCCGTGGGTGCACCCGCTGGAAGCGCTGCAACTGAGCCCGCTGCAAGGCTGGCTGCTGCTGGCGTGCTGCATGAACACCCTGATCGCCTATGGCGCCTTTGCCGAAGCCCTGGCGCATTGGGAGGCATCGCGGGTCAGTGCGACGCTGGCGATCACGCCGTTGGTGACATTCGCTGCGGTGGCCGTGGCGGCGTGGATGTGGCCGGAGTATGTGCATGCCGAGACGATCAATGGTCTGGGGTATGGCGGGGCGGTGCTGGTGGTGCTGGGGTCGGCGCTGGTGGCGTTGGGGCCGTCGCTGATTGCGGGGCTCAGGGCTCGAAAGGCCCGAATAGCGGTCGGATGATCGTTCCCACGCTCTGCGTGGGAATGCCTCAATGGACGCTCCGCGTCCGCTTCGGCAGGGACGCGGAGCGTCCCGGGCTGCATTCCCACGCGGAGCGTGGGAACGATCAGTCAGGTCAGCCTTTGGCACCCGCCTCGAGCATATTCTCCGGCCTTACCCACGCATCAAACTCTTCATCCGTCAGATACCCCAACTGCAACGCCGCCTCACGTAAGGTCAGCCCTTCTGCGTAAGCCTTCTTGGCGATTTCCGCCGATTTGTCATAGCCAATGTGCGGATTCAGCGCCGTCACCAACATCAATCCACGCTCCAAATGCTCAGCCATTTTCTCTGCATCCGGTTCCAGGCCGGCGATGCAATGCTGCTGGAAGTTGCTGCATCCATCGCCAAGCAGGCGGATCGATTGCAGCAGGTTGTGGATGATCACCGGTTTGAACACGTTCAGTTGCAGGTGCCCCTGGCTCGCGGCAAACCCGATGGCGACGTCGTTGCCCAATACCTGGCACGCCAGCATCGACAGGGCTTCGCACTGAGTCGGATTGACCTTGCCCGGCATGATCGAGCTGCCCGGTTCGTTGGCCGGCAATTTCACTTCGGCAAAGCCTGCTCGCGGTCCGGAGCCCAGCAGGCGCAGGTCGTTGGCGATTTTCATCAGGGTCACGGCGAGGGTTTTCAGCGCGCCGGACAGCGTGGTCAACGGCTCATGGCCAGCCAGGGCCGCAAACTTGTTGGGTGCGGTGACGAACGGCAGGCCGGAGAGGGCGGCCAGTTCGGCAGCGATGGCTTCGCCAAAACCGTGGGGCGAATTCAGCCCGGTGCCGACTGCGGTGCCGCCCTGGGCCAGTTCACAGACGGCGGGCAGCGCACTGCGAATCGCCCGCTCGGCGTAATCCAGTTGCGCGATGAAGGCTGACAGTTCCTGGCCGAAGGTGATCGGCGTCGCGTCCATCATGTGGGTGCGGCCGGTCTTGACCAGTTTCATGTGTCGCGCAGACAGCTCGGCCAATCCGCCCGACAGTTCGTTGATCGCCGGCAACAAATGCTGTTGCACCGCCTGGGCGGCCGCGATGTGCATGGCGGTCGGGAAGCAGTCGTTGGAACTCTGGGAGCGGTTGACGTGATCGTTAGGGTGAACCGGCGACTTGCCGCCGCGAGCATTACCGGCCAGTTCGTTGGCGCGACCGGCGATCACTTCGTTGACGTTCATATTGCTCTGGGTGCCGCTGCCGGTCTGCCAGACCACCAGCGGGAACTGGTCGTCATGGCTGCCGTCGAGCACTTCGTCGGCGGCCTGTTCGATCAGCCGGGCGATGTCGGCGGGCAGGTCACCATTGCGGTCATTGACCCGCGCCGCGGCTTTCTTGATCAGCGCCAGGGCATGCAGCACCGCCAGCGGCATTTTTTCGTTGCCGATGGCGAAGTTAATCAGCGAGCGTTGCGTCTGAGCGCCCCAGTAGGCTTCATCCGGGACTTCAACCTGGCCAAGGCTGTCGGTTTCGATACGGCTCATCATGCACACTCCTGTAGGTCGATAGCGCAGTTTAGGCCGTGATCGCCGGCCGTGGTTCCATCAGTCTGTTTTTTGACCGTTCAGCCCCTCTAAATCAGGTGCGACAAGGCTTGGGGTTGAGTGACACAGTTTTTTAGGTGCAGAATGGTCGCCCTTGAGGTTTTGCCTCGCCTGCTAGAAAAGGAAACTCGATGACTCGTCTTCGTGCCATCTGTACCGCGGTTGCACTGGTTTGCGCCAGCGGCCAGGTTCTTGCCGATACCGCCAGCCACAACGCCAGTGCCGAAGCTTTCCTGACCCTGGCGCACGCTGACAAATTGGGCACTCCGGTGTACATGCAAGTGCAGCAAATGTTCGCTCAGCGCTTTGAGCAAACCAAAGCCCCCGAGTCGAAAAAAGCCTTGCTGGAAACTTACCAGGCCAAAGCCAACGCCGCGCTGGACCAAGCCATTGGCTGGAACAAGCTGAAGCCGGACATGATCAAGCTCTACACCACCAACTTCAGCGAATCCGAGCTGAAAGACCTGGTCGCGTTCTACAAGTCGCCACTGGGCAAGAAAGTCCTGGAAAAAATGCCGCAGCTGACTCAGCAATCGGCCCAGATGACTCAAGCCAAGCTGGAAAGCGCGGTGCCTGTGGTCAACAAGCTGCTGGCTGACATGACGGCCGAGCTGGAGCCTAAAGGCGCCGCTCCTGCCAAGAAAAAGCCTTAAGCGGAGTTCGGTATGACCATGCAACAACGCATCGAATCAACGCTGGGCCTGTTGCAGCCGCTGCATCTGCAAGTGCTGGATGAAAGCCACATGCACAGCCGTGGGTTGCAGACCCACTTCAAGGCCGTGGTGGTCAGCCAGCAGTTCGAAGGGCTCAACCGCGTCAAGCGTCACCAGAAAGTCTACGGCACGCTCGGCGAGCTGATGGGCGAGTTCCATGCGTTGGCGCTGCATACCTACACGCCAGAGGAATGGGCACAGATCGACGCGGCTCCGGCCTCGCCGACCTGTGCTGGCGGCAGCAAGCATTGATGTGAAGGGTTGATGGGCTGTGCCAAGCCTGCAGATCGCAGTCCTAAACCACACCGTTTTTGCTAGAATCCGCAACGCGCCGCTCACCCGGCGCGTTTTTTTTCGCATCCGGTTCACCCCTTACGAGGGTAGCCACCTGGAGAATCACCCATGACACAACAGATTGTCGTGGCGGCACTGTATAAGTTCGTCACCCTGGAAGATTACGTCGCCCTGCGCGAGCCACTGCTGCAAGCGATGGTCGACAACGGCATCAAAGGCACCCTGCTGATCGCCGAAGAAGGCATCAACGGCACCGTGTCCGGCAGCCGCGAAGGCATTGACGGGCTGATGGCCTGGCTGAAGAACGACCCGCGCATGGACGACATCGACCACAAAGAGTCGTACTGCGACGACCAGCCGTTCTATCGCACCAAAGTCAAACTCAAGAAAGAAATCGTCACCCTCGGCGTCGAAGGCGTAGACCCGAACAAAAAGGTTGGCACCTATGTGGATCCGCAGAACTGGAACGCGCTGATCAGCGATCCTGAAGTGCTGTTGATCGACACCCGCAACGACTACGAAGTCTCGATCGGCACCTTTGAAGGCGCCATCGACCCGAAGACCACCAGTTTTCGCGAATTCCCCGACTACATCAAAGCCCATTTTGACCCGGCCGTGCACAAGAAAGTCGCGATGTTCTGCACCGGCGGCATTCGTTGCGAAAAGGCTTCGAGCTACATGCTCAGCCAGGGTTTCGACGAGGTCTATCACCTCAAGGGCGGCATTCTGAAATACCTCGAAGAGGTGCCGCAGGAAGAAACCAAATGGCAGGGCGACTGCTTCGTGTTCGACAACCGTGTGACCGTGCGTCATGACCTCAGCGAAGGCGACTACGATCAATGCCATGCCTGCCGTACGCCTGTCAGCGCCTCCGACCGCGCGTCCGAGCACTACGTGGCCGGCATCAGTTGCCCGCATTGCTGGGATAAGCTGAGCGAGAAGACCCGTCGCAGTGCCATCGACCGGCAAAAGCAGATCGAACTGGCCAAGGCGCGCAACCTGCCGCACCCGATCGGCTACAACTACAAGCAAACTCCTTCCGAGGCTTGAACCATGTCTGCGCAACGCCTGCTCTATGTGATGGACCCGATGTGCTCCTGGTGCTGGGGCTTCGCGCCGGTGGCCAACGCGCTGGTCGAGCAGGCGCAAGCAGCGGGGGTGGACGTGCACCTGGTGGTGGGCGGTTTGCGTACCGGCAGCGGTTCCGCGCTGGAGCCGACCACCCGGCGCTACATCCTTGAGCATTGGCAAGCGGTCACCGAAGCCACGGGGCAACCGTTCAAGCTGGAAGGCGCATTGCCCGCCGGGTTTGTCTACGACACCGAACCTGCCTGTCGGGCACTGGTGACCGCGCGCAGCCTGGCGCCGGATTGCGCATGGAAACTGCTGGGGCTGATTCAGCATGCGTTTTACGCCGAAGGTCGCGACGTCACTCACGCCAGTGTCCTGGTGGAGCTGGCGGAGCAGGCCGGTCTGCCACGTATCGAGTTCGCCGCCGCGTTCGACCGTGCCGATCAGCACGCCGCGACAGCGGCCGATTTCACCTGGGTCCAGGACCTGGGCATTGCCGGTTTCCCTACCTTGCTGGCTGAGCGTAATGGTCAATTGGCGCTGTTGACCAATGGCTATCAGCCGCTCAGCGTATTGTCACCGTTGCTCGGCCGCTGGCTGGAGCGCGCTGCCTGTGCATGACCAGCCTGACGAAGCCGCAACCGCTACACGTGTCGACCGTCTGAGCTGGGCGGAAATCCGTCGCCTGGCGCTGCATCACAAAAAATCCCTGTGGATCGCCAACGGCGTGGCCGTGCTGGCAACGTTGTGCAGCGTGCCGATTCCCTTGCTCTTGCCGTTGCTGGTGGACGAAGTGCTGCTGGGCCATGGCGACTCCGCGCTGAAGATCATGAACCACGCGCTGCCCGACGACTGGCAGAAAGCGTCGGGCTACATCGGCCTGATGCTGCTGGTGACCTTGTTGCTGCGTTGTGGCGCCTTGTTCTTCAACGTGGTTCAGGCAAAGTTGTTTGCGGCACTGGCCAAGGACATCGTGTACCGCATTCGCACACGGCTGATCGATCGGCTCAAGCGCATTTCCCTGGGCGAATACGAAAGCCTGGGCAGCGGCACGGTGACCACGCACCTGGTCACCGACCTCGACACTGTGGACAAATTCGTCGGCGAAACCCTCAGCCGATTCCTGGTCGCCATGCTGACCCTGGTCGGCACCGCGAGCATTCTGATCTGGATGCACTGGAAGCTGGCGCTGCTGATCATGCTGTTCAACCCGCTGGTGATCTACGCCACGGTATTGCTGGGCAAGCGGGTCAAGCACCTGAAGAAACTCGAGAACGACAGCACCTCGCGCTTTACCCAGGCACTCACCGAAACCCTCGATGCCATTCAGGAAGTGCGTGCCGGCAACCGTCAGGGTTTTTTCCTCGGGCGCCTGGGTCAGCGCGCCCGGGACGTACGCGATTACGCGGTGAACTCGCAGTGGAAAACCGATGCCTCGAACCGTGCCAGCGGCTTGCTGTTCCAGTTCGGCATCGATATTTTCCGGGCGGCGGCGATGCTCACGGTGCTGTTCTCCGACCTGTCCATCGGCCAGATGCTCGCGGTGTTCAGCTACCTGTGGTTCATGATCGGTCCGGTGGAACAGCTGCTGAATCTGCAGTACGCCTACTACGCCGCCGGCGGCGCGCTGTCGCGGATCAACGAGCTGCTGGCCCGGGCCGATGAACCTGAATACCCGGGCGGAGTGGACCCGTTCCACGGTCGCGAAACCGTGGGTATTGAAGTCCAGGGATTGAGTTTCGGTTACGGCGACGAGTTGGTGTTGAACCAGATGGACCTGTCGATCGCCCCCGGCGAAAAAGTCGCGATCGTCGGCGCCAGCGGTGGTGGCAAAAGCACGCTGGTGCAGTTGCTGCTGGGCCTGTACACGCCGCTCTCCGGGACGATCCGCTTCGGCGGTTCCACCCAGCAAGAGATCGGCCTGGAAACCGTGCGGGAGAACGTCGCCGTGGTCTTGCAACACCCGGCGCTGTTCAACGATACCGTGCGCGCCAACCTGACCATGGGCCGTGAGCGCAGTGACGAAGCCTGTTGGCAAGCGCTGGAAATCGCGCAATTGCACGCCACGATTCGAGAGTTGCCCAATGGCCTGGACAGTATCGTCGGGCGTTCCGGCGTGCGTTTGTCCGGCGGCCAGCGCCAACGCCTGGCCATTGCGCGGATGGTGTTGGCCGAACCCAAGGTAGTGATCCTCGACGAGGCCACTTCGGCACTGGATGCCGCCACCGAATACAACCTTCACCAGGCGCTGGCGCGGTTCCTGAGCAACCGCACCACGCTGATCATTGCGCACCGATTATCGGCGGTGAAACAGGCCGACCGGGTGCTGGTATTCGATGGCGGACAAATTGCCGAGGATGGCGACCATCAGCAACTGATTGCCGAGGGTGGTTTGTACGCCAAGCTTTATGGGCATTTGCAGCAGCATTAGGTCAGTGCCGCGTACCTATATAGGGCGATGTTCAGAGGGTGCCGAGACGGATCCTCCGCTTGCCGGAACCGGGAACGCACCCTAGTCTAGCTGTAGCGATTTCGTCCGGAAGACGATCAAGCAGTGCTAATGCAAGGGATCTCATGAAACAAACGCGGACTCTCGGAACGCCACGGTTGTTGGGCATTGTCTGGCCATTTATCGCCGTTGTGCTATTTCAGGCCCTGTTGGGCGGCGTGAGCCTGTACGTTCTGTCGGCGGTTCGCGGCTACGTTGCCGGTGAAAGCCTGTGGTCCAAAGGCCAGAAAGACGCCATTTATTACCTCAATCTCTACGCCGACAGTCGCGACGAGGCGATTTTCCTCAAATACCAGAACGCCATTGCCGTGCCCCAAGGGGGCCACGAGTTGCGTGTGGCGCTGGATCATCAGCCGCCGAATATCGAAGCCGCGCGCGCGGCGATCCTCAAAGGCGGCAACCACCCGGATGACATCGATAGTGTGATCTGGCTGTACCTGAATTTCCGGCACTTCAGTTACCACGAGAAAGCCATTGACCTCTGGAGGGTGGGGGATGCGTATCTAGTGCAACTCGATGCCATTGCGCGGGAAATGCATCAGCGCGTCACCACCCGCAAGGCCAGCGCTGCCGATATCAAGCGCTGGAAGGAACAGATATTCCTCATCAACGAAAGTGTGACACCGGCGGCGAAGGCCTTCAGCGATGCCTTGGGTGAAGGCTCGCGGAGGATCCTGCGGGTGTTGCTGGTGACCAACCTCGCCACGGCTCTGGGATTGATCCTCCTGGCCTTGATGCGCACGCACAAATTGCTCAAGCAGCGCCATGCCTTCGCCGACGCTTTGCAGTTGGAGAAAGACCGGGCACAAATCACTTTGCAATCGATCGGCGATGGCGTGATCACCACGAATGTCGACGGAGCGATTGCCTACATGAACCCGGCCGCCGAGGCGTTGACGCACTGGAAAGCCGAACAGGCGACGGGTTTGCCGCTGGCGGCGCTGTTCAATCTGTTGGACGAGAACGCTCAGGCCGATGGTTTCACGTTGATCGAGCACATTTTGAGCGGACAGCTGAGCGGTGGCAGCGAACACTCAAAACTGATCCAGCGCCTGGATGGCAGCACCGTTTCGGTGACCTTGGTCGGTGCGCCGATCCGCAACGCCGGCAAGGTCAGCGGCACGGTGTTGGTGCTGCACGACATGACCCAGGAACGGCAATACATTGCCAATCTGTCCTGGCAGGCGACCCACGACGCCTTGACCGGGCTCGCCAACCGCCGCGAGTTCGAATATCGCCTGGAGCAGGCGCTGCACAACCTGACACGTCAGACGGGGCGCCATGCGCTGATGTTCCTCGATCTGGATCAGTTCAAACTGGTCAACGATACCTGTGGCCATGCAGCGGGTGATGAATTGCTCCGGCATATCTGCGCACTGTTGCAGTCTGGTTTGCGCGAAGGCGATACCCTGGCCCGCCTGGGTGGCGACGAGTTTGGCATCCTGCTGGAGAACTGCGCCCCGGAAGCCGCCGAGAAAATCGCCGAGGGCCTGCGTCAGACTGTGCAGAACCTGCACTTCGTCTGGAAAGGCCGACCCTTTGTAACCACTGTGAGCATCGGGCTGGTTCACGTCGCTCAGAATCCGACCACCCTCGAGGCCTCGCTGCGCGCTGCCGACATGGCCTGCTACATGGCCAAGGAAAAGGGGCGCAATCGGGTTCAGGTCTATCACGCCGATGATTCGGAACTGTCCCTGCGCTTCGGCGAGATGGCTTGGGTACAGCGCTTGCACATCGCACTGGAAGAAGACCGTTTCTGTTTGTATGCCCAGGAAATCGCGCCACTTGGTCATGTCGAGAAGGGCGGTGGACATATCGAAATTCTGTTGCGCCTGCATGACGAAGCCGGACGCATGATATTGCCCGACAGTTTTATTCCGGCTGCTGAGCGATATGGTCTGATGACATCCCTTGATCGCTGGGTGGTACAGAACGTATTCAAAATTATTGCCCAATGCATAGCCGAACAGCACAAAGGCCCATTGGCCATGTGTGCGATTAATCTGTCAGGCACAACTATCGGAGATGAGGCGTTTCTGCACTTCCTGCGTGAACAGTTTGTTACTTACTCCATACCGCCTGAAATGATTTGTTTTGAAATCACTGAAACCAGTGCTATTTCAAATCTTGGAAGTGCAATCAGATTTATTAATGAACTCAAAGGCTTAGGTTGCCACTTTTCACTGGATGACTTTTGCGCCGGAATGTCCTCATTCGCATACTTGAAACATTTACCTGTAGACTTCTTGAAGATCGACGGGAGTTTCGTAAAGGATATGTTGGACGACCCGATTAACCGCGCCATGGTCGAAGTGATCAATCACATCGGTCATGTTATGGGTAAGCGTACGATTGCCGAGTTTGTTGAAACACCCCAGATCGAGCAGGCACTGTTGGAGATCGGGGTGGATTACGCTCAAGGGTATGTTATTGAACGCCCGCATTTGTTTACCTGCGACAGTTTACAAAGTCGTCCCGCCAGGCCACAGCCTTTGTTGTTCAAGGCGCCTGGCACGTTCCGTTGAAATCTCTTGCTGATCCTTATAATCACAATCAAAAGGAGCTCGACAGTGATCGACACATTCAACCGAACCGGACCACTCATGGACGCTGCAAGTTATCCCGTCTGGGCTCAACGCCTGATCCAGGATTGCAGCGAGAGCAAACGCCGGGTTGTCGAACACGAACTGTATCAGCGACTGCGTGATAACAAACTCAGTGCAAAGACCATGCGCCAGTACCTGATTGGTGGCTGGCCGGTAGTTGAACAGTTCGCGTTATATATGGCACAAAACCTGACCAAGACACGCTTCGCCCGCCATCCAGGTGAAGACATGGCTCGTCGCTGGTTGATGCGTAACATACGCGTCGAATTGAACCATGCCGATTACTGGGTGCACTGGAGCCGTGCTCACGGTGTCAGCCTGGAAGATCTGCAAGCGCAAAAAGTTGCCCCTGAACTTCACGCCTTGAGCCATTGGTGCTGGCACACCAGTTCAGCGGATTCACTGATTGTTGCCATTGCCGCCACCAACTACGCCATTGAAGGCGCGACCGGGGAATGGTCGGCGCTGGTCTGTTCCAATGGTATCTACGCGGCCTCTTTCCCGGAGGAAGATCGCAAGCGGGCCATGAAGTGGTTGAAGATGCATGCCCAGTACGACGATGCCCATCCGTGGGAAGCCCTGGAAATCATCTGCACCTTGGCAGGTATGAACCCTAGTAAATCCCTGCAAGTGGAATTGCGTCAGGCCGTGTGCAAGAGCTACGACTACATGTTCCTGTTCCTGGAGCGCTGCATGCAGCTTGAGCATGCGCAAAAGGCACCTGTCGCGCGTGAGCGCATGGAACTGGCCGAGAGCTGATCGGCCGATTCACACCCTTGAAAAAGCCCGCTCCCCCTGTCTAGGGGGAGGCGGGCTTTTTTGTATTGGCAGTCAACAACAGTCAGGCGCTGATCTTCAGTCCAACCAGCCCGGAAATGATCAACGCGACACTGGCGAGCCTGAACAACGCCATGGATTCACCGAACAGGATGATCCCGGCAATGACCGTCCCGACCGCACCGACACCCGTCCAGATCGCATAGGCCGTGCCCAGCGGCAATTCCTTCATGGCAAGGCCCAGCAAGCCAAGGCTGATCGCCATGGCGGCAACGGTCAATGCGGTGGGGAGAGGGCGGCTGAAGCCATCGGTGTATTTCAGGCCGACGGCCCAGCCAACTTCGAACAGACCGGCGAAAAACAGAATGATCCAGGACATGAGAGACCTCCATCGATTGACGGGGTCGTCCCCAGATTAATGACTCGATCGAGCCGCGAGGTCGTCCTCGCGTTTTGCAATAGAGTGCCCATCATTAACCCGGGGATCAAGTTTTCGGATCAGTCGATAGCCTGCTGCGCCGCTGTTTCCCGATCTTCTTTCTCGCTCATCCGGCGGAAATATGTCGAGAGCAGCGCCCCGGAGATATTGTGCCAGACGCTGAACAACGCACTCGGCACCGCCGCCAGCGGTGAAAAGTGTGCACTGGCCAGCGCTGCACCCAACCCGGAGTTCTGCATGCCGACTTCCAGTGCCAGGGATTTACGCTGGGCCAGTGGCAATTTGAACAACCTTGCGGTGAAGTAACCCAGCAGATAGCCAAAGCTGTTGTGCAGCATCACCACGGCCATGATCAGCAGGCCGGATTCGGCAATCTTCGTCTGGCTGGCGGCCACCACGGCTGTGACGATGATTACGATGCTCACCACCGACACCAGTGGCAACACGTCTACCGCGTGGCGAACCCAATCACCCAGCAGGCGCTGGGCAACCACGCCAAGCACGATCGGCAGCAGCACCACTTGCAGGATCGACCAGAACAGCTCCATGAACGACACCGGCAACCAGGCTGAGGCCAGCAGCCAGATCAGAGCCGGGGTCAAAAGCGGGGCGAGGAGGGTGGTGACAGCGGCAATGGCCACCGACAGCGCCAGATCGCCGCGGGCCAGCCAGGTCATCACGTTCGACGAAGTGCCGCTAGGGCAGCAGCCAACCAGGATGACGCCGACAGCGATCTCCGGCGGCAAGTGGAAAGCCTGGCAAAGCAACCACGCCACACCGGGCATGATCACAAAATGCGCAACCACGCCCAAGGCCACGCGCCATGGATGGCGAGCGACTTCGGCGAAGTCTTCGAGCTTGAGGGTCAGGCCCATGCCGAACATCACCAGGCCCAACAGCGGCACGATTGCGCCCTTCAGGCCGATGAACCAGGACGGTTGCAGGAACGCCACGACGGCGAAAATCAATACCCAGTAAGCGAAGGTGTTGCCGACAAAACGACTCAATGCAGCCAGTGCGCGCATGGCCTGATCCTTGTTCTTTGAGTAACCCATAAAAATGTGGGAGCGAGCCTGCTCGCGATAGCGGTTTCACAGTCAACATACATGTTGATCGTGATGACGCCATCGCGAGCAGGCTCGCTCCCACAGGGATGACCTTTTACCTTTTAGATTCCCTGCGGAGTCTCTTCACCACCCAGCGCTTCAACCATCGATGGCAGGAAGTCGCCGAAGGTCAGCATCATCAGGGTGAAGCTGGCGTCCAGTTGGCCGAGGGCTTCTTCGCCACCGTCCTGTTCCGCCTGGTCTTGCAGCAGGTCTTCGAACTTCAGGCGCTTGACCACCATCTTGTCGTCAAGAACGAAAGACAGCTTGTCCTGCCAGGCCAGCGACAGCTGAGTGACCACTTTGCCGGTGCTCAGATGCAGTTGGATTTCTTCGCTGGTCAGGTCCTGGCGCTTGCAACGCACGATGCCGCCATCTTCATGGGTATCACGCAGCTCGCACTCGTCCAGCACGAAGAAATCGTTCGCGGCTTTCTGGGTGGTGACCCATTCAGTCATGGTCGCGGTAGGAGACATCTTCACGGTCAGCGGACGTACCGGCAGTGTGCCGATGACTTCACGCAGGGTGGACAACAGGTCTTCGGCACGTTTCGGGCTGGCCGAGTTGACCAGGATCAGGCCCTGCTTCGGCGCGATGGCAGCGAAAGTCGACGAACGACGAATAAAAGCCCGCGGCAGGAAGGCCTGGATGATTTCATCCTTGATCTGATCGCGTTCTTTTTTGTAGACCTTGCGCATTTGTTCGGCTTCGATCTCTTCGACCTTTTCCTTTACCGCGTCGCGCACGACGCTGCCCGGCAGAATGCGTTCTTCTTTACGGGCAGCGATCAGCAGGAAGTCGCCGCTGATGTGCACCAGCGGAGCATCTTCGCCCTTGCCGAAGGGCGCGACGAAACCGTAGGTGGTCAACTCCTGGCTTGCACATGGACGCGCCAGTTTGGTGGCCAGTGCAGTTTCCAACGCCTCGGCATCAAAAGGCAGATCTTGGGTCAGGCGATAGATAAGCAGGTTTTTGAACCACATGGGGCGAGTCTCTCCTTTATACAAAGGGGGGCATTATTCTCTTCGCAGCGCCATAGGCCAACCCTTCTCTAAGCCTTTGGAAGGCCTGAAAAAATTAATTTAAAAAGTGCTTGCCAGAGATGTGGTCGCTCCGTAGAATGCGCGCCACACCGAAAGTGAAGGGTGATTAGCTCAGCTGGGAGAGCGTCTGCCTTACAAGCAGAATGTCGGCGGTTCGATCCCGTCATCACCCACCATTCGCTTCCAGTGTTACGCGCAGCGGTAGTTCAGTCGGTTAGAATACCGGCCTGTCACGCCGGGGGTCGCGGGTTCGAGTCCCGTCCGCTGCGCCATATTCGGTTATCTGGAACGCTGAACGCCAGGTCACCACGGAAAAGCCCGCTTAACGCGGGTTTTTTTCTGTCAAAAGTTTGCAAGTTGTTCCTGCTGGTCGCGTCGTTTTATGGGTTTTCAGATTTTTTTGAAAAATATTCAATTAAATCAACACTTTATGAAAATCTGTGGCACAATGCGCCCCGCAACGAAGGTAAAGGGTGATTAGCTCAGCTGGGAGAGCGTCTGCCTTACAAGCAGAATGTCGGCGGTTCGATCCCGTCATCACCCACCACTTACTTTCAACGCTACGCGCAGCGGTAGTTCAGTCGGTTAGAATACCGGCCTGTCACGCCGGGGGTCGCGGGTTCGAGTCCCGTCCGCTGCGCCATATTCAGTCACCTGGAACGCTGAACGCCAGGTCACCACAGAAAGCCCGCTTAATGCGGGCTTTTTGCTGTCTGGGGTTTGGTGAAGTCCTTCACAGCGTGCCGTGGATATAACTATGTAGTGCCTGCAAGGCACGCAGCTTTCGGACAATGGACAGCGTTCTCCATGACCAATACCTGTCATGGAGCAAGTTCATTGCCTACCGAGAGGCTGTAATCATGAAGTCCACCCCTCCTGAAGTTGTTGTTTCGTCCTCCACTCCCGACTCGTTCCTTCCGAATCCGGTTTTCGTAACCTGCGATGACGCCGCTGCTTTTTTGCACGAGTCGTTGAAAGGTCAACAAGGCGTCGAGTTCTCAGGATTCATGCTCAAAAACGAGGAAGGTCACTTTCTTTGCGCCACCGAGGTGATGCACGGCGAAGAAAGTGCTGATACACAAAAAGAACCCAAATTTCCGTTAGTCGTATCCGTAAGTGCAAATGGTGCGCTGGAGGTTCCGGCCGGATACACCCTCCAGGCGCGCTTGCTTTCCCATGTCGACATGGTCAGAGGTCTGGAGGAAAGCAACGTAGAGTGGATCCAGCGAAAGCTGTTCTTTTCAGTTTCCGATCTTTTCGAAGTAATGACCCGGCGTCGAAAATTTTCCAGATGTTACGTATCTGGAAGTGGCGGTCTGCTTTCTTACACCTCAAAAGACACAGAGTTCGAGCAGGAGTTGTCACGCCAGCTTGGAAGAAAGCCCGATGGCAGGCTTCAATCCTTCGAGAGCTTGTATGAACGAGGTGAAGTGCCAGGCAGCATTCTGGTTTTGTTGGCTGTAGCCGCCGGGGAGGTGGTCACAGTGGTACCAGGCAGTCTTTGGAGGAAAAGGGGCGAGCTGAAAGCCAGTTGGCGGAAAGACATGCTGCAGCAAAATCCGCCGATCAGGCGGATGCCGGTTTGTGGGCCAATCCTTAAGGATGCCAGGGAAGTTGCCCGGTATCTTCATACGAAAATGCAAACGTTATCGTCCACGCAGCAGCAGGTGGGCATCGTACTCAAGCATAAAACGCAGGAAGTTTTTGTCGTCACCCTCCCTATTGCATGTGATTACGCCTCGTTCAATCGGGAAGCTCTCTTCCCAAAGGATCGCCACGGTAATCCAATCCTCCCGGAAACATTTCGGGTTCACGGTTTCTACCACTCGGTGAACCCTCTCCCGACAAATCGACTGCCCCCCACAGACGTCGAGCTTTATAAAAACTTCTTCTCTCCCGCGGACCTGCGGGTCGGCCTGAACCGGGTTGTCATGGCACCTCATCATCGCTTGTTTTTGTGCACGCCCGATGGGGCGGTACTGCGTTTTGCCAAGCCTGAGTCCGAGAAAGTGATAGAACTGATGGCGAAGCTGGACCTGTATACCAATGGACAACAAGACATTGAGCAGAGCATAACGACGGGAGCGCTGCGTCCGAGGGCGTACGTTGATTTGGTGGCGGCTGCCGGGGCCTTGGGTGTCCTTTATACGAGTAAAGTCTGGCCGCAAGCCGGTAAGGTTACTGTCTCCACGACCGTCGTCTCCGTCGACCCGGAGGCGCCGCAATGATTACTCACTATTACGGCTGTGGCGGTAGTCGCTGACTGCTTCATACACGGCTTTGCGTAACCGGTTGATGCCGCCAATGGGGCGATGAGCCTCAAGGCCAAACCACGGGTTGAACGACTGGTTATCGCATTGCATGTTCAGCGCAGGTGTATCGAAGTCCTGGGCGGGTACTTTGATCCGCGCCACGGTCTCGAACGGAGCATCGCGTTGCTGCCACTCAATACTGGTGTCTTCGATCGGCATGTATTTGGTCGGATCCTGGCGCTGTATCTGCAGTACGAAACAGGCTGGCACCCGGTCGGTCGACAGCTGCTGGTTCAGCGCAGTGCGCAGGAAGTTCGGCAGGTTTTGATTTTGCGTGGGTAGCGTGTAGACCGGGCAGCTATCAGGATCCGGCGCCACGCGGAATTTAGCGTTGGCTTCACCGAACTTGTACGGCGAAACCGAAAAGTAAGTGGTCTGCGTCGGGCTTGCCGGGGCAGGGGAGAGCGTCGCCAACGCAATAAACAGATGGCGGACTTGCCACGTGCGCGGGTCCCAACCCGGGAAGAACGCCATCGCCTTTTTGCCATCAGCCTGAGCCGCCACATTCTGACGATACTCAGCGACATCGCTGACAAAGAAGTTCGGATGGTTGAACATCACGAAGTCCTGTTCACTGTGCCCTTGGCGATCGCTCAGCAACTGTTTGCCAGGCACATCGAGCAATTTGATTGCCATGCCCCGGGCATCGCGGATGCTGTCGAATTGCGGATACGCATTGCCGTTGGACAGCCGTATCGTCGCTTGCCAGGTTTTGCCGGGTTCGTTGAATACCCCCTGACGCAGTTCGCCCGCCAGATCCGGCAGCACCTGAACCTCGGCCTTCACGCAGCCATGGGCCTTGGCATGGGCGTCGCGCAGGTAGCGGGTGTTTTCACGATGCTGATCGACGATGCGTACGGCCGTCTGGATGATGTCTCGGGTCATCGCTGATTCACCATCGGGAATCAGTTCTTCAGCCGAAACCGGGCCGCGGTGCTGCCAGGCGAACCACGCGGCGGCAAGTGCCCAGGCGAGCAATCCCAAGCCCAGCAACCACAGCAGGGTTTTGCCGAGAAAGGTGCCAAAACGCATCCAGAGTCTGCTCATGGCAATTGTGCCTCTAATGGGCCGCCCAACACTTTCAGATACTCCAGCAGCGCCCAGCGCTCTTCTGGTTGCAGCAGGCGACCGATGACGCCGTTACCACGCTTGCCTGCGCGGAATTCGTGGCCACTGTTGTGATTGCCGGTGATGCGTGTGTCGAACATGAAGCCATTGGTGAAGGCCTCGGTGCGATAGCCGAGGTGCCGGGGGTCGTACTCGAAAGTGCCTTTGTAGAAGGTGGTTGCGCGTTCATCCTGGGGTGAGAGCAACTGATAAAGGCTCGGCACCGAACCGTTATGCAGAAACGGTGCGGTTGCCCAGACTCCCGCCAATGGTCGCGCCTTGTAGGCGCGCAATTCGCGCACGCCAATCGGCAGGCCGAAACCATCCATGTCCGGTCGTTCGGCCGCAGGAATGTTTGCGTCACGGTAGGCCCGGTTTCCGACGAAAGCGGTGACGTAGGCCAACCCCTTAGCCGATGAGAGCTTGCTCAAATCCAGCGATTCAGTGGGCGTCGGCTGCAATTGCACATCCAGTTGCGCCAACTCTGCCGGGTCCCATTGCAAGGCGCTGAGGTCGAAGCGATGGTCGGCAATGTTGTTGGCCGCGCCCGGGTCGGTGCCGATGAACTCCACGGGCAGCATTTTCAAATGTTGCACCCAGCGCCCGTCACTTTGGACCGTTCGAGGTACATGGCAGCCGGCGCAGTTCTCGGTGAATAACTCACGACCCTTTGCGGCCTGGGTTTTGTCGATGGCGCCCAGCAGTGCTTCCGGCCAGGCCGGTGGTTTGAGCCGTTGCAGGGTTTGTTCGATCAGGTGCAGATCGCGCAAGCGGACACTGGACGGATAACGGTCGTCTCCTTTAAGCGGCTGGCCGTCAGCGTCGAAGAAACTCAGCGTGGCGCCCACTCCCAGGGCCTCGCCGATGTTACGGGCCATCGGTTGCTGCGCCGAACCGTTCCACTGCACCCAGTCGAAGGTCCACATGTCCCACAGTTGCGGATAGTCGACCGGAGCGTTGGCCACACGGTAGTTGGCGGGGGAAATCGCATCGCCGAAACTGGCGTTGGCAATGCGCCCGAAAGCGTCGGTGCGACCGGGGCCTTCTTCGGTGGGATAGAGCCCGCGATGGGTGTCGTTCCAGGCCACTTTCAAGAAGGTGTCGAGAGAGACTTTGAAGTCTTTGCGCAGTTGTTGATGCCGGGCATCGTAGTCCTGGCCCAATACGTTGCGAGCGAAACGCTCGAATTTCCATGGGTTGTAATAAGTCGACGTCAGGCTCGCTACCAGCGCTTGTCCGAAACTACCGCCGCGCAATGTAGGAACGCTGGAGGGCAGAACGTGCTGTGCCGAACCGCCATCGATGCGCACGGCCTGGCCGTTAAAGCGCAGTTCCCCGGTGTGGCAGGCAGCGCAGGTAATGTCCAGAAACTCGTCCTGGCTTCCAGGGTTCTGATGCCGGGCAAAACCCACGGGCAGATTGCCAGGGTTGTTCAATGTGGGTTTCTGGCTGGGGTCGATCAGGAAGCCAAAGCGGGCGAGGTATTCGGGGGCGGCGAATCGCTGTTGCGAGAACGGTAATTCGAGGGCCTTGAACCAGTCATAGCGCAAGCCTTTGACCTGAGTGCCCTGGGGCGTGAAGTAATAAGTCTCGCGATCGCTGGCGCTCCATTGCTCCAGATAATGCACTTGCTGCGCGGGGGACCAGGCCGGCAGTTTCGGGTTGGCGACGTAGTACAGAACCACAGCGAGGCCCAGCCCCAGCAGGACTGCGAACAGAACCAGCAAGCGAAAGAAGAGGCGCAAGATGAACATCCTTGTTGATTTGAAGCTCCCTTATGCCTCAGCAACTGAAGTGCGGCAAGAGGCCATTACGCCAGATGCGGGGGTTCTGCTATCGGTTCTTGCGAGCGCAAGATGACAGAACCTTCATCCGCCCATTCCCCAAATGCGTTAAAACACCTGAACTTATCAGAAGTTTCCTGCTCTCATGCCGGTAGCCATTGGTCGTGGCGGCCTGATAAGCTCGCGGCTTTACTCGATTGCCCTTTAGGCGCATGAACAAGGAAATAGCATGAAACAGCATCGGTTGGCGGCGGCGGTGGCCCTGGTTGGCCTGGTACTTGCGGGTTGTGATTCGCAGACCAGCGTAGAGCTGAAAACCCCGGCGCAAAAAGCTTCCTACGGGATTGGCCTGAACATGGGCAAGAGCCTGGCTCAGGAAGGCATGGATGATCTGGACTCCAAAGCCGTAGCCCAGGGCATTGAAGATGCCGTCGGCAAGAAAGAACAGAAGCTGAAGGATGACGAACTGGTCGAAGCCTTCGCTGCGCTGCAAAAGCGTGCTGAAGAGCGTATGGCCAAAATGAGCGAAGAGTCGGCAGCTGCCGGCAAGAAATTCCTCGAAGACAACGCCAAGAAAGCCGGTGTAACCACCACCGCTTCGGGCCTGCAGTATGAAGTGGTCAAGAAAGCCGATGGCGCACAGCCTAAGCCGACTGACGTAGTGACCGTTCACTACACCGGCACCCTGACCAATGGCACCGTTTTCGACAGTTCCGTCGAGCGTGGCAGCCCGATCGATCTGCCGGTCAGCGGTGTGATTCCGGGTTGGGTCGAAGGCCTGCAACTGATGCACGTTGGCGAGAAGTACAAACTGTACATCCCTAGCGAACTGGCTTACGGCGCCCAAAGCCCAAGCCCGGCGATTCCAGCCAATTCGGTGCTGGTATTCGACCTGGAACTGCTGGCAATCAAGGATCCGGCAAAACAAGACGCTCCTGCCAAGTAACAGCGTCTGCTTTAAAAACAACGCCTCGCTTATGCGGGGCGTTGTTGCATCTGGCGTTCGGCGAAGGTAAACAAAGCGAACGGATGCTATAGGCTGGAGTCTTAGCCATTGAGGGCGCCCGCGCTAGCCGCGCCAAAGCGCCAAGTCAATGAAATCTTGGGTTTTTTTATGTGAGTAAAAAACGCCCGATCTGAGTCAGGCCCTTATGAATCGGGGCTTTCAGCCATGAAATGCAGCTCTGTTCACAAGGTTATCCACAATTTGTGTGGATAACATTTCAGCGGGAGAAATGATGAAAACGCCCTGGAATTTCGCTCGTTTCCTGCCTTTGGCTGGACGCCTGCTCGCGCGCGGACGTTTGCCGACCTTGCTCTTCGCCGTAGCCAGCAAAGGTGCCAGCCAAGGTAATCGGCTGGGCAAGATCAAGGATGATCTACGCCTGTTGCAGGCACTCTGCCTGGCTTACTGGCGCGGCGAGTATCGGTCCATCAGCCCGAAAGCGCTGATATCGGTGGTGGCAGGCCTGATGTATTTCCTCAGTCCGCTGGATGCCTTGCCGGACTTCATTCCAGTGTTCGGCATGCTCGATGACATTGCCGTGCTGGCTTGGCTGATGAAGGTTCTCGACGATGAACTCAACGCCTTCCGCGCCTGGCGCAAGCGTCAGTTGCCGGAAAAGCTTGCGGTGGTCGAACGCCTGCCCGATACACCCGAACAACTTCAACTTCAGGGTCCGAAAAAAAACTGAACTGATTCAGACTCATCCATTGATACCCCCGCGACCTTGGCCGCTGTTAGGATTACACTTCTAGGGAAAAGTGCCGACTCGCTAAGTGTTGTTGTCCTACGGGGTAGTCATGGATATTCAGATAATTACACGCGAAGGAGAGCCCGAGTATGCGGTTCTTCCATGGGCTCAGTATCAGGCTCTACTGAAAGCAGCAGGCATCAATGAACAACCGCCTCGGGTCGCCCCCGAGCGTCCGGCGGCAACACCAGACCAGATTCTTCCGGGGCTGGATCAATTACGCAGTTTGCGCGAAGGGAAGGGCATCGCCATCGAGGCGTTGGCCCGCACGGTAGGCATCAGCCCGTCTTATCTGGCCTTGATCGAAAGTGGCGAGCGTCTACCCGACGCTGCGATTCGCCGCAGCCTGGCCTGGGAATTGACGGTGCCAGGGTGGAGGGATGAATCGTGAGCGTACGCATCAGTCGTCAACATTGGGACGGGTTGCTAGGCGAACTGGATCAGGCACGGCGCCAGCGTCATCTTCTGACATACCGGGCGTTGCTTGAACGTTTGCAATTACCCACACCGGCCATGCAAACCTTGACCGCCGCCCTTGAGCATCTGGCCGCGCTGGACGCCAAGGCCGAGCAGCCATTGCGCAGTTCGCTGGTGATCAGCCAGGGCGCCAGCCGCCTGCCGCGCACCGGATTCTTTGAATGTGTCGAGCGTCTGGGGCGTTTCTCCGGGCCGTCCGACGGGGTGGCCGCAGCGTCCTGGCATGCCTCGGAAGTGGTGCGGGTGTTCGAATACGAGTACCCGGAATCGGCGGAGGCCTGAGTGTTTTTAAAACTCAAGGCGCGGGCCAGCTACTGGCTGGCTTGCCGCTTGTTTCACTGGTCATGGTTTGTGCGTCAGCCGCGTGGCTGGAGCTGGCTCGAAGGCCAGTTCGCACGCATGGCGAACCTGGGTGATGTTGGCGCCCAGAGCTTCTATGGCCACATTCTGACCTTTCGCGGCGTGGGCCTTGGGGCTCGTGAGGAAGGTGTTCGATTGCTGCGCCTGGCGGCGTTGGCGGGGGATGGCAAAGCAGCGTATCAGGTGGGTGTGATCAGCCTGGCGGGAACGCCGAGCAAGGCACCGGATGCGGTTGAAGCTGCGCGGTTTTGGGAGATCGCCGCCAAAGCAGGGCATCCGTTGGCCGAACTTAAACTGAAAGAGTTGGCGGCTCGCGGTTCCGAGGCACCGCCCTCGATCTGAGTTGGCAGATCAATCACCGCTGCCCGACGAGCAATTCTTCTTCGGCTGCTGGCACCCCCAGACTATCGATCACATGCACGCTATACCCCGGCATATTCTTCGCGTGATGCTTGGCCTGCGATGCCATCTCCGCCAACTGGCTTGCATCGAGTTGTCCACAGGCCTGTGGATGTAAATGCACCACGCCAATCGACAGTGACAACAACGCAAACTCCTGGCGCACACCCTGACGGTTTGGCGCGATGAAGCAGCCGGCTTCCAGGTGTTCACTGCGATAAAAGCGTCGGCATTGGCTCTGGAAGTCGTCCAGTAACTGGTTCAAGCGTTTGCGCCAGTCTTCCGGGCCGAGTACCAGCAGGAAGTCATCGCCGCCGATATGGCCGACAAAGTCGCGGGAAGGGTCGACGCGATCATTCAGGCATTGCGCCAGGCACAGCAGGACTTCATCCCCACGGCCGTAGCCGTAGATGTCGTTGAAGGGTTTGAAACTGTCGATGTCGACGTAGCAAATCACCGACTCCCGTTGCTGTTGCAGCAGTCGCGACAGGCATTGCTGGATCGGCACGTTGCCCGGCAGCAGGGTCAGCGGGTTGGCGTAACGGGCTTGCTGGATCTTCAGTTCGGTAATCAGCTTGAGTACGTCGATCACCCGGCCCAGTCCCAGGTAACCACCGTTGAGGGTGATGATGAAGTCTTCTTCGATGCGCTGTCGCGCGCGGCTGGTGATCAGGCGACTCACTTGTTGCAACGACTGACTCATCTCAACGGCGAGGAAGTCATCACTCATTAAGCGGCTGATCGGCTTGCGGGCGAACAGGTCGGTGGCAAAAGGCTTGAGCAGTGCATCGGAGAGCGAATGCCGGTGGACGATGCCACAGGGCTGGCCTTGCTCGTCGAGCACCGCCAGGGAGTTCAGGTTGGCCTGGCGGCGAAAGGCTTCCAGCACTGTCGCGGTCGGGGTATCGCGACCCACTGCGGGTTGGTCGTTAAGCAAAGCGCTAAGGTCACTGACTTCATCATTCAACGCCACCGCAGTGCTTTCCCGCTTGGGCATCAGGGCTCGGGCATCACGAGGCGGATGTTCCTGGGGGCGGCAGAGCAGATAACCCTGAACCAGATCCACGCCCATCTCGGTCAACACCGCGAGTTCTTCCGGCAGCTCGATACCTTCAGCGATCACTTGTGCCCGCGAGGCCTTGGCAATTTGCAGGATTGAGCCGACAAATTCGCGCTTTAAGGCATCCTGGTGAATGCCGTCGATGAAATGTCGATCAATCTTCACGTAGTCCGGACGCAATTCAGACCACAGTCGCAAACTCGAATAGCCTGCGCCCAGATCATCCAGTGCTATGGAAAAACCCATCGCTCGATAGTGATGCAGAGCGGTTTGCAACAGCTCGAAATCATCGGTCGGGGTCTGTTCGGTCAGTTCGATTACCACCTGACTTGGCGGTATACCGAAATCCTGCAGCAGTTGCAGGGTGCGCCCGGGTTGGTGGGCGGCTTCGAGCAGGGATTCAGGGGAAACGTTGAGGAACAGTTTGCCGGGTAGTTGCTGCTCATTGAAATGTCGGCAGGCGCTTTGACGGCAAGCGATTTCCAGCTCGCTCAACCGGCCTGCCTGACGGGCAACGGCGAACAGCGCGAGGGGAGAGTGCAGCGGACTGTTGGAGGGGCCGCGACTGAGGGCTTCGTAACCGACAATACGTCGCTCGGAGAGGGAAATGATCGGCTGGAACAAGCTGTGCAAACCGCTTTGAGTCAGTATGAAACTCAAGGCACTCAGCTGTTCTGTGGTGGTCATGGCTTTCTCTGGCGATAAAAAAAGGACCGGGAGCACTCTCTTCGATGAAGAGGGGCTCCCAGTCCTTTATTTCACGACAGAATGATGACTGTTTGATGACGCTCCGGGGAGCGTCAGCATTAAATTGCCATCATCTTGCGTGTAACCATTTAGTGCTTGGCTACTGCGGTATTGAGTTTCAAATAGTCCAACAGAATCCGCCCGGTCTCGCTCAGGTAGGCATCGTCTTCTGGTTTGGTCTTGTCTGTCTCGGCCGCAATCGCGTCTTCGTCTTCTTTCTTCAGCTCTTTGAGCGGCTCTTCACCCTTGGCCTTGCGACGGATATTTTCCATGGCAAGTTGCTTGGCTTCGATATCGGCGTGCTGTGCGCGACGATCAGCTTCATTGAGGCTGACGGTTTTTTCCGTCATCAGTTTTTGCGCCAGGGCCAGTTTGTCGCGGATGAATACGAACTCCGCGTCCTTGGCCGAGCGTACGTCATGCTCGGACTTGAGCTGCGAAATGTACGGCTTGAACGGGTCGACCGCAGGCTTGATGGCCGCGCGGATGGTGTCCCACGGCATGGCTTCAGGCAGTGCGCTTTCACCGATTTCCTTGGTGTCGATGATCGACGGGTAATCGATGTCCGGCAGTACGCCCTGATGCTGGGTGCTCTGGCCGGAAACCCGGTAGAACTTGGCCAGCGTCAGTTTCAGTTCGCCATGGTTCAGCGGCTGAATGGTTTGCACGGTGCCTTTACCGAAGGTCTGGCCGCCGATGATCAAGGCGCGGTGGTAGTCCTGCATGGCGCCGGCAAAAATTTCCGAAGCCGACGCAGACAAGCGGTTGACCAGCAACGCCATCGGCCCTTTGTAGAAGGCTCCCGGGTTTTCATCTTCCAGCACATCGACCCGGCCATCGGCATTACGCACGAGAACGGTCGGGCCTTTGTCGATGAACAGACTGGTAAGCTCGGTGGCTTCCTGCAAGGAACCGCCGCCGTTGTTGCGCAGATCGATGACCACGCCGTCGACCTTGTCTTTCTGCAACTCGGTCAGCAGTTTCTTGACGTCGCGAGTGGTGCTCTTGTAATCCGGATCGCCAGCACGGAAGGCCTTGAAGTCCAGGTAGAAGGCCGGGATCTCAATGACGCCGAGCTTGTAGTCCTTGCCGTCCTGTTTCAGGTTGAGAACCGACTTCTTCACGGCCTGGTCTTCAAGCTTCACCGCTTCGCGGGTAATCGGGACGATCTTGCTGGTCTGGTCGTTCGGCGCATTGCTGGCGGGGATCACTTCCAGGCGCACCACGGTGCCTTTTGGCCCACGGATCAACTTGACCACTTCGTCCAGGCGCCAGCCGACCACGTCGACCATTTCCTTGTTGCCCTGGGCAACGCCGATGATCTTGTCGGCCGGTGCGACCTGTTTGGTCTTGTCGGCCGGGCCGGCAGGCACCAGACGCACGACTTTCACCTGGTCGTTGTCACTCTGCAACACGGCGCCAATGCCCTCGAGGGACAGGCTCATGTTGATGTCGAAGTTTTCCGCGTTATCCGGTGACAGATAGTTGGTGTGCGGGTCGTAGGACATGGCGAAGGTATTGATGTACGCCTGGAAGATATCTTCCGCACGGGTCTGGTCCAGGCGCGCCAATTGATTCTTGTAGCGCTTGGTCAGGGTTTCCTGAATCTGCTTGGAATCCTTGCCCGCGATCTTCTGCCGCAAGACTTCGTCCTTGACGCGTTTGCGCCACAGGTCGTCGAGTTCTGCGGTGTTCTTGAGCCATGGGGCGTCCTTGCGATCGACCTGCAAGGTTTCCTTGGCGTTGAAGTCGATCTTGTCGACGCCTTTGTTCAACTCGGCAAGGGCGAAGTCCAGACGCGCCTTGACGCGGTCCAGGTAGCGCTTGTAGATGGTGAACCCGGCGTTCAGGTCGCCGCTTTTGAGGAAATCGTCAAACTGGGTTTTCCACCTGTCGAATTCGGCAATATCGCTGGCCATGAAGTAGCTGCGCGACGGATCCAGCAGTTTGATATAGCTGTCATAGATGATCACGGAACGCGCGTCATCGAGCGGCGGCTTGCTGTAGTGATGGCGCTTTAGCAACTCGACGACGTTCAGGCTGGCGATCACTTCGTCACGATCAGGCTGAAGCTTGTCCCAGCTGTTGGCTGCAAACGAATGGGTCGACATCGGCAGCAGACCGATACCAATGAACAGGGCTAGGGCGGTGCTGGGGAAAAAATGCTTCATGCTGATTCGACGCGGGGACAATTGATCACGCATATTAGGCCGTCTTTGAAGTCGCCGGTACCACTAGTCTCTGTATGGAAACTGCCTGTTAGCTTTCGTACAGACCCCAGGGCCGGTCGCATAATGCAAGAAAGCCCGGCGCTACAGCTACGGGCTCAGTCCAGACTCACTATGGAGGCACTGTGAAAGCATTGCAAGGCGTTGAAGGTCGAGTGGAGTGGCTTGAAGAGCCCAGTCCTACATGCGATGTAGGACAAGTTCGGATTCGAGTGGCGGCAGCGGGTCTCAATCGCGCCGATTTGTTACAGAAAGCGGGCCTTTATCCGCCACCGCCGGGAGCCAGTCAGGTACTGGGTCTTGAGTGTTCGGGGGTGATCAGCGAGGTGGGGCCGGGCTCGTCCTGGCAGGTCGGGGATCGGGTTTGCGCCTTGCTGGCCGGGGGCGGGATGGCCGAGGAGGTAGTTGTCGACGGACGGCATGTGTTGCCGGTTCCCGAAGGTTTGTCCCTGGCTGAGGCGGCAGCGCTGCCCGAAGTGTATGCGACCGTTTGGCTGAATTTGTTTCAACTGGCTGCGCTCAAGCCAGGTGAGAAAGTTCTCCTGCACGCCGGCGCAAGTGGAATCGGTTCAGCTGCCATTCAGCTGTGCAAGGCGTTTGGTAACCCGTGCTGGGTCAGCGTCGGTTCCGCCGAGCGTTTGGCTTACTGCGAAGCGCTGGGTGCCCAAGGTGGGGTCGTGCGCAACGGCGATCTGGATAGCTTGAGCGACCTGGGGCCGTTCGATGTGATTCTCGACCCGGTGGGCGGCAGCTACGCCGCGTTGAATCTGAAACTGGTGGCGCTCGATGGTCGTTGGGTGCTGATCGGCCTGATGGGCGGTCGTGAGGCGCAGCTGGATCTGGCACAGGTACTGGCCAAGCGCGTGCAACTGCTGGGTTCGACCTTGCGCAGTCGTGACGAACAGTTCAAGGCGGATCTGTTCAGCGATCTCGGCCAACATGTCTGGCCGCTGTTTGCCGAAGGGCGTTTGAGCCCGCAATTGGCCAAGACCTTCCCGATCAAGGACGCCGAAGCGGCGTTTGCGGAGTTGGCGACTAACAAGGTGTCGGGAAAGTTGGTGTTGGTGATCGACGAAAGCCTGGTTTGATTGATCGTTCCCACGCAGAGCGTGGGAACGATCAGGCGAGGAGGTTACTTCCAGGTATGAATTGGCCAGCCGGCTTTTTCTGCGTGCTCAAGCAGCACCGGATCGGGATTTACCACGTGTGGGAAATCCACCTTCAGCAGCAACGGCAAATCATTGCGTGAGTCGGAGTAGAAGCTCGCGCCCTTGAGGTTTTCCTCTTGCGCATCCAGCCACTCCAGCAATCGCGTGATTTTGCCTTCGCGGTAGGTCAGCGTGCCAACGGTGTTGCCGCTATACACCCCATGTGCCACTTCCAGTTCAATGCCGAGAATCTCGTCAATGCCCAAACGATCGGCAATCGGCCTGACCAGGTGCGTGCCCGACGCCGAAATCACCAAAATCCGGTCGCCGGCCTTGCGATGGGCGGCAATGGCTTTGGTGGCGTCACTGAAAATGATCGGCTCGATGAAGTCTTCCACCCAAGGCCCTACCAAATGGTCGACCTCTTCGGGGGTGCGCCCGATCATCGGCTCCAGGCTGAAGGTCATGTACTCCTCCATCCGTAGTTTGCCGTGGCTGTAGGCGTCCATCAGTTCATTGTTCTGACGCATGAACGACTCGGGATCGACCCAGCCCAGGCGACCCATTTGTTCGCTCCAGAGGGTGGCGCAGTCGCCGTGGATCAGGGTTTCGTCCAAATCAAAAATTGCCAGGGCCATCAGTGCGGTTCTCTCTTCAACATCAGCAAAGTCATCAGGCTACCTCACACAGGGCCGTCGGATCGATGGAAAGCGCCAGACGCTGACCATCGGGATGCAGATCGGCCGCCGAGCGGTTCAGCACATCCACCACCAATTCCACGCCCCGAGCTTCGACCCGGTAGCGAATCACGTTTCCCAACAGGCTGTGGCTGCGGATTTGTGCGTCGAGTTCGCCGTTCAGGCTCAGTTCGATGGCTTCCGGGCGTATCGCGATGCGGTGGGTAATCGGTCGCTGCAGCAGTTTTGTGGCGCTGTCGGCGTCCAGCAGGTTGTAGTTGCCGATGAAACCTGCGGCAAAGAGATCGATGGGGGCGGTGTAAAGGGTCTGGGCGTCGCCGCTTTGTACGATCTTTCCCTGATTCATCAAGAAAATCCGGTCGGACATGGTCAGGGCTTCTTCCTGATCGTGAGTGACGAAGATCGTGGTCAAGCCGAGTTCGCGCTGGATCTGACGGATCTGTTCGCGCAAGTGCTTGCGAATCCGTGCATCCAGGGCCGACAGCGGTTCATCCAGCAACAACAGGCGAGGCCGGGTCACCAACGAGCGGGCGAGGGCGACTCGCTGGCATTGACCGCCGGACAGTTGATGCGGATAACGCGCGGCGAAGTCATTGAGTTCCACCAGTTTCAGTACTTCGGCAACACGCCTATGGCTGTCGTCGGCGTTGACCTTCTGCATGCGTAAACCAAAGGCGACGTTCTGCTCAACGGTCATGTTCGGAAACAGCGCGTAGCTCTGGAACACCATGCCGATCCCGCGTTTTTGCGGGCTCAACGGCACGAGGTCCTGGCCATCGAGCAGGATTTTGCCGCCATCCACCGAGGTCAGCCCGGCGATGCAGCGTAGCAGTGTGGACTTGCCGCAACCGGACGGGCCGAGGAGGGTGACGAACTCACCCTTCTGGATTTCACAGTTGATGTCGCTGAACACCGTGGTGCCCGCGTAGCTTTTCAGTAGGTGTTGGACGCTGACGAAGCTCATTGGCTTTTGTCCTTGTTCAAAATATTGGCCGCCCAGGTCAGAACCAGCACAAAGAAGAAATAGGAAATCACCAGCGCACTGGTGAAGTGGCCGCTGCTGTTGCGCATGTTGTTGAGGTAGACCTGCAGGGTTTCGAAGCGGGTCCCGACGAGGATGTTGGCGAACACGAACTCACCGAACAGGAACGAGAACGACAGCAGCAACGCCACCATCAAACCTTTGCGCAAGTTTGGCAGCACCACCAGGAACGCCGCTTGCCAGGTGCTGGCACCGAGCAACTGAGCGGAATCCATCAGGTCGCGCAAGTTGATCGCCTGCAGGTTATTGGTGATTGCCCGGTACATGAACGGCAGCGCCACGGTGAAGTAGCAGCCGATCAGAATCCACGGCGTCCCGACCATCGCGAATGGCCCGGAACCGTAGAGCTGCAGTAGACCCACCGATGACACCACCGGCGGCACCGCGAAGGGCAGCAGGATCAGGATGTTCATCAGGGCATCGAGTTTCGGGAAGTGGTAATGCACCACAAACAGCAGCGGCAGAATCAGCACCACGGACAGAATCAGCGAGCCGACGCAGACCAGCAGCGATTGGCCGAACGAATGGAGAAAGCGCGGATCGCTCCACAGCTCCAAGTACCATTTAACGGTAAAGCCACTGGGCAGAATGGTCGCCGACCAACTGCTGGAGATCGAGTAAATCAGCGTCCCGAGTAACGGCAGCAGCAGGATGGCAAATAGCAAATACACCACCACCCGGTGATAGATCCCGACGGGGCCCTGTTCAGCGCGAGACATGGTAGCTCCTCTTCAACAGCAACTGATGCACGATGGTCACCAAGGTCATCAACGCCACCAGTACCACGGCCAGAGCACTGGCCAGGTTCGGGTCCAGGGAAATGTCGCCGGAAACCATCGCCGCGATGCGGATCGGCAGCACGTTGAAGTTGCCGGTGGTCAGTGCGTACACCGTCGCGTAGGCGCCCAGGGCGTTGGCCAGCAGGATCACAAACGTACCGAGCAGCGCCGGGGTCAGCACGGGCAATCCGATGTGCCGCCAGAACTGCCAGCCATTGGCGCCGAGCAACTCGGCGGATTCGCGCCAGTCTTCGCGCAGGGCATCAAAGGCCGGGTAGAGCAGCAGCACGCCGAGCGGAATCTGGAAGTAGGTGTAGAGAATGATCAGCCCGGTTTTCGAATACAGGTTGAAGTCCTGAATGATCCCGGCCTGCTTGAGCATGATGGTGAAGCTGCCGTTGAAGCCCAGCAGGATGATGAACGCGAAGGCCAAAGGCACGCCGGCAAAGTTGCTGGTCATGTTGGCGAAGGCGTTGACGAAGTTGCGCAGTTTCGAGTCGACCCGGCGCAGGGAATAGGCGCCGAGCACCGCGATGATGATCCCGAACACGCTGGACCAGAAACTGATCTCGAGGCTGAACTGGATCGCCTGCAGATAGAACTTCGAATTGAAGATCCTGGTGAAGTTAGCAATGCCCCAGCCGAACTCTTCCGATTGCAGGCTGTTGATCATCACCCAGGTCAGCGGGGCGATCTGGAATACGATAAAGAACAATGCGAAAGGCACCAGACACAAGGCTGCCAGCCATTTTCCGCGGGTCATGGTGTTCACTTGAGCAGCTCCCGGCACACAGGTTTGTCATGGGGCACGCCCAGCAGTTCACAGACAGTGCCGCAGATTTCAGTCTGTTTCGGTGCGGCGTTGGCATTGAAGCTGAAAGCATCGCCGAGGACGAACAGCGGTA
The DNA here is from genome assembly GCF_050586665.1 of Pseudomonas sp. ES4. NCBI lineage: Bacteria > Pseudomonadati > Pseudomonadota > Gammaproteobacteria > Pseudomonadales > Pseudomonadaceae > Pseudomonas > Pseudomonas sp. ES4. Next base: position 77,421 of record NZ_JBOBDO010000018.1, on the reverse strand, counting down.
CTTCGCGTTCTTCCTGCAGCAGGCCGTTGTGGGAACGATCGTTGTTCATGCCATGGTCGGCGGTCACCAGCACCTGATACCCGGCGTCGAGCCAGGTTTGCAGGTAATCGGCCAGAATTATGTCGGCCGAACGGGCGCTGTTGCGGTACTGCGGGGTGTCGAGACCGTGCTTGTGCCCGGCGTCGTCAATGTTCATGGGATGGATCAGTAAAAAATTCGGCGCATGACGCAGGCGCAGGTTTTCGGCGTCGGCGAACAGGTGCGAGTCCGGGTAGTGATCGTTCCAGTAGAAATGACCGTGCTGGATCGGCAGGTCCAGGTCGTCGGTGTGACGATCCCGCGCGGCCACGAACGGCGAACGGTTATACAGCTCACTGACCCAGTGATAGGCCGCGGCGGCGGTGACAAGGCCGGCATCGCTGGCGTAGTGATAGATGCTGCGCTGGTTCGACAGGCGCGAGACGTTGTTGTGAACGATGCCACTGTCGATCGGGGTGACACCGGTCAGGATGCACTCGTAAAGCGGTCGGGACAGCGCCGGCAATTCGCACTCCAGTTTGTAGAGTGCCGCGCGTCCTGCGCCGACATAAGCCTGCAGGTGCCCCATGGCGTGACGGGCGACCTCGTAATTGAGGCCGTCGAGCACGACAAGGATGACGTTGTGCTTCATAGGGGCTGGAACTCCGCAAAACAGATGATTCAAATACGCAACCAATCCTTTGTGGGAGCGAGCCTGCTCGCGATAGCGGTCTGACATTCAACATTGATGTTGGCTGACAGTCCCTCATCGCGAGCAGGCTCGCTCCCACATTGGATCTCCATCAGATCCCCGAATGGGGATCTACCGTGTTACGGCATGTTGATGATGACTTCTTCCTGCCACTTCTGCGGAAGGGCTTTGGAGGTCTTTTCCCATGCATCGGCGTCTTTGATCGGCGTGACCTTTTTGTACTGCTCGTTAGGCAGCAACTGGGCCTGAACCTCGGGCGGCAGAGTCAGATGCTCGGCGCGGATCGGACGGGCGTTGCCGCGCGCCAGATTGATCTGGCCGGCGTCGCTGAAAATGTATTCGCGGGTCAGCTTGGCGGCATTCGGGTGCTTGGCGTACTTGTTGATGATGGTGGTGTAACCAGAGATCACCGAGCCATCGGAGGGAATCAGCACGGTGTAGTCATCCGGGTTGGCCATTTTGGCCTTGTAGCTCAGACCGTTGAAGTCCCAGACCACGCCGACTTCGATTTCACCCTTTTCCATGGTGGCAATTGTCGGGTTGGCCATCGACAGGCGGCCTTGCTTGGCGATATCGGAAAACAGATCCAGCGCCGGCTGGAGGTTTTTCTCATTGCCACCATTGGCGAGCGCGGCAGCCAGAACACCGTTGGCGGCTTGGGCCGCGGTGCTCACATCACCGATGGAAACCTTGTATTTGCCGTCCTTGAGGTCAGCCCATTTGGTCGGAGCGTCGGAACCGTGCAGCAGCTTTTTGTTGACGATGAACGCGATGGTGCCGGTGTAGGCGAGCGCCCAGTTGCCGTCCTTATCCTTGGCCCAGCTCGGGATCTGATCCCAGGTGCTTGGCTTGTAAGGTTGCACAACGCCTTGCTTCACCGCGATCGGACCGAACGCGGCACCGACATCACCGATATCGGCAGTGGCATTGTCTTTTTCAGCGGCGAACTTGGCGATTTCCTGGGCCGAGCTCATATCGGTGTCGATGTGTTTCAGGCCGTAGTTCTTGGCCAGGTCATCCCAGGTGCCTTTCCAGTTGGCCCAGTTGTCGGGCATGCCGACGCTGTTGACCTCACCTTCCGCTTTCGCCGCGGCTTCGAGGGTTTTCAAATCGCTATCAGCCGCCATCGCGGCGGTACACATGGCAATGGTCGAGCCTAACAGTGAGGCCAGGAAAAGCTGTTTCATCCGAAGCTCCTTTGGGCGTTTTCAACGCTGCGATTGCGGTTGTGTTGGTCTAGGTCAGCAATACCTGAGCCAATTTAGGCGCCTCGGATGACATTTTGATGTCGACGACCGGTCGGCCTATATTTTTCAAGTTGCAAAGCTCAGGCTTCGGAGTAAGCGTAGACCATGGCTAATAGGCTGATATAAAAGGACTTGGCCGTGAAATTGCAGGCGTTTGGAGCAACCGTTCGGCGGCTTTGTCATCTGTCAGTCATGAGCAGTGCCTAGGCTTGTCGGGAATTGAGGGAACCGATTTGAATCGCGGTTCCGCCCCGGAACAGTGCTGGTCTAGTCCAGATAGGTAACGTTGATGCGCATCGAGACAACCAAAGCGGTGACAGCCATCGGGCAGGTTCTGCAAGAACAGCTCGACCATGGCCTGTTGGCGCCCGGGAGCAAACTGCCGGCCGAGCGCAAGCTCAGTGAGTTGTTCGCAACCACGCGGATCACCGTGCGTGAAGCGTTGTTGCAACTGGAAGCCCAGGGGCAGATTTATCGGGAGGAGCGCCGTGGCTGGTTCGTATCGCCACCGCGCCTGGCCTATAACCTGATGCAGCGCAGTCACTTTCACGCAATGGTCAGTGCACAGGGGCGGGTGCCGTCCACCGAGGTGATTTCCGCGCGGTTGCAACCGGCGTCGGCGGCGGTCTGTGCCTGGTTGCAGCTGCCGGCGTTGTCCAGCGTGATTCAGATTTGCCGGGCGCGGCGGATAGATGGGCGGCTGGTGTTGTATGTGGAGCACTATTTGAATCCGCAGTTTTTTCCGGGGATTCTGGATTTCGATCTGAATCAGTCGATTACCGAGCTGTATGCCCGGCATTACGACTTGCACTATGGGCGGGTGCGTTTCGAGATTGTGCCGACGGCGTTGTCGGTGGATGCGGCGGCGGCTTTACGGGTGTCGGTGGGGAGCCCGGGGTTGCGCATCGCTCGGGTCAATTACGATCAGCATGAACGGTTGATCGATTGTGATCTGGAGTTTTGGCGGCACGATGCGATTCATGTCGGGGTTGATGTGGTCTGAGCCTGGCCGCCACAGGCCTCGGTTCTGTCATTACCCGAATCGGTAAATGTCCATGCCCAGGGCGCCCATGGTGAATCCCTTGTGGCTCACGCTGAATGTACCTCCCGCACCGCGCGCAAAGTACAACGGCAACAGATGTTCATCACTGGGGTGGTTGCGCACGGCATTCGGTGCTTGCTGACGGTAATCGTGCAACGCGGGTTCGTCGTTGGCAGCGAGTTTTTCGATCATCCAGTCACGAAATGCCTGGGCCCAGGGTTCGACGCTTTCCGGGCCGGCGTGCCAGTCCAGTTCGCGCAGGTTGTGGGTGATGCTCCCGGAACCAATCAGCAACACGCCATGTTCGCGCAGGCTGGCCAGGGCATGACCGACACGGGTCTGCAGGGCCGGGCCGCCGCGGGTGGGTAGCGAAACTTGCACCACGGGGATGTCGGCTTGTGGATACATCAATGACAAGGGCACCCAGACACCATGGTCGAACGGCCGTTCGGCGTCGATGCGTGCGGGCAGGCCATTGCTTTTCAGCAGTTCGACAACCTCTGCGGCCAATTGTGGATTGCCGGGTGCCGGGTATTGCACGTTGAACAACGCCTGCGGAAAACCGCCGAAGTCATGCCAGGTTTCAGGCTGGGGATTGCCGCTGACGAGCAACTCATTGCTTTCCCAATGCGCAGAAACAATGACGATGGCCTCGGGTTTCGGCAGTTCTGCCGCCAGGCGAGCAAGAGCGGGCCCGCTGGCGCCCGGTTCCAGTGCCAACATGGGCGAGCCATGGGATATGTAAAGGCTGGGGAACATGAATGCGCTCCTGAGGGGTAAGATGGCATCATCTTCAGTCAGATCATTGATCTAAATCTAATATAAGTTTTAGAGTCTTTTGATCGAATTTTCGGGATTAATTATGCAGCCGGAGTTTTGGCACAAGCGGTGGACGTCGAATCAGATCGGCTTTCACCTGCCGGAAGTGAATCCATATCTGCAACGGTACTGGCCGCAGCTGGGCCTGGAAGAGGGCGCGCGCGTACTGGTGCCGTTATGTGGGAAAAGCCTGGATCTGCTGTGGCTGGCGAAATGCGGGCATGAGGTGCTGGGCATCGAATTGTCGGAAAAAGCGGTGGAAGACTTTTTCCACGAGCATCAATTTGATCCGGACGTCAGCGATCAAGGCCCCTTCACGGTCTATCGGGCGGGCTCGATCGAGATCTGGTGTGGTGATTTCTTCGCGTTGACGGCCGGCGACGTTGCCGATTGCAGCGCGCTGTACGACCGCGCTGCGTTGATCGCCTTGCCACCGAAGATGCGCGAGCAATATGCCGAGCATCTGAAGCGGATTATGCCGAAGGATTCGCTGGGGCTGCTGATTACCCTGGATTACGACCAGGCACAAATGGAGGGACCGCCCTTTGCCGTGCTGGATGACGAAGTGCAGCGGTTGTTCGGTGCGTCGTGGGAGTTAAAGATTCTGGAAGATCAGGACGTTCTGGGCGAAAGCTGGAAGTTCCTGGAAAAGGGTGTTACGCGGCTTGAAGAGCGGGTTTATCGGGTTTCCAGCCGATAGATTGGTGTTGTTTGTACCGGCCTCATCGCGAGCAGGCTCGCTCCCACAGTTGACCGAGCTGTCTAGATAGACGCGGTCTAATGTGGGAGTGAGCCTGCTCGCGATGGGGCCCGAATGAACACTGCAAAAATCAGCAGACAAAAAAAGGCCCGCATTCAATGCGGGCCTTTTTTTGTTAGTGCGAAGCCTCTCAGCCCCGACGACGCAACGCGTCAATACGCTCTTCCAGCGGCGGGTGGCTCATGAACATGCGGGCGAAGCCTTGTTTGAGGCCACCGTTGATGCCGAAAGCCGTCAGGGTGTCCGGCATGTGCACCGGCAGCCCCTGTTCGGCCCGCAGGCGTTGCAGGGCGCCGATCATTGCGGCGGTGCCGGCCAGGCGTGCACCGGCTTCGTCTGCACGGAATTCGCGTTTACGCGAGAACCACATGACGATGGCGCTGGCCAGAATGCCCAGGACCAGCTCGGCGAAGATGGTCGCCACGTAATAGGCGATGCCTTGGCCTTCTTCGTTCTTGAAGATCACCTTGTCGACAAAGTTGCCGATGATCCGTGCGAAGAACATCACGAAGGTGTTCACCACGCCCTGGACCAATGCCAGGGTGACCATGTCGCCATTGGCTACGTGGCCGATTTCGTGGGCCAGAACGGCCTTCACTTCATCAGGCGAGAAGCGTTCGAGCAGCCCTTGGCTGACCGCGACCAACGCATCGTTCTTGTTCCAGCCGGTGGCAAAGGCGTTCGCCTCGTAGGCCGGGAAAATACCGACTTCGGGCATCTTGATCCCGGCTTCCCGGGACAATTGCTCGACGGTTTGCAGCAGCCATTGCTCGTGACGTGTGCGCGGCTGGCTGATGATTTGGGTGCTGGTGCTCATCTTCGCCATCCACTTGGAGATGAACAGCGAAAACAGCGAACCGGCGAAACCAAAGACCGCACAGAAAATCAGCAGCTGATTGAGGTTGAGATCAACCCCGTTGGCCGCCATGAACCCGTTGAAGCCGAAAAGGCTCAGGGTGATGCTGGCAATCAGCACGACCGCCAGGTTAGTGGCCAAAAACAGCAGGATGCGCATCATGGTTGTAGAAATCTCCTCATGCTAAAGATGTAGCGTACTGCGGGGTATATAAGGTGCTGACCCGGGCTATTCAACCGGGTGACTATTTCAAACTGTGTCCTACGGCAACAGTCTAGCTGTTTGAAGGGCATTTCCGACATCGATGCAGGAAGTGTTTGTCAGCCAATTAACGTCGTAAGCCCCGCCGTTGTTAGGCGCGAGCACGCAACGAGGCATCGGTCAGCGATTGAAGAAGCGATGTTCGGCAGGGCGCAAAGAAATGTTGCTGAATCAATCACCGTGCGACATGCGCAAGCGTCGCACGGTGACAGGCAGGTTACTGGCGATAGGACTTGAGGAAGTTGCCGATACGTCCGATGGCCATGTCCAGCTCGTCCACGCGCGGCAGGGTCACCACACGGAAGTGGTCCGGCCAAGGCCAGTTGAAGGCCGTGCCTTGTACCACCAGCAGCTTCTCCGACAGCAGCAGGTCGAGCACGAATTTCTCGTCGTTATGGATCGGGCAGACTTTCGGGTCGATCCTTGGGAACGCATACAGCGCGCCCATTGGCTTGACGCAGCTCACGCCGGGAATATCGTTGAGCAGCTCCCAAGTGCGATTGCGCTGTTCCAACAATCGTCCGTTGGGTAATACCAGATCATTGATGCTCTGGTAGCCGCCGAGGGCGGTCTGGATCGCGTGCTGGCTCGGTACGTTGGCACACAGGCGCATGTTGGCCAGCATGTCGATACCTTCGATGTAGCTCTGGGCATGGTGTTTCGGGCCGGAAATGGCGATCCAGCCGGAACGGAAACCCGCGACGCGATAGGACTTGGACAGACCGTTGAACGTCAGGCACAGCAAGTCTGGCGCCAGGGACGCCGTGCAGATGTGCACGGCATCGTCGTACAGAATCTTGTCGTAGATCTCGTCGGAAAAAACTACCAGGTTGTGCTGACGGGCCAGTTCCAGCATGCCCAACAGGACTTCTTTCGAATACACCGCGCCGGTCGGGTTGTTCGGATTGATGATCACCAGTGCCTTGGTGTTCGGGGTGATCTTGGCCTTGATGTCGGCCAGGTCCGGCCACCAGTTGGCCTGCTCGTCGCACAGGTAATGCACCGGGTTGCCGCCCGACAGGCTCACCGCGGCAGTCCACAGCGGGTAGTCCGGGGCCGGCACCAGCACTTCATCGCCGTTGTTGAGCAGGGCCTGCAGCGACATCACGATCAGCTCGGAAACGCCGTTGCCCAAATAGATGTCTTCAATGCCGACGCCTTCTACCTGCTTTTGCTGGTAGTACTGCATCACGGCCTTGCGGGCGCTGAACAGACCTTTGGAGTCGCTGTAGCCTTGAGCAGTCGGCAGGTTGCGGATGACGTCCTGGAGGATTTCATCCGGCGCTTCGAAACCAAAAGGCGCCGGGTTGCCAATGTTCAGCTTGAGGATGCGATGGCCTTCCTCTTCCAGGCGTTTGGCGTGCTTGAGCACTGGGCCGCGAATGTCGTAGCAGACGTTGGCGAGCTTGTTCGATTTGCTGACCTGCATGGCGATGTGTTCCCGAAAATGAACGATCCAGGCGGTGTATGAACGACCGTGCTGGGAATCCTGCGTATTCACACAGGCCTGACGCCTTGAGAGGCAGCATCCATAAATCCGTTTGAATGCGCGTGGTCTGGCTGCCAGACTGGCGTTTGACGAGGCGCAATCATACGTGCCGCCCGATCCGTGGAAAAGGTTCAGATCGGGCTTTTTCAGCTGCTGAGGTGTGATGATGGAAAAGTTGGAAAAAACCCAGGAAGAATGGCGGGCGATGCTCGATCCGGAGCAGTACAACGTTTGCCGCCTCAAGGGCACCGAGCGGCCGTTCTCCGGCAAGTACAACGACACCAAAACTGACGGTGTCTACCACTGCATCTGCTGCAACGAGCCGCTGTTCGATTCCAAGACCAAATTTGATTCCGGCTGCGGCTGGCCGAGCTTTTATGCACCGATCGGCGACAGCGCCATGGTCGAGATCCGTGACGTCAGCCACGGCATGATCCGCACCGAAGTGGTCTGCGCCAAATGCGATGCGCACCTGGGGCACGTGTTCCCGGACGGCCCGCCGCCGACCGGCCTGCGTTATTGCATCAACTCAGTGTGCCTGGACCTGGCACCGCGCGCGTAATGCGAGCCCTGTGGGAGCCGAGCTTGCTCGCGATGGCGATCAAAAGGACGCCATCGCAGGCAAGCCGTGCTCCTACAGTCAATCGGCAATTGATTTATTAAATTGCACACAATTCAATTGCTCGCTATGTTTGTCTCATCTTCCCTCATTCAGAGTCCGAACCATGAGCGACAACCTTCTGAGCATCCCTTGCACCACCATCAAGGGTGAGCAAAAGACCCTGGCCGATTTCGCCGGCAAGGCCGTGCTGGTGGTCAACACCGCGAGCAAATGCGGTTTCACCCCCCAGTACAAAGGTCTTGAAGAGTTGTGGCAGACCTACAAGGATCAAGGTCTGGTGGTGCTGGGTTTTCCGTGTAACCAGTTCGGCAAGCAAGAGCCGGGCAACGAAGGGGCGATTTCCGAGTTCTGCGAGTTGAACTTCGGCGTCAGTTTCCCGCTGTTCAAAAAGATTGAAGTCAATGGCGCCGGTGCCCATCCGCTGTTCGTTCAACTGAAAAAGCGCGCGCCGGGTGTGCTGGGTTCCCAAGGCATCAAGTGGAACTTCACCAAGTTTCTGATTGGCAAGGATGGTCAACTGGTCAAGCGCTTCGCCCCCGCGACCAAGCCGCAGGACCTGAGCCGCGAGATCGAAGCCCTGCTCAAATGAACACCTTGTCAGTCGATTCCCTGAAGCTTGACAGTCAACTGTGCTTCAAGCTGTACGCCGCTTCCCGGGCGGTGATCCGCGCCTACAAGCCGATGCTCGATCAGCTCGGCCTGACCTACCCGCAATACCTGGCGATGCTGGTGTTGTGGGAATGGCAGGACGCAGCGCCAGAGCAGCCGACGGTCAAGGCGTTGGGCGAACGCCTGGCACTGGATTCCGGCACGCTGACGCCGTTGCTCAAGCGTCTTGAGCAACTGCAACTGGTTCAGCGGCAGCGCTCGGTGCGGGACGAGCGGGAAGTGCACTTGAGCCTGTCGCCAACCGGCAAGGCTTTGCGCGATCAGGTCGGGCCGCTCAAGGCCCGTCTGTTATGCGACAGCGGTGTCGATCTGGATCGCTTGAATGATCTGCGCGACGGCCTTGATCACCTGTTGAGGCAAATCAAAGTACTGTCGTAGTCGGAATCCATAAATCCAGCAGGGCAGCCAGCTCTTCCCGGCGGAAGGGTTTTGCCAGGTAATCGCTCATGCCAGCCGCACGGCAGCGTTCGCGCTCCTCGGACATGGCGTTGGCGGTCAGGGCGACGATGGGCAGCTGTGGCCAGCGTCCGCTGCGACGGATTTGCCGACTGGCCTCGTAGCCGTCCATCACCGGCATGTTGCAGTCCATCAGCACCAGATCGAATTCGCTCTGCTCCAGCTGATCCAGCGCCTCACCACCGTGACCGGCGACAATCACCTCGCAACCGAGTTTTCCGAGCATCCCCTTGGCCACCAGTTGGTTGACCGGATTGTCCTCCACCAACAGCACGCGCCCGCGTCGTTGTGGGGAGAGGACGTCGAGCCGGGCACCGTTGATCGTGCTGAGTTCCGGCTGCAGGGTTCGCCTTAGCGTCTGGTACAGCGCGTTGCGTGCCAGAGGTCGCGCCTGTTGCTGTAAGGGGGCGAGGGCGAGGGCTTCTTCGCTGGGCAGGAAACTGCCGTACGCGGTGACCAGCAGAATGGGGGCTGTACACGAAGGACGCAGGCCAAACAGACATTCGGGGCAATCGGTAATCAGCACATCCGGGTTCACACCCAGCAACGAGTCATCGATGGAACGCTGCTCATAGTCGAGCCCCCAGCCAGGCAAAACACTGTTCAACAGTTCGGCCAGACCGCTGCTGGCGGCGGTGATTGCGATGACCTTGCCCCGTAAAGAGGCCGGGGGAAGGGCGCGGGTGTGGCTGGGTAGCGGCAGATCGGCACAGAACTGACTGCCGAAGCCTGCTTCCGAGCTGATGGTGAGGCGCCCTTGCATGGCTTCGCAGAGGTTGTAGGTCAGCGCCAGACCCAGCCCGGTCCCGCCGAATTGCCGGGTAATGCCGGCACCCGCTTGCGTAAAGGGCTGGAAGATCTTGACCTGGGCATCCTGGGCGATACCGATGCCGGTGTCGCAGACTTCGATTCTGACGCCGTCCTCGAATGTCGACAGGCGCACATCGACCCGACCGAAACGGGTGAATTTGAGGGCGTTGGACAACAGGTTGCTGACGATCTGTCGGACTCGCGTCGGATCCCCCAGGACCAGGGCCGGGAACTGCGGGTCGATCAGGCAGCTCAGCTCGACACTCGGCGCGGCGTTTTGCGATAGCAGGTTGGCGGTGTCTTCGATCAGCGAGCCAAGATCGAACGGAATATGTTCGAGCTCCAGTTGGCCGGCATCGAACTTCGACAGATCGAGAATATCGTTGAGCAGTTCCACCAGCACTTTGCCTGAGTCATGGGCGATGGACAGCTGTTGCTGTTGCTCGGCATTGAGCGGTCCGTCCAGGGAAAGCGCGATCATCCCCAACAGGCCATTGAGCGGCGTGCGGATCTCGTGGCTCATGTTGGCCAGGAACACCGAGCGCGCTTCGGCCATGTCCAGGGCGGTGCTGCGGGCGACTTCCAGTTCCTCGTTGGATTGGCTGAGCCGCGAGTTGATCGCCTTGAGTTCCGCAGTGCGGGCCGAGACGATGTTCTCCAGTTGCCCGAGGTAGTCGGTCAGGCGGTTTTCCGCGTTGCGTCGCTGCTGGATTTCGGTGGCGATGTTTTCGAATTGTTGATTGGCCACCTTGACCAGTACACCGATTTCATCGTTTTCATGGTCCGTCGGACACTCCAGCGACGTTGACTCCGCGCTGCGCGGGTCGCGACTGCTGAGTTCACGGATGACTCGCACCAACGGCTTGGTCAGCATCACGTAGAACAGCGCCAGCAGGATGCCAGTCAGCAGCAGGCTGCGCGCGAAGCCATTGAGCAGAGTCACCTCGGCCCGACGCAGAAAGCGGTTGCCGAATGAATAGGTGTCGACGTCCAGTCGCAGGATGCCGAGGGATTCGGTCGGCAAGTGATCCAGGTAGAGACGGTCTTCGAACTGCCGATTGGCGCCGAACAGGAAGTCGCTGATCACCCGATAGCCGCTTTGCACCCCCGGGCGTTTGACGTTGGCCAGCACGGTACTGTTGTTGTCGATCAATTGCGCGCCGATGATCGCCGGCGAGCGCAACAGGCCCAGGGTCAGTTCCTGAGCGAGTTCGGCGTCGATGTTGTAGGCAATGCGGGACGCGGGGTTATGGCTGATTTCCAGCAACGACAGGATTTCGCGGTTGATGGAGGCGTCTTCACTGGCATAATCGATGCCTATTTGCAGCAGGCTGAGCAGCGTGCCCAGAATGAAACCGACCAGCACAGTCAGCCTGGCTTGCTTGTAGGACAGCCGGTTGGTGAACTTGATATCCATGGGGTGTTGAACCACTTCCGTTTCCCTTCGCTGCTCAAGCATAGTCGATCATGCATGGATACCGATGTTCTCGTGAGCCCTTGTGCAGAGGGATGAACCGGACACCGGATGTTGTGTTTCGTCGCTGTATCACCATCATTACTGTGAACGTGCCCGAGGAGAAGACGTGGATTCCCGATTAAATGCTTTTCTTGAACGCGCCGATGCCGTTCTGGCCCGTATCGAACCGCTGCTGCCAGCACCTCGGCAAACCATCGACTGGACTCACTGCCTGGCCGCGCGCTGGCAACGTGAGGGCCGCAGCGGTTTTCTGTTGCCGCTGCAAGTCAGCCTCGACACACGTTTGACCGACCTGGTCGGTGTCGACCGTCAAGTGGAGCAACTGGGGCGTAATACCCTACAGTTCCTCGACGGCATGCCGGCCAACCACGCGCTGCTCTGGGGTTCGCGTGGAACCGGTAAATCGTCGCTGGTTCGCGCCTTGCTGGCCGAACACGCCGAAGCCGGTTTGCGCTTGATCGAAATCGAGCGCGATCACCTGGCGGACTTGCCGCGTATTGTCGAACAGATCGCCAAGTTGCCCCAGCGTTTCGTGCTGTTCTGCGATGATCTGTCGTTCGAGTCGGGCGAGGGCGATTACCGCGTGCTCAAAAGCGTGCTCGACGGCTCTCTCGAACAGGCGCCGGATAACGTTTTGCTGTACGCCACGTCCAACCGTCGCCATCTGGTGCCGGAAAAGGAAAGCGATAACGAAAACTGGAAACGCGTTGACGGCGAACTCCATCCCAGTGAGGCGGTGGAAGACAAGATTGCGCTGTCGGATCGTTTCGGATTGTGGCTGTCGTTCTATCCGTTTACCCAGGAGCACTTCCTCAACGTCGTCGAACACTGGATCGGTCAACTGGCCGACAAGGCGGGCCTCAAGTGGCAGCGGGACGAAGAACTGGACATCCTCGCGGTACGTTGGGCCACGGGCCGCGGTAATCGCAACGGACGTTGCGCGTATCAATTTGCCCGCTATTGGGTCGGGCTGAAGCTGTTGGAGCACAAGGCATGATCGATTTACAAAAGAGCGGCCAGGGCCTCGAAGGCTACGGCATGCTGTGGGCGCAATTGGAGTCATTGCTGGCGGACGAACGGGATTTCATCGCCAACGCCGCGCAGTTCTCGGCGTTCCTGTTCAACCAGCTCGATGACCTGAACTGGGCCGGGTTCTACCTCAATCGCAACGAAGAGCTGGTGCTTGGCCCGTTTCAGGGACAGATCGCCTGCGTGCGGATTCCGTTCGGCCGTGGCGTGTGCGGAGCGGCAGCGGCTACCTTGCAGACCCAATTGGTCGAGGATGTGCATGCGTTTCCCGGGCACATCGCTTGCGACAGTGCGTCGAACAGCGAGCTGGTGGTGCCACTGGTCAAGGACGGTCGATTGATTGGCGTGCTGGACCTCGATAGCCCGAAACTGGCGCGTTTTACCGTTGAAGATCAGGCTGGTATCGAGCAATTGGCGGCGATTTTCCTGCGCCTGACCGACTGCTGATCATGCCAGGCCTGCTTTGACCAGCAGGCTTGCCGGATCAACCGCATCGATCTGTTGGGGATCGAGGAAACGATCGGCGTACTCCAAGTAGATTTGCGCGTTGATGAACAGCTCGAACAACTCGGGATCGATGTGAGCATCCCGGCACATGGTGGCCATGATGCCCAGCGCTTCGCTCAGGGACTTGGCTTTCTTGTAGGGGCGATCGGCGGCGGTCAGGGCTTCGAAAATATCGGCAATCGCCATCATCCGCGCCGGCAGGCTCATTTCTTCGCGCTTCAACTGTTTGGGATACCCCGTGCCGTCCATTTTCTCGTGGTGGCCGCCGGCGATCTCCGCGACATTGGTGAGGTGGCCGGGGAAGGGCAGGTGGCTGAGCATCAGAATCGTCTGCACCATGTGGTGATTGATGATGTAACGCTCCTCGCGGGTCAGGGTGCCTCGGGCAACGCTCAGGTTGTAGAGCTCGCCCCGGTTGTACTTGTAGCGCGGCACATCGAGCTTGAACCCCCAGGGATTGTCCTCTGGAATCAACTCGGCTTCGGGGCGTTCGAACAGGTGCTCGGGTTTGTCCGCCAGCAATGGCTCGCTGACCGGCAGTGCCGGTGCCGGGGTCCGTGCCTGACGTCGATTCTCTTCCCAGGAAACGCCCAGCCGGTCATCCAGGGTTCGGGTCCAGCTGCGTTGGGCAATGCTGCGCAGGCGTTGCTGGTCGGACTCGGCCATTGCCTCGCTGCCCAGGTTGCAGCGGGCAACGAACGCGAAATCATCGTCCAGCCCCGCCAGCGTGGCGTTGCGCAGTTCGGCCAGGTGCTGCTCGTTACCGCCCAGGGCCATGGCTTGCCAATAGCTGATCCAGGCATCGCGCTTGAGCACTTCGAAACGGGTGCGGATTTCGTGAATACGGTCGTTGAGGGTTTCCAGCTTCGTGGCTTTATCGACCACATATTCCGGGGTGGTGACCTTGCCGCAGTCGTGCAGCCAGGCGGCGATGTGCAGCGCTTCCCATTCATCTTCGTTGGGTTGATAGCCACTGAAGGCGGGGGCCTGGCTGGCAGCGGCGGCTTGGGCGAGCATCAGGGTCAGCGCCGGTACTCGCTGGCAGTGACCGCCGGTATAGGGGCTTTTGGCGTCAATCGCCCCTGCCAGCAGTTGAATGAAGGAATCCAGTAGTTGTTTTTGTTTGGCTTGCAGACGCTGACTTTCAATACTGACGGCGGCCGCGCCTGACACAGCCTGGAGGAACGCGATGCGGTCCGGACGAAGTTTCTCCAGATCGCTCTGGTTGCCGCTATCGGCCAATAGCAGGACCAGCAGGCCCACGGTTTCGTTATGACGATTGTGCAGTCGAATGCCGATCAGGTGGACGCGGGGACACTCCAGCTCATGCAACACCTTTTGCAAATCCCCGGCCTGTTCGAAACCAAGCGTGGTGACGATGTTGTCGGCCTTCGACAGCTGTTGTAGCCATGCCGGGCTTTGCGGCGCCTGGGAGTCGTGTGCTCGAAGATGAAATGGCGGCAATGCCCGTGAGGAACCGTTGAGGACCAGGCCATGGGGCTCCATTCGATCGCCATCACTTTCGCGCAGGTAGATCAGGCCGGCCTGGGCCTGGCCGATTTTCACGGTTTCAAACAACACCCGTTCCAGCAAGGGGGTGAAGCGAGTCTCGGCGATCAGGCTGTCGGTGATCCGGAAAAAACTCGCCAGGGTGTCTTTCATGCGCGTCATCGACACGCTCAGTTGGTCGACTTCGAGCACGGGAGAGCGACGGGAGGCCGGAAAGTTGAAGTCGAAACTGCGCACCGCATCGGCCTCCTGCACCAGCGCGCGCAAGGGTTTGACCAGGATTCGTGAGGTCAGCCAGCCCAGCGGCAGGCACAGCAACAGCGTGGCCAGGGTAATCAGCGCGCCTTGCCAGCGCATGCGGTAGGCATCGACCAGCAATTCATCTTCCGGCACCAGCAGCGCCAGTTGCAGCCCCTGAGGGCCGCCCTCCTGCATGCGGCTGCGGGCAACGATCCATTGACGACCGGCGACATCCAGGCGATTACCTGCGGAGGGATTGTTGAGCAATGCACCGAGGCTGGGGCTCAGGTCGGCGGCTTTGATCAGGCGGGCAGTCTGATCGTCGATGATCAGTTTGCTGTTGTCGGGATACGCGATGGCATTTCCTTCAGCATCGAACAGCACGATTTCGGTACTGGGGGTCACGACATGTTTGGCCAGGGTTGCGGAGAGTGCCGCCAGGGTCAGGTCGGCACCCATGACCGCCTGTTCGCCACTGCGCCGGGCCAGGGTAGTGCCGACATTGCGGGTGGAGAAAAAGAGATAGGGTTCGGTGGTGATCTGATTGCTGTCGCTACGGGCATTGGCATACCAGGCACGGGTTCGCGGATCGTAGGATTCGTCGGGGTTGTCCTGGCGGCTGATGAGGGCCAGATCCTGATCGAAAAACAATGATTGGGAGCGGACCTGGCCGCTGTTGCCTGTTCGCTCAATGCTCCACACCTGATAAGCCGCCGTGTCCGGTGCCTTGAGGAGCGTTTTCAACTCGGGGGTTCGCAAGGGCCGAACCATGAAGAAATCGCCATTGCCATAGCCAAGGTACAACGAGGCCAGGTCGGGGTTGTCCTTGAGCGACTGGCTGAAGGGTTTGAGCAGCGCCAGGCGTTGCGCAAGGTCAGGTGCCTGGGTCGCCGGGTATTGCGCCAGCAGGGACAGCAGATGGCGAATCGGTTCATAAGTGGCGTGCAGGTCGAGACGGACATCCTGCTCGATGCGGTTGAAGAGTTTCTCACTGCTGGAAAGGATGATCTGCGTGGTTTGCTGGTAGTTGAAAAGGCCCAGCACCACGCCGGTCAGCAACAGCAGGAATGTGAACATCACACTGATATGGACGTGCAGGGGAAACCGACGTTGATCCGGGCGCAGTGGGCTGGGCATTGCAGGTCTCTCCATGATGGTTAACACACTGCTCAGCGTCCAAGCATAGTTAAGGCTCTGTCATTCTGCCTTTGTCGTTTTGGCCGATCTGTTGCTGCAATGCCTGCTCCAATTCGAGCATGGCGCGCTCTATAGCCTTGCTGCAATCGGCCACTTGATCCTGATGGAACACTTCATGGCAGGCCTTTTCCATCGCCTCGCAGCTGTCGATCACCCTGGACGCCTGGACGATTCGGGCGGCGCCTTTGATTTTGTGGGCGACGTCGAGAAATGACTGAGGCTCTTTGGAGGGGGACAGGGCCAGCAGTTCTTGTCGGTCCAGACGGTTGCTGTTCAACAGTTCGGTCAACAGTCGCTGGTCCAATACCGGATCTCCGCCGGTCAAAAGACGCAATCCTTGCAGACTGAAGGCAGGATCGCGCACGGTTGGCCTGATACCTTCAAACCACTGACTCAAGGCTGTGAGGGTAAGTGGCTTGAACAGGCAATCGTCCATCCCGGCTTGTTTGCAGCGTTGTATTTCTTCCGGTTGTGCGTTGGCGGTAAAACCCAGCACGGTACAGGCCGGGCGGTGCGTTTTTTGTTCATGTTGGCGAATGGCGCGGGCCAGTTCGTATCCGTTCATGACCGGCATGTTGCAATCGGCAATCACCAGATCGAACGGCTCGGCTTCCCATGCCTGAAGCCCCGCCTGTCCATCCGGCGCGACGCTGAATCGATGGCCCAGAAACTCCAGTTGCTGGCACATGAGCAAGCGATTGGCGGGGTGATCGTCGACCACCAGAACGTTTAAGGGAGTCGCAGTGGTGCGGATTTTCGCTTCAGCAGTTTCTGGCATCTGTACCAATGGCAATGTTGCCAGGTGCAACGACACCTCGACGTGCGTGCCGGCACCCGGCTGGCTGCTCAATTGCAGGCTGCCGCCCATCATTTCGCACAGGCTGCGGCTGA
Organism: Pseudomonas sp. ES4; assembly: GCF_050586665.1. Classification (NCBI taxonomy): domain Bacteria; kingdom Pseudomonadati; phylum Pseudomonadota; class Gammaproteobacteria; order Pseudomonadales; family Pseudomonadaceae; genus Pseudomonas; species Pseudomonas sp. ES4. The sequence continues at coordinate 60,810 of NZ_JBOBDO010000018.1, read as the reverse complement.
TCATCAGCCCAAGCCCCGCACCGCCTCTGGCTGACTGCACGGCGTGATCGGCCTGAGCAAAGGGTTCGAACAACCGCTGCTGATCCTGTTCGCTGATCCCTATGCCGCTGTCATGAACCTGCAACAACATCCGGACCCGCTCAGGCTCGGCGGTCAGCTGCAGGTCGACGATGATCCTGATTTGGCCGTGCTCCGTAAACTTGATGGCGTTGCTCACCAGGTTGGACAGCACCTGTTTGAAGCGCATCGGGTCCAGCAGGACATCAAACCCTGGATTGGCAGGGCGAAATTCCAGCAGCAGCTGCAGATTTTTCTGACGCGCCAGTCCATCGAAGACCCGCACCACCGAGGCCACGATTTCACTGGGATTGACCCGTTCAGGACTCAGGCTCAGGCGTCCGGATTCAATCCGTGCAATGTCGAGAATGTCTCCGATCAGCTCCAACAGGTCTTTCGCCGAGTTGTACGCCACGTCGATTGCCGGGCGATCCGGGTGCTTGTGATCGATGCGTTTGAGCGTGAGTTCGAGCATGCCGATGACCGCATTCATCGGAGTGCGGATCTCATGGCTCATGGTCGCCAGAAAGGTGGTTTTGGCACGGTTGGCTTCATCGGCGCGCTCTTTGGCCTCGCGCAGGTCATCGAACAGTTGCCGCCGTTCGCTGATGTCGATCCAGCCGCCAATGATGCCTTGGACTTCACCGCTCGAATCACGGTAGGGAAGAATCCAGTGGTAAATCGTCAGCCTGCGCTCGCCGATGTGCAGCGCGCGATCGAGAATCAGCGGATTGCCCTCGGCCACGACGCGCTGGTAATCGGCCTGAAATTCCCGGGCTTCGAACGCATTGCTCAGGCTGGCTTGCATGACGCTTTTGCCGATGACGTCTTCACGTCTTGCGCAGAAGGCTTCCAGGTAACTGTCGTTGCAGCTTTGCAGCAGTCCCTGGCGATCGCGGACGTAGATCGGATGAGGCGTCCCGTTGACCAGTGATCGCATGAATTCGAGTTGATCGTTCAACGCACGCTCGGCTGCCTGGCGCTGCTTTATCTGGCGCCGCATGTAAGCGTTCCAGGCAACGGAAATCAGCAGCAGCACCCCGGCACCGATGACGACTTGGTAGAACAGACGGTGATAGTTGCGCCAGGTACTTTGCGAGGACGCCGAATAGCCGCGCCAGCGGCTGTTGATGATGCCCAGTTCTTCCGGTGCAATGCTCAGCAGCGCCTTGTCGAGAATGGTGTTCAGTTCTTTGGCGTCCCGGCTTGTTGCCAGTGAAAACGCAGCTTGCCGGGTGCCGATGGTGGTACTGATTTGAAGGGTGTGCTCGAAGAGCTGCGAAGAGATGAAGTAGTTGGCAATCACCAGTGAATTCACCGCACCTTCTGCCTTGCCCTCGGCCAGCAACTCCACGGCGCTGAAGGTATCCGGGGTTTCAATCAGCTTGATCCGCGGGAACTCGCTGCGCAGGTAATCCACCAGGGGATTGCCTTGGGCGATTGCCAGGCGTTTGTCCTCCAACTGCGCAAGGCTTGCCGGGCTGTCGGCGGCTTTGCGAGTCAGCAGGACAAAGGAGTTTTGCAAATAGGGGCGGGTGAAGTTCAACGTCGTTTCACGTTGGGCACTGGGAAGAAGTGCGGCGATCACGTCGGCCTGGTTGTCGCTGATCTGTTGGATCATCTCTTCATCGCTGCGGCTGCGACGGACATCGAAGCGCAAGCCGGTGCGCAATCTGATCAGCTCCAGCAAGTCCGCAGTAACCCCACGAAAGTTGCCATCACTGTCGAAAAACGTCAGCGGCGCAAAAGCCTCATTGACCACCACTCGCACTACCGGGTTTTGTGCCAGCCAGCGTTCCTCTTTGTGGGTGAGTTGCAGTTTCTGATCGGTGAGCAGCATGTCACTGCCGGCACTCCAGCGCTTGGCAATGTTGTCTCGTTCGCTGGTGGGGATGGCTAACAGCATTGCGTTGATGATGCCGAGCAGTTGCGGGTTGTCCTTATGCACGGCAAAGCTGAAACCGTGGGCTTCGTGTTTGCCGAAGTTGGCCATGCGGATGTTGTTCAGATAACCCTTGTTGATCATGTAATGGGTGGAAATCGTGTCACCCAGAAACACGTCAGCCTGATCGAAGGCAACGGCATTAATCGCATTCTGGTAGGACGGAAAGGACGTGATGATCGCCCCCGGATACATGGCCTTGACCTCTTCCAGCGGCAAATAGTGATACACCATGCTCAGCCGTAGCCCGGACAGGCCATCGGTCAAGGATCGGGTTTCACCTTCGCGGGTCACCAGAACCGGCTGGTCTGCGGCGTAGGGTGCGGAAAGTACGATGTCAACGTTGCGGGCTTCGAAACCATTGGCGGTCCCCAGCAAGTCGATCTTGCCACTTTCGAGCGCCTCGATCGCGGCCTCCCGGGACGCAAAGCGCAGCACCTTGATGGGCAGACCGGTTGTTTTGCCAAGGATACCTGCGTAATCGGCGGTAAAGCCTTCGTAGTCGTGACCACTGATGGTCAGGTCGAAAGGGGGGTAGTCCGGGGCTGACGTGCCCAGGATCAGTTCCCGTTTATGCTCAATCCATTGTCGTTGTGATTTATCCAGTTGGACTTCCTGGTGTCCAGCCATCGAGCGACTCATCAGGTTGTAGTTCTCGCTGACGGTCTGCGCAGCGGCCACTGAGGTGTGCAGACATAAACCTGCGGCCATGAGTCTCAGATAATCCTTTATACGACTGGGCATCCTGTCTCTCACACTAACGCGTTACGTTTTGCCATATCGATGAGTTCAACCAGAGATTTGGCTTCGAGTTTCTGCATGAGGCGTTTTTTATAAGTACTAACAGTCTTGTTGCTCAGAAACATGCCTTTGGCAATTTCCTTGTTGGTGCGTCCTTGGGCAAATAGTTGCAAGACCATCAGTTCCCGATCATTGACTGACTTGAACAATTCCAGGTCGGAAAAACGAGCATCATCACAGCGAACAGGATTCAAGGCCTGGCTGGGAAAGTAGTTGTAACCTGACAATACGGCTTTTATAGCACTGACCAGCTCACTCAGGTCTTCCTGTTTGCACACATATCCCGATGCGCCGGATTGCATGCAGCGAATACCGAAAAGTGTTGGGCTCTGTGCTGTTAATACCAATGTTTTCAGGCGGGTACTCATTGCGTTGAAACGGGCGAGAACTTCCAGCCCGTCCAGTTTGGGAATGCTGATGTCGAGTATGACGAGGTCAGGCATGCATTCGCGAACCATCTGCATGGCGTCGACCCCATTATCGGTTTCGCCGACGACTTTGTAACCTTCATGTTCAAGCAACATTCTGACGGCAAGGCGGATGACCGGGTGATCGTCGACAATAAAAACGGAGTTCATAATCAAATCCCATACGAGCTCTAATAAAGCGCGCACCTTAGCTCAGATAGTTGAGGTGACGCATGAACTGACGGACCTGTAGTCGCAATATAGGAATAGTCCTACGACTGAAGAAGAATAGGACTACGTATCAACTAGGTTTCTTATGAGGAAAGGTGAAGGTTGTTGGTAGTTGGTCGAAGTGTTGGAGTTGTTTAAGGTAAGTTTCAAATTGTGTTTTGGCGGGGGGTTAGTGTGGTTGGTATGTGTTTTTTTAGAATGATGCCAAGGTCAACAAGTTTCTAAATTCGGATTGTTTCAGAGGTTTGATCAAGTATCCCAATAATGGCAGTCCGTGTTCGTTGGCCTTTTTTTCAAGTTCATCCAGTTCATCGGATGTCAGGCTGCTTAATAGTATTGCCTGTCTGATCATCCCCCGCTGGCTGGCAAATTCGACCAGATCAAGTCCGCAAAGACCGGGCAGACATTGATCGCACAGAAGAATATCAAACGGTTGCACCGCCTTGAGCATTTGATGCAAGGCGCCATCGGCGCTGTCAGTGGTGGTCAGTTGGGTGAAACCGTAACTCTCAAGCAGGTATTGAGTCGCCCGGAGTTGGAAGGGATGATCTTCCACCAGCAAGATGCGCAGATCGTCTTTGAACATAGGAGTATTCACGCTTCTTCTGTTGAACTGAAGGAAGCGAGATTATTTCGCGAAGTTACCGAATAATCGATCAGTTAGCTCAGCACATGTTGTAGGGGGATTCGGCGAACGTTGAGTGCACTTGGGGGGGGAGGGGGGCAAATCAACCATTGCACGCGGTGTAATGGCCGCCCCCCCCCGGTTTTATCAGTGGCTTGAACGACCGGTCATCTCCAGCGCCATTTCGCTGGCATAGCTGTCGGTCATGCCGGCGATGAAATCAATCATCCGTAGAAACGAGGCGTGCAAGGGGCCGTGAGGATCGGGCGCATTGTTTCCCAACAGATCGAGGACCCGGCGACTCTTGAAGGACGGGGTTCGACCGTTATGCTGTTCCAGTGCCGCGCCGCAGAAGGCGTTGAGCAGGATTTCCAGCGTGGTGTAGGCGCCGATTTCATGCAGGGTCTTGCGCTTGTCCTGGAAGATTTTTTTCCGCGCCATGTCCTTCGCATTCAGCACGCAACGCTTGGCAGGCCCGTGCATGTGCTCCACCAGATCACCGGGCAGCGTGCCGGCCAGTAACGCGCCCTGTTGCTCGACAAAAGCCCGCGCAGCGGCATTGGTCAGGTGTTCAATGGCTTTGCCTCGTAGGATCGCCAGTTTGCGTCGACGCGAATCCAGTGGGCCCAGCTGGCGATAGGTTTCCGGCAGATCGTCACCTACAAGGTCCAGCAACAGGGACTCGACTTCGGCGTATTCCAGCAGCTCCATTTCCAGACCGTCTTCCAGATCGATCAGCGCGTAACAGATGTCATCGGCAGCTTCCATCAGATACACGAGCGGATGGCGCGCCCAACGTTGTTCCTCGAGTTGCGGCAGGCCGAGTTTATGGGCGATTTGTTCCAGAAGTGGAAGTTCGCTCTGATAGCAGCCGAACTTGTGTTTCTTGTAACCCAGTGAATCTGCGTGTTTTGCCGTCCATGGATACTTCAGATAAGTACCCAGCGTGGCGTAGGTCAGCCGGGTGCCGCCGTCGAACTGGTGATATTCCAGTTGGGTGAGTACCCGGAAGCCTTGGGCATTGCCTTCGAAATTGAGGAAGTCATTGCGTTCGACTTCGCTCATCGCATCCAGCCAGCCACGGCCGGCGGCTTGCTGGAACCAGTGGCGAATTGCGTCTTCGCCGGAGTGGCCGAAGGGTGGATTGCCGATGTCATGGGCCAGGCAAGCCGATTGCACCACCATGCCCAGGTCGCTGGGCTCGCACCAGTCGGGCAGGGCGCTGCGGATGGTTTCGCCGACGCGCATGCCCAGCGAACGACCGACGCAGCTGACTTCCAGCGAGTGGGTCAGGCGCGTGTGGATATGATCGTTGCTGCTGACCGGATGGACCTGGGTCTTGCGGCCGAGGCGGCGAAACGCGCCCGAGAAAATGATCCGGTCGTGGTCTTTGTGGAACGGGCTGCGGCCGAGTTCTTCCGGGCTGTGCAGAGGCTTTCCGAGGCGTTCGCGAGTAAGCAGGGTTTGCCAATCCAAGGCGGGTTCTCTCCGTCAGGTGTTCGGTTGCTTAAGCTTCCGGGTTCGCGTGCGGACCTGCAAGCGAAAAACACCCACACATCTGTAGGCGCACGGCTTGCCGGCGAGGCGCGCAGGACTGAACCCCTCGATAAAGAGGTTCAGTCCCGGTGTTACAAGAACGCGGCCAGATATGGCCTTAGTGGTGACGCGAAGAGCCTTGCATGACCAGCTTGATCAACGGACCCAGCGTGGCGCCCAGCCGAACCAGCCGAGTGAGGCTGCTGACGCCACCGCCCTTGGCGCCCTTGCCCGTCAGAAAGCCCAGCAAGGTGACGGCTGCCACGCCCCAGAGTGGCGCGTGCTTGATGCCGAAGCCGTCCTGCAGGTTTTGCGTCATTCCGCGCACACGCTGCAAGGGTTGCAACAGTTGCGCGGATTCGTGACGGATTTCCTGACGATGCATTTCCATGCGCAGGCGGATCAGTGCCTTGCGCATTTCAGTGCGCGAGCTGTTGTGAGGCAGTTCAGGCAGGCTCATGGCAGCAGACGCTCCCGATCGTTGGCCAATTCTTCCAGGGTGCCGTGGAAGGGCGAGGATTCATCGAAAATCGCCGCTCTCAAGCGCATCGCACAGAAAATCGCCGCGAGGGTATAGAAAACGCAAAGCCCGATGATGGCCGCCAGGCGATAGGTGTCCCAAAACAGGATCAACACCAGCGTCGACAAGCCCACCAGCAACAGCAAGGCAAAAACCAGCGCCAGGCCTGCGAACAGCAACAGGCTTACCGTGCGGGCTTTTTGTTCCTGCAATTCAATGCCGAACAGTTCGACATGACTGTGCAGCAGTCCAAGAAACGCAGCACCCAGGCGCCGCGGTGAGGAGCTTGGGCCCGTTGCGGACGAGCCGGATTCGCCGATAGCCATATCAGCGCCGAGTGGCCAGCAAGCCAATCAGGAAACCAACCCCGGCCGCGATCCCGACCGATTGCCATGGGTTGGCCTGGACATAGTCTTCAGTGGCGGTAACAGCGGCCTTGCCGCGTTCGCGCATGGAGTCTTCGGTCAATTTCAAGGTTTCGCGCGCACGCAGCAGACTGTCGTGGATTTGCTCACGCAGCTCATCAGCCTGATCGCCGGCCAATGTTGCCGTGTGTTCCAGCAACCGTTCGGTGTCGCTGACCAGAGTCTGAAAATCATTCATCAGGATTTCTTGAGCAGTCTTTGCCTTGATGCTGGCCATGGGTGGATCTCCGTAAGTGGCTTCTGAATCGTTCGAGTATGAGCCTTGCGCGAAGGTTCAGTACAAATGACTGGTACAACTTTTGCTATGTCGTGGTGCGTCTGTCTGCGCCGTTGCGCTGTTGCTGGGCAGGATGCGAGCAAAACCTTATCTCAAATAATGAAAACTCGCGCAAAGGTTGCAACCTTGTGCGCCAAAGTGGCTCATCGGGATCGATCTGCTGATCCTGTCAGGATGCAACTTGGTGCATGAATTGTCTGCGCGAACTGCTTTGGTGCTTTTTTAGCCTTCAGGTCTGCCAACCCCATGGAAAATCTGCAAAGCGCTGTGGACAGTCTGGTTCATAGCTCCAATACGTTGTTCATTCTGATCGGCGCGGTCATGGTTCTGGCGATGCACGCCGGTTTCGCCTTTCTTGAAGTCGGCACGGTTCGACAAAAGAACCAGGTCAATGCCTTGTCGAAGATTCTCAGCGACTTCGCCATTTCGACCCTGGCCTACTTCTTTATAGGCTATTGGATTTCCTACGGGGTGACCTTCATGCAACCGGCGGCTGTGATCAATGCTGATCATGGCTATGGACTGGTGAAGTTTTTCTTCCTGCTGACCTTTGCGGCGGCAATACCCGCGATCATTTCCGGCGGCATCGCCGAACGTGCCCGGTTTGTCCCGCAGTTGTGCGCGACGGCGCTGATCGTGGCGTTCATTTATCCATTTTTCGAGGGCACGATCTGGAACGGCAACTTTGGTTTGCAAGCCTGGTTGCTGGAACGCTTTGGCGCCAGCTTCCATGATTTCGCCGGCTCGGTCGTGGTTCATGCCATGGGTGGCTGGCTGGCCCTGGCGGCGGTGTTGTTGCTCGGGCCGCGCAATGGTCGTTATCGCGAAGGGCGACTGGTGGCGTTCGCGCCCTCGAGCATTCCCTTTCTGGCGCTGGGGTCGTGGATCCTGATCGTTGGCTGGTTCGGTTTCAACGTAATGAGCGCGCAAACACTGCAAGGTGTCAGCGGACTGGTGGCGGTGAACTCGCTGATGGCCATGGTCGGCGGTACCGTGGCGGCGCTGATCATCGGGCGCAATGACCCGGGTTTTCTGCATAACGGCCCGTTGGCCGGGTTGGTGGCGATTTGCGCCGGGTCCGACCTGATGCACCCGGTGGGCGCGCTGGTCACCGGCGTCATCGCCGGCGCATTGTTTGTCTGGTGCTTCACTGCGGCTCAAGTCAAATGGCGCATCGACGATGTGCTGGGGGTTTGGCCGTTGCATGGTTTGTGTGGCATCTGGGGCGGAATCGCCTGCGGCATTTTCGGCCAGAGCGCGTTGGGTGGGCTGGGCGGCGTGAGTCTGATCAGCCAGTTGATCGGCACCGCGTTGGGGGTGATCGTGGCGCTGGCCGGCGGCTTTACCGTGTATGGCGTGATCAAGGCGTTGCATGGTCTGCGTCTGAGTCAGGAAGAAGAGTATTACGGCGCTGACTTGTCGGTGCATAAGATTGGCGCTGTGAGCCAGGACTAGGTTTCTTCGTCATCAGTACCCGGATAGAAACCGTGCAGCAGGCGATAGCGGTCGTGCCGTATCTGGTCGGCCCGCTCCTGTACCTGATGTGCGGGTAATCCCAGCATGATCAGCGCGTGGGAGGCGAGCATCAGGCTCGACTCCAGCAGTTCGGGCACGACTTCGCTGGCGCCGGCTGCCTTCAGCTCGGCCAGTTGGCTGTCGTCGCGTGTGCGCACCAGAATCGGCACGCTCGCATTGAGTTGCCGCGCTTCCTTGAGAATCAACAACGCAATGTCGGTCTGATCCACGGCGATCACCAGCAGCCTGGCGCGCGACAGCCCTATCGCAACCAGGAGTTCACCGCGACTTGAGTCGCCATAATGCACGCAGGTCTCATCCATGGCGGCTTCGTGGACACGCACCGGATCAGTATCCAGTGCGATGTAGGGTTGTTGCGCGTTGCGTAGCGCGCGGCCGATTGACTGACCTACACGACCGTAGCCACATATAACGACATGGTTGTGTAACCCGGCATTGAGCGCGTTGATTTCTTCAAGTTTTGCTTCTTCGTTGGGTTTGCGGTGCAGGCGTGTGGCGATGTGGGGGGCGGCGCGCAGCAACAACGGCGTGACGAGCATCGAACAAAAGGTCGCCGCCAGCAGCAGGCCACCAAAATCCGCGGGCATCAATTTGTTTTGCTGCATCTGTGCCATCAGCGCAAAGCAGAACTCGCCGCCCTGGGCCAATGCCAGGCCGCTGCGCCAGGCGGTTTCGCCATCGCTGCCACGCCATTTGACCAGCAGCGCAACGACGCTGCCCTTGAGCAGCAACAGCCCGAGGGTCAGGCCGAGGATCAGCAGGCCGTGGCTGGCGAACAACTGCAAGTCGATCAGCATGCCGATACTGACGAAGAACAGCCCGAGCAGGATGTCGCGGAACGGGCGGATGTCGGCCTCGATCTGGTGCCGGTAATGGCTTTCTCCCAGCAGCATGCCGGCGAGAAATGCACCCAGGGCAGGGGAGAGACCGAGCAGGTGCGTCAGCCACGCCGTCAGCAGAACAATGACTAGCGCCAGTAGTACGAACAGTTCCGGGGAGCGGGCAGCTGCCACTTCATGGAACAACCGCGGCAGCAACCAGCGACTGACCAGCAGCAGGCCCACGAACAGTACGACGGTTTTACCCAGCGTCAGTGGCAGCGCCCAATACCAGGCCTGGTCACTGCTGCCAGAGAACACCGGCACCAGGGTCAGCAGCAATACCGCCACGACGTCCTGGAACAACAACACGGCGATGGCATTCTGGCCGTGGCTGCTGAAGATCTCGCCGAGACTGCTCAGTTCTTTACTGACTATGGCAGTGGAAGACAGCGACAGGCCGGCGCCGAGTAACAGCGCAGGCGTGATCGGCATGCCGAGCAGCATCAGCAACCCCCCTAGCAGCATCCCGGAGCACAGCACCTGCAGACTGCCAAGCCCGAATACCACTCGGCGCAACACGAGGATTTTCGACAGGGAAAACTCCAGCCCCAGGGAAAACAGCAGAAACACTACGCCGAACTCGGCGAGGTCCGGCAGCTCTTCGCTGTCATTTACCCAGTTGAATGCGGTTGGCCCAATCATCAGCCCCACGCACAGGTAGCCCAGCACGGGTGGCAATCGCAGGCGCTGGAACAGCGCAATCACCACCAGGGAGGAAGCGAGGATGATCAACAGGTTGGCGAACACGAATAACTCCGGTGATGGGCGCTGGCAATTCAAGCGTAGAGGCAAAAAAGCGGCGAGCATGACGCAAGTGATGTTCAGGTCGAATGATTTGCGTCAGGGCGTTGCCGAAATCTCATGAAACCAGTTTTGATCAAGATGTCCCTGGCTCGACGGCTTTTCGTGGCGGGCCTAGAATGAACGCCTACTTTACCGGGTCTTGTAGTCATGCTTCCTGAATGTCAGCTGTTCGGCACCGTTGGTTGCCATCTTTGTGAAGTCGCCGAAGCCATGCTGATGGAGTTTGTCGAGCGCGGTCTGCTGGTGGAACTGGTGGATATCGCGGACGACGAAACATGGTTCGAGGCTTACAGTCTGCGTATTCCGGTTTTACGGCGGATCGATACCGGCGCGGAGCTGGGCTGGCCGTTCAGTGCCGATCAGGTAGTGGCGTTCCTGCGTTAGGCGGTCGGTGTTCCCGCCTGTCGAACTTTGCGATGGTTCCCTTGGCTTTACCGGCATTGATCGGATACTGTATGCACATACAGTTATTCGTGATGCCTGCCTTGCCCTCTGGTTTTCGGGTTTTGGGCAGGCGGTCCGGGCGTGAGAGGGATGAATCGTGGTCAATGTCGAACAATTGAAGAACAGCGTGAACCGGATGTCGGCGGACGTGGTGCGCGAGGCTGTCCTCGAATTGCGCCTGGATGGCCTGGTGACAGAAGGAAAAACTCCTTTCAATAAACTGCATTTCAATACCTGTTTCGCCGAAATCGAAGCCTTGTTCCAGCGCGCGGGCTATCACCGGCAGCTGGATGTCGTGGGCTATCAGGGTTTGTTGTATGCACTTTATGACCCAGGTCGATGGGAGGCAGTCGATGTGCTGCGCTGGCTCAAGGAGTTCACCGAAGCGGCAGCGCGCACGCAGATTCCGGCTTGAGGATTCTCTTCTAGGTTCGTTCCGGTCGCTGTTGGATAATGCCGCCCTGTATTGAGGGTTAGAATTTTCGTATGTCCACTTCATCATTTTCTGCTGCACACAACCAGGCCAGCACGCTCTACTTGCCGCCCGGTCCGTGGCGGACCGTACTCGATTGTCTGTGCGAGCACTTCAGCGCCATCGGTCGTGAACAATGGCTGGACAGAATCGCTCGTGGCCGTGTCCTCGACGGTCACGGCATACCGATCGCCCTGGATCTTCCTTACAAGGAAGGCTTGCGGATTCATTATTTCCGTGAGGTGCCGGACGAAAAGCCGATCCCGGTGGTTGAGTCGATTCTGTATGCGGATGAGCATCTGGTCGTGGCGGACAAGCCGCATTTTCTACCGGTGACGCCGGCGGGTGAATACGTGGAGCAAACCCTGTTGCGACGGTTGATCCGTCGACTCGATAACCCGCATCTGGTGCCTTTGCATCGCATTGACCGGCACACAGCGGGGTTGGTGCTGTTTTCCGCCAACCCTCAGAGCCGTTCCGCCTATCAGTCCTTGTTTCCTACACGGCAGATCGAAAAACGCTACGAGGCAATTGCCCGAGCGCTACCTGAACTGTCTTTTCCGCTGGTCCACAAGAGTCGGCTCATCGATGGCGAGCCTTTCTTCCGCATGCAGGAAGGCCCGGGCGTCAGCAATACCGAAACGGCTGTCGAGGTTACGGAGAAGAACGGTGATCTGTGGCGTTATGCGCTTTACCCGGTGACAGGCAAAAAGCATCAATTACGGGTGCACATGACAGCCTTGGGCGCCAGCATCTGCAACGACCCGTTTTATCCGCACGTACTCAAGGGTGTTGAGGATGACTATGCCAATCCTTTGAAACTGCTCGCTCAGGGATTACGATTTGTGGACCCGGTCAGCGGCCAGGAAAGAGCATTCGAAAGCACCATCACCCTGCAGTGGTGATCACCAAATTCAGCGAATCTGCCGATCTTCAGCCACGAAAAAGCCCGCATGAAGCGGGCTTTTTCATATCCGGTTGTTCACCGCAAAAATTACAGCTCTTTAACGGTACGAACCTGATCCTTGTTGATGCGGTTCTGCTTGCCATCCAGTTGTTCGAATTCGTAGAAACCCGAATCCTTATCGAACTTTGGCGCGTCGACAGCCTGGATTTCTCGACCGTCATTCAAGGTAATCACTGTAGGCGATGCGCAACCGGCGAGGGTAGCGAGGCCCAGTGCGAGCATGAAAGTGGCGAGGGTCCGTTGAGTCATGAGTGTGTCTCCGAATATGAATTCTTTTGGTTACTGAGCTTGAGACGTGTAGAGCGCGCGCAAGTTCCTTCTCGTGTCAGTCTGACACAGAGTTGTGGGCACTTAACAGTTCTGGTGTGTTGAGGTTGGCCAGACGTGGGTCATTGTCGGGGCATTGCAGGGCCGTAGCGCCCAGTTTGCGCATGAGGCGACCCGGGCTGCGTTCACCGTCGCTCCAGGCGCTTTCGAATTCCGCCGAGAGTGCCACGGGAATAATGCACAGCAGAGGCTCCCAGTGTTCGCCATGGCGAAGCATCAGTGGTTGGTCCGGGTGCCGGCTAGCGGAATCGCGCATGCTATTGAGCAGTGCGGTGTCTATGCGCGGTACATCACAAGGCAGCACCAGCAAATGCGCATGGCGGGCGGCCTTCAGGCCTGCGCGAATACCGGCCAGGGGGCCAGGGAAGTCGCCTTCATCGTCATGAACCAATTGGTCGGCGTAGGGTGCGTACTTTTCCAGGTTTCTGTTGCAGGAGATGATCAGGTCATCGCTCAGTGAACGGGTCTTGCGGTGCAAGTGGGCAATCAATGGCTCGCCGTGCCATTCCAGCAGACCTTTGTCCTGCCCGCCCATGCGTTGGCCGCGACCACCTGCCAGGAGCAGAATGGAGCAGGGCGGCAAATGTGTATTCGAGGTCATGGCCGGTCTCCATGGGGGCGGCGAAAAAATGAAGCGCTGTGATATAACACCGGGCTGTTTCTCCTACAACTGGATGAGCCTATGAAAGCCAAGGCTGATGTACCTTTCGCACCGCTCAACATCGCGGTGCTGACGGTCAGCGATACCCGTACTCTGGAAACCGATACTTCAGGCCAGCTCTTCGTCGACCGCTTGAGTGCTGCCGGCCATAACCTGGCGGCCCGGGTTCTGCTCAAAGATGATCTCTACAAAATTCGCGCGCAAGTCGCCAACTGGATTGCCGACGATGTTGTGCAGGTGGTACTGATCACTGGCGGTACCGGTTTCACGGGGCGCGACAGCACTCCGGAAGCGGTGAGTTGCCTGCTGGATAAACAGGTCGACGGTTTTGGTGAACTGTTCAGGCAAATATCGGTGGCGGATATTGGCACCTCTACTGTTCAGTCCCGTGCCCTGGCCGGCTTGTCCAATAGCACGCTGGTCTGCTGTTTACCGGGTTCGACCAATGCCGTGCGCACCGGTTGGGATGGCATTCTTGCCGAGCAGCTGGATTCGCGGCACCGCCCGTGCAACTTCGTCACTCATCTTAAACAGGCGGCACCCTGTGAATCCCGCGGGTAAGCCAGGCAAGACTGGCAGCCTGATGGCTGTCGAGGTGGCATTGGCACGCTTGCTGGCAATGGCGGAAGCCTCACCGATTCGTGAGCGTGAACGCTTGCCATTGGTGCAGGTTCAGGGTCGGGTGCTGGCTGATGACCTGGTCTCGACGCTGGATCTGCCACCTTGGCCCAACAGTGCCATGGACGGTTATGCCTTGCGCGTGGCCGACTGGACTGGAGAACCCCTGGTAGTCAGCCAGAAGATTTTTGCCGGTCAGGCTCCGCAGCCGTTGAAGCCTGGCACCTGTGCACGAATCTTCACCGGTGCGCCAGTGCCCGCTGGTGCAGATTGCGTCGAGATGCAGGAAAACACCGAGATTCTGGCGGATGAGCGAGTACGTTTCACCCAAACCATGGCCCCAGGACAAAACATTCGTCCCCAAGGCCAGGAAGCTACCGTTGGTGAATTGATTCTGCCAGCCGGCACGCGCCTCGGGCCGATCGAGCAGGGGTTGGTTGCATCGCTGGGATGTGCAGAGCTGGACGTGATTCGCAAGGTTCGCGTTGCTGTTCTGTCCACCGGGGACGAACTGATTGAACCGGGTCAGGCGCTGGGACCGGGACAGATTTACAACAGCAATCGAGTGTTGTTGTGCAGTTGGTTGCAGCGTCAGGGCTGTGAAGTGATCGACGCCGGGATTCTCCCGGATGATTTAGCGACTACCCGTACTTGTCTTGGTGAATTGAAAGATGTCGATCTGATCCTTTCCACCGGTGGTGTCTCGGTGGGCGAGGCGGATTTTCTGGGCATTGCCTTGCGTGAAGAGGGCGAGTTGACGTTGTGGAAACTTGCCATCAAACCCGGCAAACCGCTGACATTCGGGCATTTTCGCGGCGTGCCGGTGATTGGGTTGCCTGGCAATCCGGCTTCAACGCTGGTGACCTTTGCTTTGTTGGCAAGGCCCTATCTCTTGCGCCGCCAGGGTGTAAAAGAGGTTGAGCCCCTTAAGTTTCAGGTGCCTGCAGGGTTTGCATGGCCAAAAGCAGGCACTCGACGCGAGTACTTGCGCGGGCGTCTGGAGAATGGCCGGGCAATTATCTACAGGAATCAGAGTTCTGGTGTACTGCGTAGCGCTGCCTGGGCTGATGGTCTGGTTGAGGTGCTGGAGGATCGCACGCTGAGCGAAGGTGACTACGTGGGCTTCATCCCGTTGAGCGAAGTCTTGAGCTGACTCCCGCCGCTGTCTTACCGCGCAACCCCGGTTGATCGAACCGGGTTTCGCGTTCATGGCTTACCCTTGGTGAGCCAGGAGTGTCACGAGCTGGTCGAAACGGCTATTGGCGATCCAGGCCAGAACGCCGATGACGACGGCTGTTCCGATAGCCGAATAGGCAAGCCTGTGTTTTATGGATTTGACGTCACTGCGGACTTCATCGATGTCTCGTCGGATGTATTTGAGGTGTGTCTCCAGTTCAACGACGCGAGATTCCATGGCAGCCTCTCCACTGGGCTTTGCGCTGGTTTTGAATTCAGCTTGATGATTGGCGCGTTTTTCTGCGAAGGATGCAACCGGAGTGACCGGTGACCTGATCTCTTGGCTTTGCATGGCACGTCCCTGTGTAGTTTCTGCTGATGTTTGATAACTGCTGGTGCCAAGGTGTACCAAACGCATTGCTCGGTCAATTGAGCCGATTCCTCACATGTTGTAAGAAAAAATCCCGCCTTGTAGGACGCCATACGGCTCGACTTCAAAAAATTCAAATTCTTGCGACTTTTATGGGGCGAGATGAGGTCAACATTTCCTATACGGAATTCAATCATGGGAGTGACAACTAATGAGCGAACGCAAGGCGCTGTTGATTCTGCATGGCAAGCAAGCGCTCAACGAGGCGGTTCGTTCTGCCGTTGCGGACAAGCGAGAACAGGGTTGGGAACTGGCTGTTCGAGTGACCTGGGAAGCGGGCGACGCACAGCGGCTGGTAGATGAAGCACTGGCGGCAGGCTACACACAGATCATCGCCGGTGGCGGTGACGGTACCTTGCGCGATATTGCCGAAGCCATGGCCGCGCATTCGACACAGGCCAGCCTGGTACTGATGCCGTTGGGGACCGCCAATGATTTTGCGCGTGCCGCCGGCGTGCCTCTGGAGCCCGAGCAGGCGCTGGAACTTCTCGACATTGCACCGAGCGCCATTGATCTGGGGGAGGTCGGCGGGCAGGTGTTCCTGAATATGGCCACGGGCGGTTTTGGCAGCCAGGTCACGGCAAACACCTCGGAGGACTTGAAAAAAATCCTCGGCGGCGCGGCTTACCTATTCACCGGTTTATCGCGGTTCAGTGAGTTGCACGCAGCCTATGGCGAGTTGCAGGGGCCTGATTTCCACTGGAGCGGCGAGCTGTTGGCATTGGGCATCGGCAATGGCCGGCAGGCTGGCGGTGGACACGTGCTGTGTCCAGAAGCGCTGGCTGACGACGGTCTGCTGGACATCAGTATTCTGCCTGCGCCGCAGGAAATCGTCGGCACCTTGAAAACCCTGCTGGCGGATGGCTTCGGCATCGACAACATGTTTGTGCGAGTCCGCTTGCCATGGGTCGAAATCAAGGTCTCGGAAGGCCTCTGTATCAACCTCGACGGCGAACCTCTGGAAGGTGACAACTTGCGTTTCTCGACACGTCCGGCGGCACTGCGCGTGCATTTACCTGAAAACTCGCCGCTGCTGGGGGCATCGCCATTGATCAATCATCCAGGCTGATGATCTGCTCGCGCACGGCGAACAGTACCAGGCCTGCTACATCGTAGATCTGCAAGCGCTTCATGAGTTGCGAGCGGTGGGTTTCAACGGTCTTGATGCTGAGGCCCAGGCCATTGGCGATTTCCCGGGTAGATTTTCCGCGAACGATCAGCCGGAGGATTTCCAGCTGACGCGCTGTCAGGTTGTGCGAATCAGGTTCCGGCTGGTGTTTCTGAGTTCGGGTCAGCGCCTGGCTGATGACGGTATGGGCGATGGCCGGGCTCAGGTAGCGCTCATTGTTACGCAAGGCATCCAGGGCATGTTCGAGCTCGGTGGCCGTGGTGTCCTTGAGCAAGTAGCCATGCGCACCTGTTTCCAATGCCTGCATGATGAGTGCGGGATCGGTGTGCATCGACAGGATCAGCACCTTGCTCTGCGGGCGTACGCGCTTGAGTCGCTGCAATGCGTCAAGGCCACTGGTTTCCTTCATGGAAATATCCAGCAGGATGATGTCGGGGGACAACTGCTCGACCAACTCGAGCAACTGCGAACCGTCATTGGCTTCACCGATTACCGCGTAACCGGGAATATCCAGCACCAGGGCGCGCACGCCTGCCCTGATAAGTGAGTGGTCATCCACCAGAAGTAAGTTACAAGTCAACGCATAACCTTATTCGTACTGGCCCGTTCGAGCGCACGGGGCGCCCAGGGGAAGAGGGCTTCGATTTGAGTGCCTTTGCCCGGCTCGCTGCAAATGCTCAGTGTGCCGCCCAACTGATTGATCCGCTCCGACATCCCTGCCATGCCGCGTTGTCCTTCTCGGCCTGGATCGGTCGCTGGCGCGAAACCCTGGCCATCGTCGCTGATCAATAGCGTCAGGCCCTGCGGCAGACGTTGCAGGCGGACCAACAGATTTTTCGCTTTGGCATGGCGCAATATATTGGTCACCGCTTCCTGGGTGATACGAAAGGCGGCCAGGCTCATTTCCTCCGGTATACCGGACAGGCGCTGATGGCATTCCAGGCTCCAGTGCACCGGTGTGTTGGCCAGTGTCTTGAGTAAATGCGCGCGCAGACTGGCTTCCAGGCCGAGGCTGGTCAGCTGCCTTGGATTGAGAATGGCCGACACGTCTCTTACCTTGGCCAGGGTCTCTTCCAGCGTGTCGCAGAGTACCGAACACTGGCCCTGGAGTTCTTCGGGCATTCGGCGTTTGAGCCAGTCGCTTTGAAGTTTTGCCGCGGTCAGCAATTGGCCGATGTCGTCATGCAGCTCCCGACTGAGCCGGTGACGTTCGTTTTCCTGAACCTCCAACAGCCGGTCAGCCAATTCCTGGGGTTGAAATTTTATCGACTTGCGCGAAAAACAATGCCGCACCCAGACGCAGGCCAACGCGGCGATATTGAGGGCAAGCAGACTCAGCGGCAGGCGAGTGGACAGGCTATAAACCAGCGCGCTGCCAAGCGCCGAGCAGGTACACAACACAAGCATGACCAGGTGCGCGTACTTTGAGGAGGGTAGCCTTCGTATGATTGACTTGAGGCTGGCGTACATAGCGGATGGAGCCAATAGATGTTCGCTGCGGGAAGACCGGGGCATCGAGGATAACGGTCTCTGTCTGGAGTCAATCTGCCATTAATTGACGTCAACTAATGGGCGGCATACTACCACCTAAGATACCGTTGGTCGCGTTTGGTCTATATGTCAGTCGAGTCAGGAAACAAGCACTCTATGGACAGCAGTTCCATAATGGAAAAAGTTGGCTGAAAGAGTGGTTTATTTGGTTTCGAGTTGTCGTAAGCAGGTATGAAATATTCAAATGCGACATGAGCCCGCTAAAGGGGCTTCACGGCAATAAAATTTCAGCACGGCATAGAAGCCCGATAATTCAGGCTTGCCGACCTGCAAAGGAAACGAGTGTGAGCGGTTTGGAATGAGCGGGGGGGTGAAACTGGCTGTGTCCGACCTGAAAGGCGAAGGCTTCGATCAGGGAGGTCTGTTCGCTGTCATCCAGGCTGAGTTGGCCGGTCTTCTGATCGATAAGCTCGAGTTGCCAGGCGATCAACGTCAGGCAGTCTTTCAGCGCACTCAGGGCCTGGTCGTGTAAATCCATGTGATTCTGCGCATGGCTGAGCAAACCATGAATGTGCAACGAAAATTCCGAAACGGCTGCCAAGGCAAGAGCATCGGCCTTGTTGGCCAGTTTGAGCAGGGTGCTCAGCATGCAGTCGATGGCGTCCTTGTCATTGCTGATCAGCTGCAAATGGCTCAGGCACTCCTCGGTTTTAACCAGCAGTGTTTCTGCTTCGACGAGAAATTCAGGGAGCCGGTTAGCCCATTCGTTACGATCGTTCGGCATGTCTATCTCCACAACGTCATGTCAAATGCGGGAGTGTCGTGTGTGTCGACGGGGACGATCATGGTCCCCGCATTGCCATGCCGTCGTGAGATCGCGCGCCGGCCTGTCTGGCTGCAGGCTGGGGAACTCGATAGGGTGGATGGCCACTTACCTGCGATCGCACACAAAAGCCTGACTCCGTTCATGCAATGAGAATGGCGTCACATTAATGGCTATTGGATATTGCGAATATCAGGTTGGGCCTGATTGTTACTAGGGGAATCCCTTACACAGGGGAACCAACCGAACGAAACGAGGTCTCGCGGCAGGCAATGGGGCAGATGAATCGCCTGGCCAGTAAAGCATGATGTTAATGTGACATCAATGTTTGTTCGTGGCATTTTACACGGGGGTCAAGGTCCGGCAAAAACAGCCGATAACCCCCTTTAGTGAATTCATCAGAACAAGCCCAGGAGTCATTGATGGCCGGCATTCTCGACACGGTAGACCAACGCACGCAACTGGTGGGTGAGAATCGCCTGGAAATTCTCATGTTCCGGCTGGCCGGACGTCAATTGTTCGCGATCAACGTGTTCAAAGTGCAGGAAGTGCTGCAACTGCCGAAGCTGACCCTGATGCCCCAGCGTCATCCGTTTGTTTGCGGCGTGGTGAATTTGCGTGGCCAGACCTTGCCAGTGATCGACCTGTCCCAGGCCATCGGCATGCGCCCGTTGGTGCCAGGCCCGACCAGTACGATCATCGTCACCGAGTACAACCGTTCGGTGCAGGCGTTCCTGGTTGGTGGCGTGGACCGTATCGTCAACATGAACTGGGAAGCCATTCTGCCGCCGCCGGCCAGCGCCGGTCGCCAGCATTATTTGACGGCTATCAGCAAGGTCGACGACCAGTTGGTGGAAATCATCGACGTCGAAAAAGTTCTCGCGGAAATCGTCCCGTACAACGCCAAGGTCTCGCGCGAAAAACTCGACGATCCGGTTCTGGAACGTGCCCGTGGCCGTGAAGTGCTGCTGGTGGACGACTCGAACGTGGCCCTGTCGCAATTGCGCGACACCCTGGGTCAACTGGGCGTGAAGATGCACATCGCCAGCGACGGCTTGAAGGCGCTGAACATGCTCAAGGCCTGGGCCGATACCGGTGTGAACATGACCGACAAACTGCTGATGATTTTTACCGACGCGGAAATGCCGGAAATGGACGGCTATCGCCTGACCACGGAAATCCGCAACGACCCGCGCTTGCGTGGCCTTTATGTGGTCCTGCATACCTCGTTGTCCGGCAGCTTCAACGACTCGATGGTGAAGAAGGTTGGCTGCGACAACTTCCTCTCCAAATTCCAGCCGGACAAACTCGTCGATGTGGTGCGCCAGCGTCTGATGCTCGACGAAGTGCCTGCCTGACCCAACACACTCCCACAGTTTTGGCCTTTGATTCGGTGATCAAGCTCGTATAGGGTGGCGTTTTTATCCACCAGGGAGCTGGCCATGTTGCGTCTGAGCGCGCTGTATCGTTATCCGTTGAAATCCGGCAAGGGCGAGATCCTGCAGCAGGTCAGCCTCGACAAGCTGGGCCTGGACGGTGATCGACGCTGGATGCTGGTGGACGAGGCCAGCGGGCGCTTTCTGACCCAGCGTGCCGTGGCGCAGATGAGTCAACTGTCGGCGTTGTGGAATGCCGACGGTGGCTTGACCCTCAGTGCGCCGGGCCGCTTACCGATCAATGTCGCCCTGCCTGCCAGCCACGCTGAACTGCGTGGCGTGACCATTTGGCGCGATACGTTGCGTGTGCCGGATGCCGGTGACGAGGCGGGTGCCTGGGTCAGTGAGTTCATTGGCAAACCGACTCGCCTGGTACAAGTCCCTCTTGATCGCGCACGGACCACCCAGGCCGGCTACGGCAAGGACGATGATCAGGTGGCCTTCGCCGATGGCTTTCCGCTGTTGCTGATCGGACAGGCCTCACTGGATGACTTGTCGCAAAAAGTCGGCCGCCCGCTGGAAATGCTGCGCTTTCGGCCCAACCTGGTGATCGAGGGTAGCGAGGCGTATGCCGAAGATGGCTGGAAGCGTATCCGCATCGGCGATGTCGAGTACCGCGTGGTCAAATCGTGTTCACGTTGCATTCTGACCACCATCGACCCGCAAACCGGTGAGCGCAGCGAAGATCGTGAACCTCTGGCTACATTGCAGAAATACCGTAGCGAAGCCGACGGCGCGATGTTCGGACAGAACCTGGTCAACGACAGCAATGGCCAACTTGAAGTCGGTATGCCGGTGACGATCCTTGAATAGGACCATCTGAACAAAAAAATGCCCGTGTCCAAGGACGCGGGCATTTTTTTGTCGCTGTGAAAACCCGGGGTTTTAGCCGCGGTATTCGCACAGGTAAGCGGTGTCGACGGCCACTTTCAGCTGGAACTTGCTGTTGGCGGGCACGTTGAACTGGCTGCCGGCGGAGAAGGTTTCCCAGTCGCTACTGTCCGGCAGTTTGACGGTCAGGGCGCCGGACACCACGTGCATGATTTCACGCTGGCTGGTGCCGAATTCGTATTCGCCCGGTGCCATGACGCCGATGGTCGCAGGACCTTCAGCGGTGCCAAAGGCGATCGACTTGACGGTGCCGTCGAAGTACTCGTTGACTTTAAACATGGGCGATTCCTCGAAAAGGGCTGAAAAGGGCCGGCCAGTATGCACAAGGCCCATGCCGGCGTCACCTCTCTAAGACGGAAGAACCAATGGTAATAATCGTGCGGTATTGCGCGCATCTTCCAGCGCCCGATGTTGTTGGCCACTGAACTGCATGCCCGCCAGCTGCAGCGCGCCGTTGAGCCCTAACGGGCGTTCCAGACGTCGAGACTTGGCAAAGCGCTGTTTGAGGTTCATGTGCGGAACCCGGCTCAGGGCGCTGTCGAGTTGCAGGCGCTCCCACTCCTGGACCAGCTGTTTGCGATCGTAATCGCCCCAACTGGCCCAGCCTTCGAGGCGCGAGTGATGCTGGCCGAGCCAGTGTTCGAACGACGCCCAGACCTCGCTCAGAGACTGCGCGGCGTCGATGTTGGCCTGGGTGATGTGGGTCAGTTGCCGGCAAAACGGCGTCAGCAAAGGCCGACGCGTCGGGCGTACGAAGCGCTGAAAGCTATCCAGTTCTCGACCTTTTCGGTCCACCAGGGTGGCGCCGATTTCGATGATTTCCATTTCTGTTACTGGCCAACCACCCTCATCGGTGGTGGCTTCCAGATCAATGACCAGCCAGTGAGGCATCGCAGGGTTCCTGGTATCCGCGTCCTGATAGGGCTTGAGCGTAGCCAAACCCGGCGGATCCGCCTAGCGGCTTATTCGACCTCCAACAAAATCTGACGATTTTTCACCTGGTCACCGACCCTGACCTGCAAGCGTTTGAGCACGCCGTCGATGCCTGACTTGAGCGGATGCTCCATTTTCATGGCCTCCAGCACCACCAATAACTGGCCTTTACTGACAGGGCTGCCCTCGGTCACCAGCACGTCGACGATCGCCCCGTCCATCGGAGCCTTGAGGGTGCCGGAGCTGACGCTGGCCTGGCTGCTGACCAAGGCTTGCGTGCGGTCCATCAGCCGCACACTGCCGGGACGGGTGAACAGCCAGAGTTGCCCGGCCTCAAGACGGTAGGCATGGCGTCGGCGGACACCGTTGATGTCCAGGCTGGCCCAGCATCCGTCGCACTGGATGATCTTCAATTCAAAGGGCACTGTTGCGACTTGAATCCGATACGGCTCACCCGATACAGCGTTCAACTCCACAGGCCAATCCTGATCCTCAAGGCCGATTCGATAGTGCAGCGGCACGCTGGCGTTGTTGCGCCAACCGGCCAGTGGCGCGTGATGAACCTGCGCCGAAGCCTGATAGAACAATGCCGCAGCGATGGCCAGTTCTTCGGCGCTCGGCACATGCGCATGCAGGCAAGGATGCTCGGCAAAGTGAGTCGGGATGAAGCCGGTACTGAACTCACCACTGATGAACTGCGGATGTTCGAGCAGGCTGGCGAGCAAACGCTGATTGCTCTGCACGCCGAGCAGCACGCTGTCCTGCACTGCCCGCAGCAGTTTGCGCCGGGCTTCTTCGCGGGTGGCGCCGTGGCTGATGATCTTGCCCAGCATCGGGTCATAAAACGGGCTGATGGTCTGGCCTTCGACCAAGCCATGATCGATTCGCACGCCGCTCTGCAACGCAGGCTCCCAGGCGGTGATGCGACCGGTCTGTGGCAGAAAACCGTGCGCCGGATCTTCGGCGTACAAGCGGACTTCCATGGCATGGCCGCTGAGCTGGACCTGCTCCTGGCGCAACGGCAACGGCAGCCCTTCGGCGACGTGCAACTGCCAGGCCACCAGATCGAGGCCGGTGATCAATTCGGTCACTGGGTGCTCCACCTGGAGACGGGTGTTCATCTCCAGAAAGTAAAACTGCCCGCGCGCATCCAGCAGAAATTCGACGGTGCCAGCGCCAATGTAATTCACTGCGCGACCTGCTTTTAGCGCCGCTTCACCCATGGCCTGACGCAACTCGGCGGTCATCACCGGGCAGGGCGCTTCTTCGATGACTTTTTGATGGCGACGCTGGATCGAGCAGTCGCGCTCGCCAAGGTAGACCAGGTTGCCGTGCTGGTCGCCGAACAGTTGAACTTCGACATGACGCGGGTCGATCAGCGCTTGCTCGAGGATCAGTTCGTCGCTGCCAAACCCATGCAGCGCTTCGGAGCGAGCGGTGCGCAGCTGTTCGAGCAAATCTTTAGCCTCGCGCACCAGGCGCATGCCACGCCCGCCACCGCCGGCACTGGCCTTGATCATCAGCGGATAGCCGATGCGTGCGGCTTCGCGGCTCAGGGTGGCGTCGTCCTGTTCTTCGCCCTGATAACCCTTGATACACGGCACACCGGCATCGAGCATGGCGAGTTTTGACAGGCGTTTGCTGCCCATCAGTTCGATGGCATCGGGACTGGGGCCGATGAAGGTGATGCCGGCATCCTGACAAGCGCGGGCGAACCCGGCGTTTTCCGAGAGGAAGCCATAGCCCGGATGGATCGCGTCAGCGCCGGTGCGCCGGGCGGCGTCGAGAATGGCCGGGATATTCAGATAGGACTGCTGCACCGGTGCCGGGCCGATGTTTACGGCTTCGTCGGCCAGCTGCACATGCAGCGCATTGGCGTCGGCATCGCTGAACACTGCGACCGTGCGATAGCCCAGGGCCTGGGCGGTGCGCTGGATGCGGCAGGCTATTTCACCGCGGTTGGCGATCAGGATTTTTCTGAGTCCGGGCATTGGGTCTTCTCTGAAGTTGTGCGGTGAAAGTGACGGCCTCATCGCGAGCAGGCTCGCTCCCACATTTGAAATGCATTCCCCTGTGGGAGTGAACCTGCTCCGGGCGGCGTTCCGACGATGCTTTTAAGGCGCCCAGCCCGGTTTACGCTTTTGCACGAAAGCCATGGTCCCCTCAATACCTTCAGCCCCGGTCACTGCCTCGCTGAACCAGTCGGCCGCTTCATCCAGCAACGCATTCGAGGGCTGTCCGGCACTCGCCAGCAACAGCTTTTTGGTCGTCGCATTCGCCTCCGGCGCGCAGCACAACACATGGGCCAGAATTTCATCGAGACGCTCGGCCAACGCTTGCGCGTCATGCTCGACAAAATGCACCAGCCCCATGCGCCGTGCGTGTGTGCCATCGAAACGTGCCGCGGTCAGCGCCAGTCGACGTGTCTGGGTCAGGCCGATTCGCTGCACCACGAACGGTGCGATCTGCGCAGGCAGAAGGCCGAGGCTGGTTTCCGGCAGACCGAATTGCGCCTGGTGATCGGCCAAGGCGACATCGCTGACGCAGGCCAGCCCCAAACCACCGCCGAGCACCGCGCCTTGCAGCACCGTGATCACCACTTGCGGCGCGTGTTGCACCTCTTGCAGCAGCGCACCGAATGCGCGATTCAAGTCGCGATAGGCGCTCGGGCCTTGAGCGCGTGCGTTGGCCATGTCCTTGATGTCGCCACCGGCGCAAAAATGCCCGCCGGCACCACCGATCACCAAGGCACGAATCCCACGGTCATCGCGCACGGCCAACAGCACCGCACGCAGTTCCGCGACCATCAGCAGGCTCATGGCATTGCGGCTTTCGGGGCGGTTGAGGGTGATGTGCAGGACGCCGTTGTGCGATTCCAGCAACAAGGTCTGGCAAACCGGCAGGGCGCTCATTTGTTTTTCCCCGGCAGGATGCCCATGAGTTTGCAGATGATCCCCAGCATGATTTCGTCGGCACCGCCGCCGATCGACACCAGCCGCACGTCACGGTACGCGCGGGCCACCGGGTTATCCCACATGAAGCCCATGCCGCCCCAATATTGCAGGCAGCTGTCGCTGACTTCCCGGCCCAGGCGCCCGGCCTTGAGTTTGGCCATCGACGCCAGGCGGGTGACGTCCTGGCCTTTGATGTATTGCTCGGTGGCCTGATAGACCAATGCCCGCAGGCATTCGATTTCGGTTTGCAGTTCGGCCAGGCGAAAGTGGATGACCTGATTGTCGATCAGCGCATTGCCGAAGGTTTTACGTTCCTTGCAGTACTCGATGGTGCTGTCGACGCAGTACTCCAGGCCTTTGATCATGTTCGCCGCGCCGAACAGCCGCTCCTCCTGGAACTGCAGCATTTGCATCATGAACCCCGCGCCTTCGTGGCCGATGCGGTTGCGTTGCGGCACGCGCACGTTGTCGAAAAACACCTGGGCGGTTTCCGAACTGCGCATGCCGAGCTTGTCCAGGTGCGAACTGAGGCTGATGCCCGGGGTGTTCATCGGCACCATGATCAGCGACTTGTTGATGTGCGGTTTGTCGTCTGAAGTGTTGGCCAGCAGGCAGATGAAATCCGCGCTCGGCGAGTTGGTGATCCACATCTTGCTGCCGTTGATCACGTAGTCGTCGCCGTCCTTGCGGGCGGTGGTTTTCAAACCGGCCACATCGGAACCGGCGCCGACTTCGGAAACACCGATGCAACCGACCTGCTCGCCAGTGATCGCCGGTCGCAGGAATACTTCACGCAGCTCATCGGAGCCGAAGCGGGCGAGGGCCGGGGTGCACATGTCGGTCTGCACGCCAATGGACATCGGAATGCCGCCGCAATGGATGGTGCCGAACTCTTCAGCCGCGACGATCGAATAGCTGTAGTCGAGCCCCATGCCGCCAAACTTTTCCGGTTTGGAAATCCCCAACAGGCCGAGCTCGCCGGCCTTGCGGAAGAGCTCGTGGATCGGAAAGCGTCCGGCCTTTTCCCATTCATCGACGTGAGGATTGATCTCGTGATCGACGAATTGGCGGACAGTGCGGCGCAGTGCTTCGTGTTCCTGGGTGAAGATCATTCTTATTGTTCTCCTGACGAACCCGATCGTTCCCACGCTCTGCGTGGTAACGCCTCTATGGACGCTCTGCGTCCGCTCTTGGGACGCGGAGCGTCCCTGGCTGCATTCCCACGCAGAGCGTGGGGACGATCAAAATCTAGCGACGCCGAAGCTGTTGGATTGCAATGGCCGCACTTCAGCCTCATGGCAGATATCCAGCAAGTACCCGAGCAAGGTCCGGGTATCGCGAGGATCGATCAACCCGTCGTCCCACAAGCTGGCGCTGCCGTACAGCGCGGTGGACTGGCTGTCGAGTTTCTGCGCGGTGACCTGTTCCAGCATGTCGAGCATTTTCGGGTCGGGTACCAGGCCGTCCTTGGCCTGTTTGGCCTCGGTGACGATCCGCAGCACTTTGCCGGCCTGGGCGCCGCCCATCACCGCCGTGCGGCTGTTGGGCCAGGCGAAGATGAAGCGCGGGTCGAGGCCGCGGCCGCACATCGCGTAGTTACCGGCGCCATAGGAGCCACCGACGACGATAGTCAGTTTAGGCACCCGGGCATTGGCCACCGCTTGAATCATTTTCGCGCCGTGTTTGATCACGCCCTGCTGCTCCGACTCGGTGCCGACCATGAACCCGGTGGTGTTGTGGAAGAACAGCAACGGCGTCTTGCTCTGATCACAGAGCTGAATGAACTGCGCCGCCTTGCTCGCACCCTTGGGCGTGATCGGCCCATTGTTGCCAATGAACCCGCAGGCGCGGCCTTGAATCTGCAAATGGCCGCAGACGGTTTGCTGATCGAACTCGCCCTTGAATTCGAGAAAGTTCGAGCCGTCGGCTATCCGCGCGATGATTTCGCGCACGTCGTAAGGTTTTTTCGCATCGTCGGGAATCAGCCCGAGCAACTCATCGATGGGGTAGAGCGGTTCTTCCCAGTGACGTTCGGGTAGCCATTGCAGCTGATCGTTCCACCGCAGCAGGCCGACAATCTCGCGCACCAGGCGCACGCCGTCGGCATCGTTCTCGGCCAGGTATTCAGCGGTGCCGGCGATCTGCGCATGCATCTCGGCGCCGCCCAATGCTTCATCGGTGGCGACTTCGCCGGTGGCAGCCTTGAGCAACGGCGGGCCGGCCAGAAACAGCTTCGCCTTGCCACGCACCACCACGACGTAATCCGACAACCCTGGCTGATAGGCGCCGCCCGCCGTGGCCGAGCCATGGACCACGGTGATTTGCGGCAGGCCCATGGCCGACATCCGCGCCTGATTGGCAAAGCTGCGGGCGCCTTCGACGAAAATCTCCGCCGCATAATTGAGGTTGGCGCCACCGCTTTCGGCCAGGGTAATGACCGGCAGTTTGTTCTCCATGGCGATCTGTTGCAGGCGCAGGGATTTTTTCAAACCGCTGGGGGAAATGGTCCCGCCCTTGATCGCACTATTGTTTGCCACTACTAGTACGCGCACGCCGGACACGTAGCCGATCCCGGCGATCAACCCGCCGCCTGCCGAGCTGCCGTCCTTGTCATCGTGCAACTTGTAGCCCGCCAGGCTCGCCAGTTCGAGAAACGGTGCGCCAGGGTCGAGCAGCAGATTGAGGCGTTCACGGGGCAACAATTGGCCGCGCTTGTCGAACCTGGGTTTGGCCTCGGCCGCTTTGTTCAGCAGGTTCTGTTCGAGCTGGCGGACATGCTCGATGCCGACCAGCATCGCCGCGCGATTGCGGGCGAACTGTTCGCTGAATGGGTCCACTTGCGACTGAATCACCGGCATGACTTATTCCTTGTCCTTGAGCACGTCAGGCAGGTAGGCACGGTGAAAACCGTTATACGACTCGCTGATCTGCGCCTTGTGTATCGGCCAGGCACGCCCGCCGAGGCTGGCGGCGCCGTCGATGCGCAAGGTGCTGCCACTGACAAATGCCGCGGCCGGGCTGAGCAGGAAAACGATCGCCGCGCTGACTTCCGATTCGGTGCCGATGCGTTTCAGCGGCACGTGTTCGCGCAAGGTCGGGATCACCGCTTTGAACGCGCCTTCGTAGGTGTCCATGCCGCTGGACGCGATCCAGCCCGGCGCCACGGCGTTGACCCGCACCCCGGCATAACCCCATTCGAACGCGGCGGTCTTGGTGAGGTTGTCCATGCCTGCACGGGCCGCGCCCGAGTGGCCCATGCCGGGCATGCCGCCCCACATGTCGGCGAGCATGTTGACGATGGCACCGCCGTGTTTGCTCATGGATTGGTTGAACACTTCCCGGGCCATCAGGAAGCCGCCCATCAGGTTGGTACGCAACACCGTATCGAAGCCTTTCTGATTGATCGACGCCAGCGGCGACGGGTACTGCCCGCCAGCATTGTTGACCAGGCCGTGAATCGGTCCGTGCTTGCGGATCAATTCGCTGACCACATGCTTGACCGTTTCTTCCTCACGAATGTCGCAGACCATCCAGTCAGCCTTGCCGCCATCTTCGGTAATCTCGGCCGCGACGTTTTTCAGCTTGTCAGCCTTGCGCCCGAGCAGCAGCACATGGGCGCCGAGGGCCGCCAGTTCGTGAGCGGTGCAACGGCCGATGCCGCTGCCGCCACCGGTGACGATGATGTTTTGGCCTGCAAACAAGTCGGCTTTGAAAATCGAATCGTAAGCCATGGCGACAGTCCTCTAGTTGACCCGGTCGGCGATGCGCTGCGGCACCGGTATCTGGATTTCCAGCAGTTGCTGGGCGAAGGCTTTGCCTTGCGGGTCGATCCGCAGGCTGGCCACGCCACCGCCTCCCAGGGCGTTTTCCAGCAGAAAATTAAGGCTGTGGGTGCCCGGCAGGTACCAGCGTTCGACGCGTCCGTGGATCGGATCGAGGACATGACTCATCCAGTCGACGATCACTGCCGGCGTCAAGGCTTCGGCAATCCACGGCAGGTACTCCGGCTCGCGGGCCATGACGCCGATGTTGCTGTGGTTGCCCTTGTCACCGGAGCGCGCCACGGCGAGTTTGACCAGGGCCACGCTGGCATCGGCTCGGCCCGAGGGTTTCGGTGGGGCGTACGCCACGGGCAGGTCGGCGGTGTCGATTGCATCAACGGCGGGCAAGGCACAGGGGTGGCGCTGGCCCTTGAGATCAATTTCCAGCGTGCAGGCGGTTTTGTCGATAAGGAAGGAGAACAGCCGGATCAGCGGATACACCGTCGGCCGGCCACCGACAATCCCGGTCAACCCCGGTGCCATGCCTGTGGCGGCCTGGGCGATCTCCCGGGAAAACACAATCAACGCCTGTTTGCCCGGATGGCGCACCGCGAGTTTGATCACCACTTCGCGGCTGTCCTGACGCTGACCGTGGGGCCCGTAAGTGGCCTCGCTGCCAAGCAATTCGATGTTCACTTCGCTGTAGGGTGGCCAACCGCGCTGACTGAAGATTTCCGAGGTCTTGTTGATGATGGCTTCACTGACTCGACGCGCCTTGTCGACCGCATCGATCCCGGCGATCAGGCAACTGGCGGTGCAGCGGAAACCGTCCGGGTACGTCGCGCTGACTTTGTACTGATCGGTCGGCGGCAGGCCTTTTGCGCCGTGTACCTGAACCGCGTTTTTGCCTTGTTGCACGAGTTTGACTTCAGTGAAATCGCAGACCACGTCCGGCAGCAGATACGCCTGCGGGTTGCCGATTTCATACAGCATTTGCTCGCCGACCGTCAGGGGAGTGACCAGGCCGCCGGAGCCGTCGGGTTTACTGACGATGAACTGGCTGTCGGCGCTGACTTCAACGATGGGAAAGCCGATGTGTTCGTAGTCGGGCACCTCGCGCCAATCGGTGAAGTTGCCGCCGGTGCACTGGGCGCCACATTCGATGAGGTGCCCGGCCAATGCCGCCTGGGCGAGTTTGTCGTAGTCGTGCCAGGACCAGCCGAATTCATGCACCAGCGCGGCGCTGACCACGGCGCTGTCGACCACGCGGCCGGTGATGACGATGTCGGCGCCCAGACGCAGGGCCTCGACGATGCCCGGTGCGCCGAGGTAGGCGTTGGTCGAGACACACATCGGCGGCAGGGGCGCGCCGCTGAACATTTCATGGATACCGCTGCTGCTCAGCTGTTTGAACTGCGGCTGCAGGTCATCGCCCAGCAACACGGCGATTTTCAGCGTCACTCCGGCCTGGTCGCAAGCCGCTTGCAAAGCGGCGGCGCAGGCTTGCGGATTGACCCCGCCGGCGTTGCTGATGACACGGATTTTCTGTTCGGCCAGTTGACCCAGCAGCGGGCTCAGGACTTCGATGAAGTCGCTGGCGTAACCGGCCTGGGGATCTTTCATCCGCGCACCGGCCATGATCGACATCGTAATTTCGGCCAGATAATCGAACACCAGATAATCCAGGCGCCCACCTTCCACCAGTTGCGCGGCGGCGGTCGAGGTGTCGCCCCAGAAGGCACTGGCGCAACCGATGCGGATTGTCTTGGGCACAGTCAACTCCATAGTCACCTGCGATAGAAGTGCGTCGAGACTACCAAGCAAGCGCTTGGTTTGTAAACGGTATAAATATCTTCGGCCCGAGCGCTTGCTTGGTTGCGCCGTCCAGCTTAAATTGCCCGCGCAAGCCCGCGGTTTTAGCGGCGTGCGGCGTATTTGATTGATTCGACTGTAGGAGAGAACGGGTGGACGAGCAAAAAGCCCTGAGGGTGATGCGCGAATTGGTCGACAGCGGCCAATTGACCGACCCGGACAGCGCCCGCGGCAAACTGCTGCAAGTGGCGGCTCACCTGTTCCGCAACAAAGGTTACGAACGCACCACCGTGCGCGATCTGGCCGGCGCCGTGGGGATTCAGTCCGGCAGCATTTTCCATCACTTCAAAAGCAAGGACGAGATCCTGCGGGCGGTGATGGAAGAAACTATTCGCTATAACACTGCGTTGATGCGTGCAGCCTTGGCAGAAGCCGACAGTGTGCGCGAGCGGGTATTGGCGCTGATTCGTTGTGAATTGCAGTCGATCATGGGCGGCAGCGGCGAGGCCATGGCGGTATTGGTATATGAGTGGCGCTCGCTGTCCGCAGACGGGCAGGCGCAAGTGCTGGCGCTGCGCGACATTTATGAAGAACTCTGGCTTCAGGTGCTGGGCGAAGCCAAGCAGGCCGGTTTTATTCGCGGCGATGTGTTCATTACCCGCCGTTTTCTGACCGGGGCGTTGTCCTGGACCACCACCTGGTTTCGCGCAGGCGGCAGCATGAGCCTCGATCAATTGGCCGATGAGGCATTGATTCTGGTGCTGGAAGAAAAGCAGTAAGTTTGTTTTGAAACAGAAGAAAACTGGCTAAGTAGCCGAAACCGCCTAGCTTGAATGCATTGAGGCGTTTTTTTTGGGGAGTGGGTTGTTTTGATGTCTTCGCCAATTCGGACGGTTTCGCGGCTTTTGCTGGCGACGCTTGCGCTGTTATGCATGGTTCCGTCCCAGGCTGCACAGCTGGTTCGGGTCGGTGCCGCACATTTTCCCCCTTATACCGTGCGCCCGGAATCCGGTGCCGACACCGGTTTGCTGCCGCAGTTGGTCGAGGCACTCAATGCCTTGCAGAGCGACTATCAGTTTGTGTTGGTGCCGACTTCCATTCCCCGACGTTTCGGCGACTTCAAGCAAGGCCGGGTGGACATGGCGATTTTCGAGAACCCGGACTGGGGCTGGAAGGACATCCCGCACACCACCGTCGACATGGGGCTGGAAGACGCCGAGATTTTTGTCGCGCAACGCCAGCCCGATGGCCAGCCGGTTCGCCAGCAGAATTATTTTGCCGACCTCGCCGGCAAGCGCCTGGCGCTGTTCAGCGGCTATCACTATGAATTCGCCAACTTCAATGCCGATCCAAAATTCCTCGCGCAAAACTACGATGCAACGTTGACGTATTCCCACGACAGCAACCTGCTGATGGTGCTGCGTGGGCGTGCCGACGTTGCCCTGGTGACGCGCTCCTATCTGAGCGATTACCTGCTGCGTAACGAGAAAGTCGCCGATCAGCTGCTGGTGTCCCAGCGTATCGACCAGATCTATCACCACTACGCCATCCTCCGGCCGGCCGCACCGATCACTGGCGAGGCTTTCGGCAAATTGCTGCAAGGGTTGCGGGACAATGGCCAACTGCTGAAGATTTTCGATCCCTACAAGATCGCCGTGGTGCCGGTTCCGGGTACCTGAGATCTGTGTCTCAGCCTTGAAGGGCAGCCGCTGATTCAGCTGCACCTGACTCGAGAGCCCGCGCTGCAAGTTCAAGTAGAAGGCAGATTACAGGTCTTAGCGACGGGCAAAGGTATCCACACGACTCCCCGACACCTTGCGGCAGTGCCCCAATGCATCGCGAATCATGAAGTTCACCAGCGTCGGCGAGACGCCAAGCTCCTTGGCGATGTCTTTTTGCGGCACGCCGTGCAGGCGGTACATCTCGAAGGCGTAGCGGGTGCGGCTAGGCAGCTCGGTCAGCGCGTCGGCGATGTGTTCCAGCGTCGAGAAGTTGATGTGCGAGGTTTCCGGTGAAGCACCTTGAATCACCACGTTCAGGCCTTCCTCCTCAGATCCTGAATACTTCTGCTCCAGCGCCTGTTTGCGGTAGTGATCGATTGCCAGGTTGCGCACGATCTGGAACAGGTAGCTCATCTGAGCCTTGAACGAGGACGTGATCTGCGGCGCTGATTGCAGTCGGAAGAACGCATCCTGCACCACGTCTTCAGCACGCGATCGGCAGCCGGTAATGCGGGCGGCAATCTTGACCAGAATCAGTCGATTGTCGACGAATACTTGAAGTAGCGGTGAATCGCACCTGCTTGTGGACACTTGTTCCGTCATTGGAAATCACCTTGCTCCAAATAGGTTGGCGGGACGGCAAGCGGGGGCTGAGCCGTCCAACACGTCGAGCAACAAATTATTATTAATGATAATTATTGTCAAATGAGAATTAGAACTAATGCCCCTTTGAGGTGCAGAGTGAGAACTGCGACACGCTGGGTTAATCAAGTAGCGCCTGCGCACTGAAATGCCGGAGTACATGGTTCCGCTGCGATGGCGTCACCGAAATTTGCGCGGATTTGCGCGTTGACTGTCGCTTCGGACCGGCTCAGGCTGCCTGTGCTTTTTTGGGTGGATCGCAATTCACAAAGGAGACAGTCAATGCCCTTCGTTACGGTTGATGGACAACCCCTTCACTACACTGATCAAGGCACCGGCCCAGCCGTTCTGCTGGCCGGCAGTTACCTGTGGGACCAGGCCATGTGGGCGCCGCAGATTGCCGCCCTGTCCCAGCAATACCGGGTGATTGCTCTGGACCTCTGGGGCCATGGTGAATCCGGGCCGCTACCCCACGGCACGCAATCGCTGGATGACATTGCGCGCCAGGCACTGGCGTTGCTCGATCACCTGGACATCGACCGTGTCACGCTGGTCGGTCTGTCGGTCGGCGGCATGTGGGGCGTGCGTCTGGCGCTGTCGGCGTCGCAGCGGATCAATGGTCTGGTGCTGATGGACACCTACGTCGGCGTCGAGCCGGAACCGACTCGCCAATACTACTTCTCGCTGTTCAAACAGATCGAAGATACCGGCGTGATCGCACCGCAGCTGCTCGACATCGTCGTGCCGATCTTCTTCCGTCCGGGCATCGATCCGCAGTCGGCGCTGTACCAGGACTTCCGCGCCCAACTGGCCGCGCTGCCGCCGGAGCGTCTGCGCGAGAGCATCGTGCCGATGGGGCGGATTACGTTTGGGCGGGACGATTTGTTGCCGCGACTGGGCGAGTTGGATCCTGATACCACGCTGCTGATGTGCGGCGATCAAGACAAACCGCGGCCGCCATCGGAAACGAGGGAGATGGCCGGGTTGATCGGATGCCCGTATGTATTGGTGCCAGAGGCGGGGCATATCTCCAATTTGGAGAATCCGCAGTTTGTTACTAAGGCCTTGCTGGTGTTCCTGGCAGACAGGAGTTCGTGTGACACTTGATAAAAAGATTGTTAGAGCGCGGCCCGAACCTTCGGTGTGAGTAACTCGGTAGGCGTTACCGAAGGTTCAGGTGTGCTGGGACTATTTATAAAACAATGAGCTGGGTGAATGTAGCGTTACGGAAATGAGTTGTGCCAACGCCATTCAGTATGGTCAGTATTAATTCCCAGGCCTCGGAGTTTTTCTTCTACGTACTTTAAACATGCACCGCCATCCGGAATGTAATGCCCGGACGCGTCATTTACCAGTCCGATGACATCACGAATGCCTGAGCGGTCCTGAATATTATCCAGTCTGAATTCACCCGCACATATAACGGGTCTGCCACCGCCCAGTTGGCTGTGTCTTATATAATAGTTACGTGCTTCGTGCTTCCAAAGCTTATAGATAATCGAACCTTCGGGAGTGTACACCCAGGTGTAACTGTCATGGGAACCGTTGACGTTCAGGATTTCGGTCTGTCGACTTTTCAAACGTTCGCCCACCAGTTTTCCGTCAATCATTCCAACCAGCTGGCCTACACCATCGATTTTTGATGGATCATAAGTCCGCCACGACCGAAGGTCGCCGATCCACGGCAACCAGCGAACGGGGTAGGTCTGGGTGTTCACATCTATGGGGCGGTAGTCGGTGTTGACCCACTCGGACCACGATATTTGTCCGGCCCATATTTGCTGTAAGTTAACGGAGTGGTTGGAGAGCCATTGGTGGATTTTCTTAAAGGATGTATTGGTAAAAATACGGTTGGCGGTCAGTATCAGTGACTCCAGCTCCCAATCATCGCTGGCGATCGGATGCTCGACTGGAAGTTGATATAGTGAAATATTATTCAGTTCGCTGATATGAATACTTTGCTTGCCGAAGAGGCGGGGAATATCTATGTCGACAGTGATGGACTGGCCCGCTCTAGGGGCGTCGCAAAATAATTGCTTGTTTTCATGGTGACCCATGCTTATATAGATTTTGTCGTCGGTGCCCGCAAATGATTTGTTCTGGATGGTTGCCGATATGCTGAGCTCTGTAATGTCGGCGCTGCGCTCAAAGTTACGCATTTCGTCGGTGAGGAAGTTCATGTTTTAGTGTCCTTTCTGTATGTCGAGGTCCTTCGTTTTCAGAAAGGTAAATGATTGTTTTATTGATGTCTCGTCGGGAGTGCTACGGAATATTAAAGTTGCCGCAAAGATGATTCAGGGGAACTTATCCCCCTGCGTATGCGGTCAGCGGGCAGGGGGGGCTTGGCTATAAGTTGGGAATGTCAGGTGCGTGGCCCGAGAATTTGCACCAACTTATCCGGCGACGGCGCGCCTTGCTGTTGTTGCAGCTCGCCCTTGCCGTCCATGTAGAAAATCGCCGGGGTGGCCTGCAGCTCCAGGTCTTCCATCAACTGCATGTTCGCCGCCAGTTTCGCCTGAATCGCCGGGGGCACGTCCTTCAGGGCTTTCAGCGAGCTCTTCTTGCCTGACTTCTCATGGTCTTCCAGCGCTTTCTGCGGATCCTTGGCGGCCAGCAATGCAGCCGATTTCCCTGGACTGTCTTCGCGAATGATGCCGACCATGATGTGCCGCAGCTGCACCTTGCCCGCCTTGACCCATGGCCGCGCCTGCTCCCAGAACACGTTGCAATAAGGGCAGTTCGGATCGCTGAACAGGTACACGATCCGCGGTGCATCGTCCTTCCCGTCGGCGATCCAGTTGCTGGCTTCCATCTTGCCCCAGATTTCCTTGGCCATCGGTGCATAAACCAGCTTCTGCAACGGTGCGCTGCTCAGGTCGTTGCCGTCGGCATCGTACAGATTGCCGAGCAGCACGTGCTTGCCATCCGGGGTCAGGTACAACGCCATGCCCCGGTTCTGGTACTGCGCCGCATAACCGCGCAGGCCATCGGGCGCGTCGAATTGGCCGACGATTTTCGCGCCCTTGGCTTCGATTTTCTTGATCGCTTCGGGCAATTCTTCGGCGGCCTGCACTGAGGGTAAATGCAGCAGGGCAGCGCCCAGGGTCAACGTCAGCAGGTGGCGGAGGCGGGGCATGGCAATTTCCTTGAAGAGGTGGCCGGTACGGCAGGATTCGGGGTGTCGAAGTTTTCCAGGGCGCGGGCCAGGCTCGCTTCCGACAGCTCACCCAGATGGCTGCCCAACAGGCGACCTTCGGGGCTATAGAACAGCGTAGTCGGCAACGCCATGGAGCCGACGGCCTGACCCAATCGGCCACTGCCGTCGAACAGCACGTTGGAGAGGCTCAGGCCTTGGGTTTCCAGAAACGTACTGACACTTTGCATGCTTTCAGCCTGATTGACGAACAGGAACGTCAGGTCCGGGCGGTGTTGCTGGGCGTTTTCCAGTACCGGCATTTCCCGACGGCACGGCGGACACCAGGTGGCCCAGAGATTGATCACCAACGGGCCGCCCTGGTAATCGGCCAGTTGCACGGTTTCACCGGCGGCATTGCGCAGGGTGATTTCCGGCAGGCGCGTGCCTTGTTCGTAAATAGTCAGGGAGAAGGTCGCCAGCAACCAGAACGCCAGGCCACTGGCCACGCCAAAGCCCAACGGCCGGCGCAAGCCCGGGCGACGCCAGCCTCGATACAACGCCGCAAGTAGCAGCACGATCACACCGGGCCAGGCGAGGAAACCGCCGTCGCGCAGGTCGATGATCTGCCAGGGATCGTCGCGATAATGGGCCCAGTAAACGGCCACGAAACCGACCCGGGCAGCCACCAAGCCCAGCAGGAACAGGCTGAACAGCACCGACTCCGGATTCTCGCCGCCGCGTTTGGCCACCCGCCAGCCGACGAAAGTCGCCAGCGCCAGGGCGCTGATCAGCAGCAGGTGATTAAGCGCGATGGCAAAAGTGCCGAGAGTAAAAGTCAGCATTTAATGGGCGTCTCGGGTAGTGGTCCAGCGTTGCAGGAAGGTGCCGGCATCGACTTCACCGGTGATGCGCTGGCTCCGACGCTCGATGCCGTCGGCACCGATCCACAGCAGGCTCGGTGGCCCCGGCACTTTATAACGGCCGAGCAGTTCGCGGCTGGCGGCATTGTCGGCGGTGACGTCCAGCCGTAGCAAGCGCACATCGCTCAAGGCCTCCAGTACGTGGGCTTTGCCGAACACCTGTTTTTCCATGACCTTGCACGACACGCACCAGTCGGCGTAGTAGTCCAGCAAGACCCATTGGCCCTGAGCCTGTGCCGCATCGAGCTCCCGTTGCAGAGCTGTCGGGTCCTTGATCGTGGTGAATGCGTCATGGCCGACCGGATAGGCGGCGCTGCTCGAGTTCGAAGCGCTGTAGACCTGCAAAGGCTTCATCAAGTCGTCGCTGCCACCGGCGGCACCGATCATCAACAGGCTGCCCCACACACCCAACAAGAGTGAGCTGGCGCCGAACACATGAGCGACGCGACCGAAACCCTCCGATTGCTTCCAGGCGCTGTACGCGGCAATCAGCAGCAACCCACCGCACAAACCAATCCACAGTGATTCGTCCAGCACCGGGCGCAGCATCAGCAATGCGGTGGCGAGGAACAGGAAGCCGAACACACCCTTGAGCAGGTTCATCCACGCACCGGGTTTGGGCAGGAAGCGATTGCCGACGGTGACCAACAGCAGCAGCGGCACACCGATGCCGATGCCCATGGCGAACAGAATCAGCCCGCCATGCAGCGCATTGCCGCTTTGCGCGATGTAGAGCAAGGCGCCCGCCAGCGGGGCGGTCATGCACGGCCCCACCAGCAAACCGGACAAGGCGCCCAACACTCCGGCCCCGAACAGGCTGCCGCCACGCTGATTGCGCGAGACATTTTCCAGTCGATCACGCACGGCCACCGGCAGTTGCAACTCGAAGAAACCGAACATCGGCAATGCCAGCAACACAAACACCGCAGCGAAACTGCCCAGCAACCAAGGGTTTTGCAACAACGCCTGCAAATTTGCCCCGAGCATTGCCGCCAGCACGCCCATCGCCGCATACACCAGCGCCATGCTCACGACATAGCTGGTGGCCAAGGCGAAACCGCGTTTGGGTGTGGCGCCACTACCGACGATCAAACCCGCCAGAATCGGCAGCATCGGTAACGAGCAAGGCGTGAAGGCCAGCAACAGCCCCAGACCAAAGAACACCAGCAAGCTCCAGCCCAGCGCCCGTTGTTGCAGGCCGCTGGCCAGGGCTTGGTCCGGTGCTTCGTCTGTCGCAGCGATAGCGGAGGTACCGCCCAGATCCACGACCTGAGTGTGCGGCGGATAACACAAGCCAGCGTCGGCACAGCCCTGGAAGCCCACTTTGATTTGCCCGGTGGCACCGGCCGCAATCTTCAGTTCCAGACCCTGGCGATAGACCTGCTGTTCGCCGAAGAACTCATCGCTGTGCGCTTCGCCTTCAGGTAACGCGGGATGCTGCTCAGCGGGCAAGCCATCGAACTTCAGGCGTTTCTGATACAGGTAATAGCCGTCGGCGATCTGCCAATAGAGCTGGGTTTCGCCCGACTCAAGACGCTCGGACGTGAAGACGAACGCTTTTTCCACCGGCAAAAAATCAGGTTTGGTCTCGAACGGATTGGTCCCTGCCTGGGCCACGCCCGAGATCAAGAGAGCAAAAAACAAAAACAGTCGACGCATGGGTAAGCCTTATCCCTGTGCAAGTGAGGTGCACAATGGGAGGCGGCGATTAACCGATGATTAACCACAGTGGCCTTGTGGCAATGGCGCTTGCGGCATAATGTCCGCTTAATCGGCCTCCGGCCTACTCACCTTTTTTTCAACAGGTCTCACCATGCACGTACTGGTTTGCGAAGACGATGAGTTGATCGCCAGCGGCATTGTCGCCGGCCTCACCGCTCAGGGCCTGACGGTAGAGCATGTCGCCACTGCCTCGTCGGCCCGGGCGATGCTCAAGGTCGCCGAGTTCGATGTGATGGTGCTCGACCTCGGTCTGCCCGATGAAGATGGCCTGAAGCTGTTGCAGCAATTGCGTCACAGCGGTCTGGAAATCCCGGTGCTGATCCTCACCGCCCGGGATTCAGTCACCGACCGCGTCGACGGCTTGCAGGCCGGCGCCGACGATTACTTGCTCAAGCCTTTCGACCTGCGCGAACTCGCCGCGCGCCTGCATACCTTGCTGCGACGAGTGGCCGGACGCAGCGTCAACTTGATCGAACATGGTCGCCTGACTTACGACCCGAGCAGCCGCGAAACCATGCTTGGCGGCCAGCCGGTGGACCTTTCCCGTCGTGAGCAGTCGTTGTTGCAGGCCTTGCTGCATAATCGGGGCCGGGTGCTGTCCACCGAGCAACTCAAAGACAGCGTCTACGGTTTCAACGATGAACTGGAAAGCAACGCCCTCAACGTGCATATCCATCACCTGCGACGCAAACTCGGCAATGGCATTGTCGAGACAGTGCGCGGCCTGGGCTATCGCCTGGGGCCGGCTGATGGTGCAGAGGAATTGAAAAAGTGATGAGCCTGCGTTTGCGCCTGAGCCTGACACTCGGCGCCGCTTTTGCGCTGATCTGGGCCTTGGCGGCAGCCTGGATGCTCAGCGACCTGCGCAATCAGATGATGTTTTCCCTCGACCAGCGGTTGGTGGCCTCGGCACGAATGGTCGCCGGCCTGATGGAACAATTGCCGCCATTGCCGAGCAAGGGCGAGGGCACCCATTTCAGTGCTGAACAACTGAACCTCCCCGGTGGCATGGCCTGCCAGGTCAGTTCATTGCGTGGCGAAATCCTCGCCCGCAGTCACACCGATCCGCAACAAACCCTCGAAGCCGAGAAAATGGGCTTCCACGACCAGATGATCGACGGTGCACCGTGGCGCAGTTTCACCCTGGCCCGCGGCGACGTGCGCATCACCACCGCTGATCGGCAGATCGAACGTGAGGCGCTGAACATGTCGATCCTGCTGGCCGCTTCGGTGCCGGTGGGCGTGGCGTTGCTGGGCTGCCTATGCCTGCTCTGGCTGGGAATCGGCCAGGGGCTGGCGCCGCTCAATCGTATGCGTGACGCCTTGATGCGCCGTAGCGCCGATTCTCTCGAACCTTTGCAAATCCAGCCGCTGCCCAGCGAACTGCAACCGTTGCTGGACACCCAGAATCAGCTGTTCCAACGGATAGGCAAGACCATCGAACGCGAGCGCCGCCTGACCGGTGACGCCGCCCATGAATTGCGCAGCCCGCTGACAGCGATCAAGACCCACCTGCAAGTGGCGCGCATGACCGACGGCGCGGCCCGCGATCAATCCCTGGCCCGGGCCGAAGAGGGCGCCGACCGCCTGCACCGGACCCTTGAACAATTGCTGTTGCTGGCGCGGGTCGAGGGCAGTCTGTCGTTTGATGACGGCGTGCAATGTAGCGCCGAGCAGGTGGCGAAACTGGCAATTCAGGACGCCGCCAGCGGTGATCGTCAGCGGATCAAATTTCAGCTGCCGCCGAAAATCTCCCACGCCCCGGTGCAAATGCCCGCGGTGCTGTCGATTGCCGCGCTACGTAACCTGCTGGACAACGCGCTGCGGCATACCCCGGGCGACGGCGCGGTGGAACTGAGCCTGGAAACCACCGGCAATCGCGTGCAGTTCCTGGTTCGCGATCATGGGCCGGGCATTGCCGAAGACGATCTGCAGCATTTGACCCAACGCTTCTGGCGCAACGGCCAGAGCACCGGCTGCGGCCTGGGGCTGGCGATTGTCCAGGCGATTGTCCAGCGTTGCGGCTGTACGTTGCATTTCGACAGCCGGCCGGACGGGTTGCGAGTCGAACTGACCATGCCGTTGCAACCTATCTAACAAGCACAAAAATCCCCCTGTGGGAGCGAGCCTGCTCGCGAAAGCGATCTGTCAGTCACATCAATGCTGGATGTGCTGCCGCCTTCGCGAGCAGGCTCGCTCCCACATTAGCTTTGTGTTGCACACCAAATGTAACGTCTCTCCATTAGCCACCCACTCGCCGCAGCGCTATCGTCCCCGGCAGCAGCTTTGACTCAATGGATTGAGGTAACAGCGCCATGGATGCATCCCTTCACATTTGCAAGGCAACCCCCGCCGACGCCGGCATCATCAGCCGGATCGTCGAGCGCTCCATTCGCGTGGGTTGTGCGCTCGACCATCGCAACGATCCACTCATCGTTGCCACCTGGACCCACAACAAAACCATCGAACACGTGCAGCCCTGGCTCACCGACGAGCGGTTGTACCTGAACATCGCTCTGTTGCAGGACAAACCGGTCGGCGTCGCGATGGCTGCGATCAGCGGCAAAGTGGCGTTTTGTTACGTGCAACCGGAATGCTTTCGTCGTGGGGCCGGGCAAGCGCTGGTGCGCGACCTTGAGCGCTGGTTGACCGATCAGGGTTTGCATCAGGCACGACTCAACAGCACCCGCACCAGCGAAGCCTTTTACCGTCATCTGGGTTACCAGCCTTGCGCTGAAACCTTCGCCGTAGCCGGGCTCCACGCCATTCCCATGCACAAAGCACTGCCCCCCCTTCATAGAAAGGTCAGCGGGCTTTTTGGTTTTTGAACGTCAAAAGATCGTCCGAACACGGCCCGAGCCTTCGGACGATCTTTTGATCTCAGGCCGAAGGCTCGCCGCTCAACCTCTTGATCAGCAAATCCACATTCCCTTCCAGCTCGGCCACCGGATCCTCCGCATCCACACTCAACACCACCAACCGACTCCCTGCCTCGGCAATCACCGCTTTCACCGCCTCCGACGGCTGGCGATGGTGCAACACCACCGCCACCTCATTGTCCTTGAGTGTCGCGCCCAATTGCTTGAGCGCTTCAGGTGTCCACTCGGTATCCGGCCGCGCATCGAGGCCGATCAGCTCCAGGTTGAGGCCGCCAATCAGATAGCCAAAGTGATCGCTCAGGCTCATCACGCTGAGGTTGTCGGTACTGGCCAGCCGCGCTTCGCTGTCGGCGCTGAACTTGAGCAAACGCTGTTTGAGCGCCGCCAGGTTGGCCTCGATCTTCGGCTTGGCCTCGGGCGCCAGGCGCACCAGGTCCGCCGCCATCACGTCCGCCATCCGTCCCATGTTGTTGCTGGAAAACCACGGCTGACTGTTCAACCCATCGACCTTGTTGCCAGGCTGCACGGCGATGCCGGGCAGGGCGCCGTCCACCGGGCGCGCGGCGTCGACCTCGACGATGCGGATGTTGCTACGCCGGGAGATCGGGTAAAGCGGATCATCCGCCCACAGCGAACGCAGGCCAATCACCGCATCGGCGTCGATCGCCAGTTTGGCCAGCGCCGGAGCGCCACGTCCCGTGAAGTACGCGGTCTGACGGCTGCCGGGCAGGTTCGCCGGCGCGGCACGTTCGAGGTTGACGTCGGTGCCCTTGAGCAAGACTTCGCCCAGACCATAAGTGATCGGCAAGGACGCCAGCACGCGCAACGGTTTGGCGCTGTCAGTTGCAAAGCTTGTGTTGACCAGCCCGCACAGGGCTACGGCCAAGGTCAATTGGCGCAAAGTAAAAGACATTTATCCGAGATTCCCTTTCAGGCTGGGGACAACGCCACGGGCAATGGCGGCGAGAGCGAAGGCGATACCAGCCACCAGAATGATCGCGGCGCCGGACGGGATAGGCAGGTCGAAGACAATCGGCGCGAGAATCCCGCACAGCGTGCTGACCGTAGCGATCAGTACCGAACACCAGAAGAAGCCCTTCAGCGACTGACTCAGCAATCGCGCCGCTGCCGCCGGAATCACCAGCAGGGCACCGACCAGAATCGCGCCGATGACTTTCACCGCCGCCACGGTGATCAGGGTCACCAGAATCACAAACAGGTAATCCAGGGTCTTCACCGCCACGCCACGGACCGCCGCCAGTTGCGGATTGAAACTGGCCAGCATGATGCGGTTATACAGCGGCAAGGCCAGGGCCATGACCAGCGAACCGACGATGGCCAACACCAGCAGGTCATTGCCGTTGACGGTCAGCACCGAACCGAACAACACGTTTTCGAGGATGTGAACGTTGATCTTGCCCGCCAGAATCAGCAGCAGACTGGCACCCAGCGCCAATGACACGGAAAGGAACACGCCGATCAAGGTATCCGGCGCCAGACCCGTGCGGTTGCGCAGGTAGTTCAGCAAGATGCCGAACAACAAGCAGTAGCCGAACAGGCTGCCGTAAGGCCCGGTGTAGGGTTCGCCCAGCAAAATGCCGATGGCTACGCCGGTCAGCGCCGCGTGGCCCACCGCTTCGGAGAAAAACGCGAAGCGCTTGACCACCACCAGTGTCCCCAAACCGCCCAGCACCGGGCCGATCAGCAAGCCGGCAAGCAATGCATTGACCACGAATCCATAGGCCAGCGCCTCGGGTAGATAACCCGACGAGGCCCAACCCTGGACCATCAAACGAAAGGCTTCATAACTCATTGCACAGCGCTCCGTGGATGAGTGGAGAACAGGGTCAGCAGGCATTCCGGGGTCAGAGCCTGTTTCGGCGTGGCATCGAACAGCACCCGGCGATTGAGCCCGGTGACGCGATCCGCCAGACGACCCACAGCTTCCAGATCATGCTCGATCCACAGCACGGTGATGCCGCTCTGGCGCCAGTCACCGAGCAGCCGTACGAACACCTGAATGCCGGCCTCGTCGAGCGCCGACATCGGTTCATCCAAAACCAACAATTGCGGCACCGGAATCAATCCTTGAGCCAGCAATACCCGTTGCCGTTCACCACCCGACAACGCACCCATGCGCCGCTTGCGTTTGTCCTGCATGCCGACCCGTTCCAGGGCTTCGCCAATGGCGGCGGCGTAGTGTTTGCTCAAGCCGAGGAACGCCGGACGCCGCTGGCACATCGCAGCCATGAAATCATCGACGGTCATCGGCAACCCCCGATCGAATTCCAGGGCTTGGGGTACGTAACCGATGGTTCCCGGTGTGCCGGGCCATTGCAGGCTCAAGCGACCCTGATGCGGCATCTGCCCAAGCAAGGTCTTGATCAGCGAACTCTTGCCGCCACCGTTGGGGCCGACCAGCGCATGCACGCTGCCGGGCTGGACCTGGAAGGTCACGTTGTCGAGGATTGTCGTGCGCCCCAGCGTCAAACTGACCTGCGCAAAATCCAGCGTCGGCCCCGAACCCTGTAGGAGTGAGCCTGCTCGCGATTGCGGTGTGTCATTCAAGGATGATGGCGACTGACTGGACGCCTTCGCGAGCAAGTCGAATCGTCGCACCGCCGCTCCCACAGGGGATTCGGGATCAGTCAGGGAGGGGGTTTGTGCGGTGATGGTTTCTTTCGCGGTCATTTACCCGACTCCTGAATCGCCCTAACCACCGTGTCGAGGTTGCCGGTCATTTCCTTTTCGTACTTGTCGGCGGTGTATTCGCCATACGAAATGTGCGACAGCGGGTACAGCTTCACCCCGGATTCACGCTGGATGGTCTCGACGTAGGTGGACGGGAAATCCATCTCCGAAAAGATCACTTTCACGTCCAGTTCACGCAGTTGATCGATGGTCTTTTTCAGCTGGCTCGGGCTCGGTTCGATGCCGTGCGCCGGTTCGACCACAGCCGTCACTTCCAGGCCGAATTCGCGCAGCAAATAGTCATAAGCCGCGTGAACCGTGGCTACTCGCAGTTCGGCGTTCGGTGCCTGGGTCAGTTTCGCCAGGGCATCGGCGCGCATCTGCCGCAGGCGCTTG
This sequence comes from Pseudomonas sp. ES4, assembly GCF_050586665.1. Classification (NCBI taxonomy): domain Bacteria; kingdom Pseudomonadati; phylum Pseudomonadota; class Gammaproteobacteria; order Pseudomonadales; family Pseudomonadaceae; genus Pseudomonas; species Pseudomonas sp. ES4. Next base: position 16,336 of record NZ_JBOBDO010000018.1, on the reverse strand, counting down.
CCGTAGGCGCGGGCGTTCTGGGTGTAGGTCTTGGCGTTGGCCGGGTCGAGCTTGCCCAGTTCCCGGGCGATGTTGTTGACCTGGGCAATCGAGGCACTGATCGACAGGAAGGTGTGCGGGTTTACGACCTTGCCGGCACCGCGAGCGGCGGTGCCGGTGGCGGCCAGCAACGGCACGTTTTCGTTGGCTTCGATCACCGGGATTTTCGGGGTTTCGCTGGCGGCGATCATGCGGTCGGCGAAGTCGTCATGACCGACACCGTTGAGCACGACCACGTCCAGCCCGCTGATGCGCTTGATGTCTTCGGCGCGCGGCTCGTAGGCATGCGGGTTGAAACCGGCCGGAATCAGCGGTACCACCTCCGCCTTGTCACCGACGATGTTCGCCACGTAGCTGTAGTAAGGGTGCAGGGTGATGCCGATGCGCAGGCGCTTGGCTTCGTCGGCACTGGCCAGCGGAGTCAGCAGGCAAGCCAGTAAGCCGACCAATATCAGGCGCAAGAAACAACGTTGAGATGAAATAGGCATGGGAAAGCGGTCTTCTCTCGGGTGAAGGCGAGGGTTCAGTGCCGGTGCTGGCGTGTCACGCCGGCATCGAATTGCGCGACGATCTGCTGCCAGCCGGCGCTTTCCAGCGCGGCGTCGGTGAGATCGGTCGGGGCCGCGAGGGCGTTGCCGCGGTTGAGCCAGACGTCCGGCGCATCGTCGTCAGCGCTCAAGCGCATCAGAAACGAACCCGCCACGGTGGGCGCCTGGCTCTGGCCGAAGTAAGCCTTGGCGTCGAGCAATTGCCAGGCATGACCGCCGCGGCTGACCGAACTGGCGTCCTGGGCGAACGGCGCAAAACCCTCATCGGCGAGGGCGGCAGGGGCGGGTAGCGCCTGTTGCTCCTGACGTAACAGATGAATTTCGTCGAGCGTCACCCGCAGGTCGGCGTAGATGCCTTGCTCGGACGCGCTCAAGTCACGACGGGCATCCAGTTGATGGCTGCCAACGCTGCTGACTTCCTGGGACTCACTGCGCCACGCGACCACCGAGCCGGCAACCGCAAGGATCATCAGGCACAACAGCAACACAAAGAGGCTTTCATGGCCAGCACCGGCCGGGCGGACGACTTGCGTGGTTGGCGTACTCATGGGGCTTGAATGTCCGCTTGGTCGATTTCGACGACGTGGCCGGGGCCGGCATCGAACAGCACATAGAACTCGGCGCCGGGCTTCTTGAACGTCAGGGTCGAATCGGCGCCGAGTTTGCCCGGAACCAGGATTGTTTCGTCGTAGCCGATCACGTCCAGGGTCACCCCCGGCGCGCCGCTGCCGTCGGAGAAGCCGCCGGTGCATTTTATCTGCTCGGCGTCGATGGCTTTGCATTCGCACATCGGGTTGTGGGCCAGGGCGCTGGCGCTGAAACCGGCGCAGAGCACCAGCAGCGCGGCGCTCAGAGGACGTATAACGTTAATCATGGCTTGCCTCCTTGTTGGTTCAGCCAGGCGAGGGTGGCCGGGGATGCCTGGCTCAGGGGGATGGAAGCCTGATGCATCGCGCCATCCCAGCCTTCCATGGTGATCCACAGTTCGGCGTCGGTTTTAGTCTTCTCGGGGATCGGCAATATCGCGCCCATGCGGTATGGCGTGCCGAAGAAAATCACCCCGGCAGCGCGCAGACTGCGAGGTTTGCCGATGCGCAGGTATGTCGCCTTGACCTGATCGCGACAGCTGTCGCACAACGCCGCGTTGAAGCTCTTCATGTAGCCGGCCGGACCATCGAGGGTCGGGGCGTCGTTGCGCAACTCGGCCAGGCGAAGGCTCCAGGGCCCCACCTGAACCTCGCCGATTTCCCGCTCGCCCAGGCCGGTGTCACCGCGAAACAGCGCAGCATCGGCGAAGTACTTGGGCATGAACCCCAGCGGCACCAGCAACAGCAGTACGTTGATGTGGAAGCGCCATTTGTGCCAGAAACGGCTCAGTTTCGAGCCCGGTTTATCAGCGATGAACAGACTCATTGGCTGACCTCCGTGGTTTCATGGCTCGCAACCGCAGCGGCCTGGTTGCGCGGGCGTTTATGGCTGCGCTTGAGGGCATTGGCCGTGGCCAGGGCGGTGCGTTTGGTCCAGATCAACAGGCCGCTGAGCACCATCATGCTCAGGATCAGGCCGAAGAAGAACCAGATCAATTTGATCCAGATGCCACCGAAGTCGCCGGTGTGCAGCGGACGCATGGATTCGGTCACCAACTCCAGGCCGGAACGGTCCGACAACAGGCGGGTGGCGGCGATGTCGCCGGTGTACGGATTGATGTCGGCGGTCTGGAACATCAGCGGATACCAACTGCGCCCGCCCACCGAGAGGTAGCTATAAGCATTGGCGGGCAGGCTGACAAAGCTGTCGTCCAGGCCGGGAATACGTTCCTTGGCTTCGCGGATTGCCGTCTCCAGGCTGATCATCGGCGCTGGTGAACCGTCGGCCGTCAGCGGGACACTTTCACGCGGGACCACAGCCGTCACCGGCGCGGTGCTGATCGAGATCTGGTTATCGAACATGAACGCCTGAATCAGGAACCAGGTGCTGGTGATGGAAATTACCGCGATGAACCAGATCGACCAGATGCCGCTGAGGCGATGAAAATCGCCCCAGAAAATCCGGGCACCGTGACGAATGCGCAACGTCGGTCGCAAGAAGCCTTTCCAGAAGCGCTTGTAGACCACCAGCCCGGTGACCAACGAAGCCAGCAATGGCAGGCTGAGAAACGACACCAGGTACCAGCCCCAGCTGTAACCATTGGTGAACGGCACCAGCCACCAGCCATGCAGCGCACGGGTAAACGCCTTGAAATTGAACTGCGGCGCCGTGCCCTGAATGACGCCGCTGTAGGGGTTGACGTAAACCGTCACCGAGCGACCGTCGGGGTAGCTGACGTCCACGTCGAGGGCGAAGTGCGATTCATCGGGTCGACTGATGGCCTCAACCAGAGTATTGGGCTCAGCCTTTTTGATCGCAGCAATGATCTGGTCATAGCTGAGCAGAGGTGCATTGTCCGAGGGTTGGCTGGCGCGCATCTGCGGGTTGGCCAGCCAGACGATTTCCTGGCTAACCACCGCCAGGGTGCCGGTCACGCACACGATCAGTACGAAAAACCAGATCGGCAATGCCAGCCAGCTATGGACCAGAAACCAGAGTTTTGAACGGGATTTCTTCGACATGATTAAAGGTCTTGTTTCGATGAGCGGGCCGTCGCTGAGGGCTTCCCAGCGATGAGGTCCATGAAAGGCCGGGCTGTGGCTTTTGCCTACGCGGGCCGACTGCATCTAGATAAGACGGATGAGCGTCGGAAATCCTGAAAGGGGAGATGAAAGAAAATGTTTCGCGATATCGTTTGGCTGTAGGCGAGTGATCCACGATCGTTCCCACGCTCTGCGTGGGAATGCAGCCCGGGACGCTCTGCGTCCCAGAAGCGGACACGGAGCGTCCATTGAGGCATTGCCACGCAGAGCGTGGGAACGATCATTGGGTCAACCCTGCTTGAACATCTCCTGCGCCCGCTGCTCAATCTGCTCCTGAGTCAGATCTTCCTTGCGCGTGGCCAGAAACCACAGATGCCCATAGGGATCCTTCAAGGTCCCCGAGCGGTCGCCATAAAACTGATCCTTGACCTCGGACACCACCGTGCCGCCAGCCGCAATCGCCTGTTTGTAGGACTTGTCTACATCGTTCACATACAGATGCAGTCCCACGGACGGCGACGTGTCGGGATTGCTCAGCGGACCCTGATCGCACGGTGTGCCAAGCATGATCGGGCAATCGCCGATACGCAGTTCGGCGTGGCCGATGCCGCCATCGGGCATGGACAGGCGCATGACTTCGGTGGCGCCAAAGGCTTTCTTGTAGAACTCGATGGCTTCCGCCGCTTTTTGAATGCCCAGATAGGGGGTAATGCTGTGATAACCCTCGGGAATAGGTTTGACACTCATGATCGTTCTCCCTGATTTTTTTGTAGATGGAAGATTTCACTTCGCCGCTTTTCAGCAGGATCATCAAGTGTAGGCGCTGCCAAAAATGGCGATGTCTTGATTTTGATCCCCAGCATTTACCAAGTTCACAAAAAAGATCACCGCCCGCGGCTGCATCAGCACTGTTCAGCCATCAACCAAGGAGCTGCGCCCCTGGCCCGCGTTCCCCCAGCACATCGCCAAAGTTGCGCAGCGGACATGCCTCCATCGACAGACAACCACAACCAATGCAGCCATTGAGCTTGTCCCGCAGCAAGGTCAGTTGATTGATCCGCTCATCCAGATCCCGACTCCACTGCGCCGACAACACCTTCCAGTCCGCCGCCGTCGGTGCTCGGTTATCCGGCAGGGACTTGAGCGCCTCGCCAATCTCCGCCAGCGGAATCCCCAATCGCTGGGCTACTTTGATCAATGCCACCCGCCGCAGCACTTCCCGTGGATAACGTCGCTGGTTGCCCTGGTTGCGATTGCTTTTGATCAAACCCTTGGACTCATAAAAGTGCAGCGCCGTGACCGCGACGCCGCTGCGCGCAGCCACTTGGCCGACGGTGAGTTCCTTGTGCAGATTTTCCGAGGTGATCATCTAAAAAATGCTCCTTGACCTCAAGTTAACTCGAGGTTTTACCCTGCAGGCCTTCGGATCGCAAGATCCGGCTTACACGTCAGGGGGACTCTTCATGCAAGCGTCAGAGAAAAATCGCAGCTTCACCCAATTGATCGAATTCGAGATCGAACCCCATCAACAGCCCGCGTTGGTATCGGCACTGTCGAAACAGACCGAACGTCTGGCCCAGGACTTCACAGGATTTCTGAGTGCCAGCATCCAGGCCAGCGATGATGGCCGACGGGTGCTCAACTACCTGCAATGGCAAACACGCGAGGCGGGAGAGGCCGCGTTCCAGAGCTTTGAAAGCGGCGAGCAGGATTTCTGGCAACTGATTCGCACCCATCAGGCGAAAACCGTGACCTTCGGCTCGTTCCAGGTCCTGCATAGCCTGGAACGCAGCCACGACAACGCGCTGCACTGCAATCTGGTGGGTTAGATCGACAGCTGCATGACACGCTCGCCCTGGAGATTTTCCATGGGGCGGCGCTTGTTCACCGCCAGTTCGCCGATCCTGATCAGTCGCGTGCGGGTTACGTTGCGGCTCAAGCCCAGCAGCGCGGCGGTGTGTACCTGGTTGTAATGGCTGAAGCGATAGGCGGCTCGCAGCAACGCGTCTTCGACTTTCTCGTGCAGCGCTCCGGCTTGTTCTTCGAAGAGCTTTTGAAAAGCCCGGTCGAGCAGGGCTTCCGGTGAGTCATCGATGGTGCTGTGGTAATCGTCCTGACGCTCGATGCGTAGGTTCGACAGGCGCAGGTCGTCGCGTTCGATCACGCCGTTACGGCAGATCAACAGTGTGTGATGAATAACATTTTCCAGTTCGCGAATATTGCCCGGCCAGCTGTAGCCGCGCAGTTTCAGTTCGGCCTCTTTGCTGAGGGTGATGGTGCCGTAGCCGAGGCGCTGGCTGTAGGCTTCGATGAAATGCCGGGTCAGCGGCAGGATGTCGCCGGGGCGGTCGCGCAGTGGGCTTAATTCCAGGCTGACGACGTCGAGGCGGTAGTACAAATCCTCACGGAAATGCCCGGCGTTGATGGCTTTCTCCAGTTGCACGTTGGTCGCCGCCAGCACACGCACATTGATGGGAATGCTCTTGCGCGAACCCAGGCGCACCACTTCGCGCTCCTGCAATACCCGCAACAACTTGACCTGGATCGCCATCGGCAAATCGCCGATTTCATCAAGGAACAACGTGCCGCCATCGGCCTCCTCGAACCAGCCGGCCTTGGCGCTCAGCGCACCGGTGAAGGCACCTTTTTCATGGCCGAACAACTCGGCCTCCACCAGGGATTCGGAAAACGCGCCGCAGTTCACCGCCACAAATGGCCGGTTGCGCCGGGCGCTGAGGTTGTGGACATGCCGTGCCACCAGCTCCTTGCCGGTGCCGGTTTCACCGATGATCAGCACGCTGGCTTCACTGGGCGCGACTTGTCGAATATGGGCGAGCAAGGCCTGGGATCTGGGGTCTTCGAACACCTGCGCCGTGGCGCGGATCGAGGTGGCCAGGGCGGGCGAGGGCGGTAAGGTCAGCAGTTGCATGGGCAGGCTCCATGAATAGAAGGCTATGAATAGAAAGTCGGGATCGGCAGGGACATGGTTCATGGAGTGTCTGAAGCGATGACAGGTTTATAAAGGTCCAGCTTTATTCCGTAAAAGACATTAAATTAATATTAATAGATCATTTGGAGATATAAAGTGTTCTGCCTCAGCGGCGTTAGCCAAAGTCGATAGCCACTATCGAGAGCGTTGATTTCTGCAGATCGGATGCCCGGCGTAGCCTGTGTTCATTGCCTCGAACCCAGATGTCAGGACACTCACAATGAAACCTCCAATCGCTGCTTTCTTGCTGCTTGCGGTCTCCGTGCTCACTGGATGTGCCAGCCATGTTTCCCCGGAATTACGGCCGTACACCGAAGAAGAAACCAGAGAGTTGGCACTTGAGGCGTTGAATCGGCGCGGTTTGTCGTTCGACGAATACCACGCGAAAAAAGCCGAGCTGCTCGGCCAACCGCAAAAGTCGTTCAGTTTCGACAAACAAGGCGAGATGAACGCCGAACGTGCTGTACAGCTTCACGGTCGTCCTAGTTGAGCGAAAACTGTACCGCTTGAAGTTTTACGCAACTGTCCATGGGTTTCCCTTAAGGCCTGCGATAGGGTCAGTACCTGACTGACCCAATGGACTGCCACCATGACGCTCTCGCTCGATCTGCTATTGGGCTTTGCCCTGTTTGCGCTTGTCACCTCGATCACTCCCGGCCCGAACAACACGATGTTGTTGGCATCGGGTGTGAACTTCGGTTTTAACCGCACCATCCCTCACATGCTTGGCATCACCTGCGGCTTCTTCGTGCTCGTCGTGGCGGTGGGTTTCGGCTTGGGCGCAGTGTTTCAAACCTATCCTTTGCTCTACAGCGTCCTGCGTTACGTCGGCGCGGCGTATTTGCTGTATCTGGCGTGGAAAATCGCCCATTCGGGACCGGTTTCCGAGAATGAAAAGGGCGAGAGCAAACCGATCAGCTATTTGGGCGCAGCGGCGTTCCAGTGGGTCAATCCCAAGGCCTGGATCATGGCCATCGGCGCAATCAGCACCTACACGCCCATGCAGGGTTATTTCACCAACGTGATCGTGATTGCAGCGGTGTTCGCCTTGATCAACCTGCCGAGCGTCAGTGTCTGGGCCGGCTGCGGCACGTTGTTGCGCAACGTGCTGAAGGATCGCCGCTGGTTGCGGCTGTTCAACTGGGGCATGGCCTTGCTGCTGGTGGCTTCGCTGTATCCGTTGTTGGTCGAAAGCTTTAGCTGACGCATTGCTTCAACCGCTTGCCCGATGCCTGTTAAGCTCGACTTCAGGAGCGTTCCTACGCACTTTTAAATGAAGTTGTTCTTCTTTAACGGCCTCCGATCAGGTATTTCTAACGCTCTGAACGAAGGGCGCAGCTCACGAGGCTGCGTTTGGCGTTTCAGTGACGAGCCTCCTGATCCCGGAACATGCTCTGCGAGTCTTCTATGAATAAGCGTCCTCTGTATTTCGACTACGCCGCCACCACGCCGGTGGATGAACGAGTCATCAAGGTCATGGTCGAGTGTCTGGGTTTTACCGGCAACTTCGGCAATCCAGCGTCCAGCTCCCATGCGTTCGGTCAACAGGCCCGACAATCGGTCGAGCAGGCGCGGCAGCAGGTCGCCGAACTGGTCGGCGCCCAGCCGGACCAGATCGTCTGGACCTCCGGCGCCACCGAATCGAACAACCTTGCCCTCAAGGGCGTGGCCCAGGCACGTGGCGTTTCTGGCGGCCACATCATCACCAGCCAGATTGAACACAAAGCGATTCTCGACACGGCAAAGCAGTTGCAGGACGTCGGCGTCGCGGTGACTTATCTGGTGCCTGACGCCGAGGGTCTGATTACCCCGCAAGCGGTCAGCGAAGCGATGCGCGAAGACACCTTTCTGGTGTCGTTGATGCTGGTCAACAACGAGTTGGGCACGGTCAACGACATCTCGGCCATCGGCGAAGTCGTGCGTGCTCGCGATGCGTTGTTCCATGTCGACGCGGCTCAAGGTGCAGGCAAAGTGCTGATTGACCTGGCCCGGTTGCCAGTGGATCTGATGTCATTTTCCGCCCACAAGATTTACGGCCCCAAAGGCATCGGCGCGTTGTACGTCGGGCCACGCGCGCAGCAGCGTTTGCAGGCGCAGATTCATGGCGGTGGTCACGAGGGCGGTTTGCGTTCCGGCACCCTGGCGACTCATCAGATCGCGGCCATGGGTGTGGCGTTCGCCTTGGCGGCCGCTTCGTTCGATGAAGAGAAAGCCACGATCGTGCGGTTGCGTGAACGCTTGCTTGAGCAATTGCTGAGCATTCCCGGGGTACGCCTCAATGGCAGTCCGACCCAGCGCATCCCTCATACCTTGAGCCTGACCTTCAGCGAAGGCGAGTTCAATTCCACGGCGTTGAGCACCTCGATCGCGTTCTCCGCGACCTCGGCCTGCAATTCCGCGAGCAATGCGCCTTCCCATGTGCTGCTGGCCCTGGGGCATGACGCCCGTTCGGCAAGTCGCACCATTCGCTTGAGTCTCGGCCGGTTCACCACCGAGCAAGACATCGACCAAGCGGTACAGCTGATTAAAGCGGCCTGCGCCAGTGCTCCGGCATTTTGGCAATAAGGTCTGAAAGTGTCGGCGTTGATCGGCACTCAACAATAATGATGAAGTGATTAGCAGGAGACATGATGAGTACGCAGCCTTCGATCAATGGATCGGTGCCTCAACGCCTGGCGCAAACCCGCGAACTGATGAGCCGGGAGGGCATTCACGCTCTGTTGGTGCCGTCGGCCGACCCGCACCTGTCGGAATATCTGCCGGGTTACTGGCAAGGACGGCAATGGCTGTCGGGCTTCCATGGCTCGGTCGGCACGCTGATCGTTACGCCGGACTTTGCAGGCGTCTGGGCCGACAGTCGTTATTGGGAGCAAGCGACCAAGGAACTCAAGGGCAGCGGCATCGAACTGGTCAAGCTGCAACCGGGTCAACCCGGCCCGCTGGACTGGCTGGCCGAGCAAACCCCTGAAGGCGGCGTCGTCGCGGTAGATGGCGCGGTGATGGCCGTGGCTTCGGCGCGTACGTTGGGTAGCAAGCTCGAAGAGCGCGGCGCACGTTTGCGCACTGATATCGATGTTCTGAACGAAGTCTGGAGCGACCGTCCGACGCTGCCAAATGAACCGATCTATCAACACCTGCCGCCTCAGGCGACGGTCAGCCGCGGCGAGAAACTGGCGAAGCTGCGTGAGGTTTTGAACGATCGCGGTGCCGACTGGCATTTCATTGCCACCCTTGATGACATCGCTTGGCTGTTCAACTTGCGCGGCGGTGACGTGTCGTTCAACCCAGTGTTTGTTTCTTTCGCGTTGATCAGCCAAGAGCAGGCCACCCTGTTCGTGGCTCTGAGCAAGGTCGATACCAAGCTGCGCGCAACCCTCGAACAGGACGGCGTGACCCTGCGCGATTACAGCGAAGTGGCCGCCGCCTTGCGCGCCGTACCGAGCGGGGCGAGCCTGCAAGTCGACCCGGCGCGCGTTACCGCCGGCTTGCTGGATAACCTGGACAGCGGCGTGAAGCTGATCGAAGGCCTGAACCCGACGACGTTGGCCAAGTCACAGAAAAGCCTGGCCGATGCCGAGCACATTCGTCAGGCCATGGAGCAGGACGGCGCGGCGCTGTGTGAATTCTTCACCTGGCTGGACACCGCGTTGGGCCGTGAGCGCATCACCGAACTGACCATCGACGAACACCTGACGGCGGCGCGTACCCGACGTCCGGGCTATGTATCGCTGAGCTTCAACACCATTGCCGCGTTCAACGCCAATGGCGCAATGCCGCACTACCACGCCACCGAAGAAGAACACGCGGTGATCGAAGGCGACGGTCTGTTGTTGATCGATTCCGGCGGCCAGTACCTGGGCGGCACCACTGACATCACGCGGATGGTGCCGGTCGGTACGCCGACCGATGAGCAGAAGCGCGATTGCACGCGGGTGCTCAAAGGCGTGATTGCGTTGTCCCGTGCGCAATTCCCTCGTGGCATTCTCTCGCCGTTGCTCGATTCGATTGCCCGCGCGCCGATCTGGGCTGAAAGCGTTGATTACGGTCACGGCACCGGTCACGGCGTTGGCTACTTCCTCAACGTGCATGAAGGCCCGCAGGTCATCGCCTATCAGGCCGCTGCGGCACCGCAAACGGCTATGCAGCCTGGCATGATTACGTCCATCGAACCGGGCACTTACCGTCCGGGCCGCTGGGGTGTGCGGATCGAGAACCTGGTGCTGAACCGCGAGGCGGGCAAAAGCGAATTCGGTGAGTTCCTGAAATTCGAAACCCTGACCTTGTGCCCGATCGATACTCGCTGCCTGGAACCGTCGCTGCTGACTGACGACGAAAAACAATGGTTCAACGCCTACCACGCCGAGGTGCGCCAGCGCTTGAGCCCGTTGCTCGACGGCGCAGCCCTTGAGTGGTTGAACACCCGGACTGCGGCTATTTGATCGGTTGGAGTTCAGGCGCTTCTTCGAGCGCCTGGCTCATGTAGTCGACGAAGGCTTTGACCCTGGCGGATTGGCGACGATTCGCCGGGGACACGGCATGAATCGGCAGCGACTGGGCGCTGTATTCCAGCAAAATCGCGGTCACGCGTCCTGCCTTCAAGTCCTCGCTGAACAGCCAGACCGGCGACAGCGAAATCCCCAATCCCCCCAGTACCATCTCGCGGATCGCCTCGGAGTTGTTGCTTTGTGCGTTGCCCTTGATTCGCACTTCGTGACGTTGTCTCTCTCTCTCGTAAACCCACAGGTTCTGACTGTTCAGCAGGTTGAACAGCAGGCAGTTGTGTCCGCGTAATTCTTCGGGCGTTTGCGGCTGGCCGTGCTGCGCAAGGTACTCGGGCGCTGCGACAGTTACTCGGTGGGTGGTGCCGATGCGGCGGGCAATCAATCCGCTGTCGTTCAACTCGCCGATCCTGAACGTGACGTCCAGCCCTTCACTGACCAGGTCCTGATTTTGATCGCTCAGTTGCAGATCAATCTGCACTTGAGGATGTTTTTTGAGGAATGCCGGCAGTCGCGGAGCAATCTGTAAACGCCCGAAACTCACGGACGATCCGACTTTCAGGTTGCCGGCGACAGCTTCGCGGCCGGAGTGAAAGCTGTGTTCTGCGGCGTCTACGGCCGCCAGGATATGTCGACATTCGCTGTAGTACCGCTGACCTTCGTCGGTCAGGGATAGTTGTCGTGTGCTACGAGAAATCAACTTTCCACCCAGCTCAGTTTCCAGTGCTCGCAGCACTTTGCTGATGGTCGGCTGGCTGGTTTGCAATTCCCGGGCGACGGCAGAAAAGCTGCCACGCTCGACAACGCGAACGAAGATTGCCATTGCATTGAGTTTGTCCACGGGTTTCTCATTGATGCCAAATGGGCATGGTCACTATAGCTATATAGCGTCTTATCGGCATGAGTGAACGGGAGGAGGATTTATCCCACAGCCACCTCTGACGGGAAATTGCGAAATGACTGACTCACTTGAAATGCGCGCTCTGATTGTTGACTCGGCCAACGGGCCTTTACGCTTGGCTTCCGTTCCACGGCCTGTGCCTGAGGCCGGTCAGGTATTGGTCAGGATCAAGGCCAGTGGGGTGAACCCTTTGGATGGAAAGATTCGCTCGGGTCAGGCTGCTCATGCGCGTCAGTCATTGCCGGCGGTATTGGGTATTGATCTCGCGGGAACAGTGGCGGCATTGGGGGAGGGTGTCAGTGAATGGCTGCCGGGGGATGAGGTCTATGCAATGGCCACCGGTATTGGCGGTGCGCAGGGTTCACTGGCTGAATACGCCGCCGTCGATGCACGGCTGCTGGCACGCAAGCCAGGCAATCTGAGCATGCGCGAGGCGGCTGGGTTGCCGTTGGTACTGATTACGGCGTGGGAAGGGTTGGTGGATCGTGCGCGGGTGCGGGCGGGTCAGAAGGTGCTGATTCACGGCGGTGCGGGCGGTGTCGGGCATGTGGCTATACAAATTGCCCGGGCTTTCGGTGCTGACGTATTTGCCACCGGGTCGGCCGGGAAGCAGGCGATCATCGAAGGGTTCGGTGCGACGTTTATTGATTATCGAAAATCTTCGGTTGAGGAGTATGTGGCTGAGCACACGGCGGGGGAGGGCTTCGACATTGTCTACGACACGGTGGGGGGTGAGACGCTGGACGCTTCATTCAAGGCTGCTCGGGTCTACGAGGGGCATGTCGTGAGTTGTCTCGGATGGGGGCAGCACAGTGTGGCGCCGCTCTCGTTTCGTGGGGCGACTTATTCTGGAGTGTTTACCTTGTTGCCGTTGCTGACTGGCAAGGGGCGTGAGCATCACGGGGAGATACTTAGGGAGGCTGCGCGGTTGATCGAGACGGGTCAGCTGAAACCGTTGCTCGACCCTCGGCAGTTCACGCTGCAAACCGCCGAGGCCGCCCATGAGCTGCTCGTTTCGGGAGCTGCGCAGGGGCGGTTGGTTGTCGAGATCTAACTCAGGGCTTCAACGACGAAGTCCAGGCGATCCTGACCGAAGAACAGCTGATTATCGACAAACATGCTCGGGGCACCGAATACACCCCGTTGCACTGCTTTCTCTGTGTTGTCCTTGAGAGTGGCTTTGACTTCCTCGTCGGCGGTCAGGGCCAGGACTTCATTTGGATCGAAACCGTTCTGTGTCAGTACTGACGCGACGGTCGCCAGATCATCGAGGCTGCGGCCTTCAACCCAGAGGGCGTGAAACAGGCAATCGATGAATGCCTGAAAGCGTTCAGGATGGCGCAATTGCATGCCGGTGACGGCGCGCATCAGCATCAGGGTGTTGATAGGAAAGTGGGGATTGAACTTCAGTGCCACGCCATAGCGCTTGGCGTAGCGGTCCAGATCTTGAAACATGTAGCGACCCTTGGCGGGGATAGCCGCGGGGGAGGCGTTACCTGTGGCTTTGAAGACGCCGCCCAGCAAGATGGGTATGTAGATCAACTGGCTGTCGGTCTGCTCACAGATCTTCGGTAGCTGGGTATAGGCCAGGTAGGTGGCGGGGCTGCCGAGGTCGAAGTAGAACTTCACGGTTTTGCTCATGGTCGATGCGCTCTGTTTATTATTGTGGGGGAGGGCTTACCAGCGTTCGCTCCAGGGGCGCAGGTCCAGCTCGAAGGTCCATGCATCACGGGGCTGGCTGTGGAGATACCAGTAGTTCTCGGCAATGTGCTCTGGATTGAGAATGCCGTCCTGGTCCTTGGTCGCGTACTTTTCGGGGAAGCTCTCGCGGATAAAATCGGTATCGATGGCACCGTCGACTACAACATGGGCGACATGAATGTTCATCGGCCCCAGTTCACGCGCCATACTTTGCGCCAGGGCACGAATCCCGTGCTTGGCGCCGGCGAACGCCGCAAACCCTGAGGCCCCACGCAGGCCGGCGGTAGCACCGGTGAACAAAATAGTCCCGCGTTGACGCTTGGCCATGCGCTTGGCCACTTCACGAGCGTTGAGGAATCCTGAGAAACAGGCCATTTCCCAGATCTTGAAATATTTGCGCGCGGTTTCTTCGAGAATGCTGCAAGGCACATTGGCGCCGATGTTGAAGACGAACGCTTCGATTGGGCCGATCTGGCTTTCGATCTGCTCAACCAACGCAATCACGTCCTCTTCCTTGCGCGCATCGCAGGCAAACCCGTGGGCTTCACCTCCATCGGCCTTGATGGCGTCCACCAGCGGCTGGAGTTTGTCCGCGCTGCGGCGGGTGACACACGCCACAAATCCTTCCTGCGCAAAGCGCTTTGCAATTGCGCCGCCAGTGGCATCCCCTGCACCGACAACCAGTACGACCTTCTTGTTATTCATGGGTAGATCCCTTTGCTAAACGATCGTTAACTAAACGAACGTTATGCTACGATCCGGCAAGCGTCAAGGCGATCAATCCTGAGGGCAAGGCAATGCGTTACTCGGCCAATCACAAACTGGAAACCAAAGAGAAACTACTTGAAAGCAGTGCGGTGTCGGCCAAGAAGTCGGGTTTTTCAACGGTAGGCGTCGATGGTTTGATGAAGGCGATCGGCTTGAGTGGCGGGGCTTTCTACAGTCACTTTTCGTCAAAGGATGAGCTGTTCGCTTCAATCGTCGAGCGTGAACTGTCTCAAAGCCTGGAGCGGTTAGGGGTAGACCTGAATCCTGAGAAGTTCCAGCGCTGCCTGAAACACTACCTGAGCATGGCCCATGTCGAGCATCCGGAATCGGGTTGTGCTTTGCCGGCATTAGGGGCCGAGATTGCACGTTCAGACGTGATGATTCGTCAACAAGCGGAGAACTGGATTTGTCGGCTTCAGAAGAGTTGGGCACAAGTTCTGGAAAGCGACAGCCTGGCCTGGGCGATTCTGTCGCAATGTATCGGTGCGTTGGTTATTGCTCGAATGCTGGCCACGCCGGACATTCAGCGTGCGGTCCTGAAATCCAGCTACGATGAGATTGGCCGCCAGATCGCAGGTCCACGAACGTGACAAGGCGGCATCGATCTATTTGCAGATGACGATCATGCTGCGGCTGGTATAGCCGGCAGGGTTGAGGCCGAACGGGTAATCGCCTGGTTCTTCCACAGTGTCCCCTGACTTGGCGATGACCTTGTAACCTTTTGGAGCGCACGAGTTGGCGGCGCTGGTGTAGCACTTGTCCCAGGATGATGACAGCCCGGAACAGTTGATATGCAGCCCTCTCTTGCCGTGTTTTACCTGGGTTTTCGATGTCGCCGCGCAGCCCGCAACCGCAAGTACGGCGATCAATACCAAAATTCGTTTCATTACTGTCCTTATAGCGTTCCCGGATCTTTGCGCCCGGGTCTGGCTGCATTCGCTTTCGCTTGAAGCGTTCTGATATCCCTATCTGAAAAAATCCATGTCTGACACTGGGTTATGGGTCTAAACATGGCCTAATTGCGCGACAAATACCAGACCCTCGTCAAATCCTGGCTCAATCTGCAGTGACAGCAGGCTTGGCTGCACTCCCCATCGTCATGGTCGCGCCTATGGAGGCCAGAATGATGCAGATGATGGCCATCCATTGTGACAATGAAAGGTACTCCTGCAGAAACAACAGGCCTGACAGCGCGCCGATCGCAGGTTCAATGCTCATCAATGTACCGAATGTCCGGGTAGGGATGCGGGTGAGGGCGACCATCTCCAGCGTGTAGGGCACTGCGGTAGATAGAATGGCGACAGCAATGGCCACTGGGATCAGTGAGGGAGTGAGTAGTGCGGCACCAGCATGGACGATGCCGATAGGGGCTACAAAAAGTGCCGCAATCATCACCCCCAGTGCCGCGGTCTGCACGCCATTGTCGGCACCGGCCTTTTGGCCGAACAGAATGTACAGCGCCCAGCAGACACCTGCGCCCAATGCATAACCGGCGCCTACCAGATCAATCCCCGCGGTTGTTTCTCCCATAGGTATTAACAGTAGCAAGCCGACGGCTGCCAGGGCGATCCACAAAAAGTCGATCGCGCGACGTGAGGCGTAGATGGCTACCGCCAGTGGACCGGTGAATTCCAGCGCAACCGCGATACCGAGGGGGACGGTTTGCAATGACATATAGAAGAGGAAGTTCATGCCGCCCAACGCCATTCCGTAGACGATGACGGTGCGCAAGGATTTCGCGGTGAACTTCGCTCGCCAGGGGCGCAGTATCAGCATCATGATCACGCTGGCGAAGATCAGCCTCAGTGTGGTGGTTCCTTGCGCGCCGATAATGGGGAACATGCTTTTAGCCAGGGAGGCTCCTGACTGGATTGATGCCATGGCTATCAATAGCAGGCCAACCGAAAACAGAGTCGAGGCAAGGCTGCGAGGTTGGTCATTCATGGCGTGGCATTGTCCGAAGTAGGAAACGAGAGTGGTATTGGGCAATATACTGCGCATTCATGGCGGGCGCGTCTATATATAAGCTGTGATTTTGGCCGTCCTTATAGAAAAGCGTAATTAAGGATTGACGGCAGATTCTGGAAGTCTATAATTCGCCCCACTTCCGGCGCAGTCGAAACGGAAAACTCCTTGGTAAACAATGAGTTATGCAGTTTTCGACAGCGAGTTGCTTCAGGTCGTCGAAGCCCAGAAGGAGTTGAAAGAGCAGGGTTGTTTGGCTCTTTTGACGGTTCGATCTTCTCGGTCGAAAGCGGTGT
>NZ_JBOBDO010000017.1:0-144274 GCF_050586665.1 Pseudomonas sp. ES4 | reverse complement strand
TTCTGTTTTTTTTTGGGTTGGGGAGGACCACCCCCCCCCCCCCCCCCCAACACAGCGGCTACAGGCGATCTGTTGTGATCGGTTAGAGGGAGATGTCTAACCGGGCGATCTTGCCCTGTTCATTAAGGCGAAACATGTAGCGCAATTCCAGCGGGCTGCCGGGAAACGTTCCGGAGATCAGGTTATGCACCAGCACTTTGCCGGTGCGCAGTTGCACGTCGAGCACTTCGACCCGTGGCTGGTATCGCTGGGCGGTGTCTTGCATCCATTGCGCGATGGCGTGAGTGCCGACCTGGTGCTGGCCTTCATCGAACACATTGGCATCCTCAGCGAAAAAACTGGCAACCCGTGAGGTGTCGCGGGCATTGGCGGCAGCAATGTAGGCGGCGATGGCGGGCGCCAGTGAAGAGGCGGGATTGGACATGGTTACGGCTCCTTGTTTGTTGATTCTGCAGCCATGCTAAAACAAGCCTGTGTCAGTTCTTGTCAGGAGTGAAGCGCCCGGCTTCGTCCAGTTGCATCTGCTTGCGCCAGGTGCGCAGCAGGTCGCTGCGCCGCCCCGGATAACGCTCGCCCTGCTCGTTCGCCGCCGAGATCCGGTCAGTGCGAAAGGTCCGATAGGCGCTGCGCAACTCACACCAGGCGACGATGATTCGCACCTCGTTCAAAAAACCCAGGGCCAGCGGCCAGATCAGCCGCTGACTCGGCACCTGGTTGGCGTCCGCGTAATCGATATGGAGCTTGGCCTGATCGCGGATGGCTTGGCGAAACACATTCAGCGGCACGGCGTTGGGTGCAAAGCCATAGCCGGGCGGTCCCGGCAACACCGTCGGGTTGCGTAACGCGTCCAGCGCTTCGGGCGCCAATACCGCCGCAATCTTGGCCAGCGCATCCGCCGCCGCTTTGCTCAACACTTCATCACCGCGCTGATCCACATAGCGCAACCCCAGCACAATGGCTTCGGTTTCATCGGCGTTGAGCATCAACGGTGGCAGAAACAAACCGCTGCGCAGCACGTAGCCGATCCCCGCTTCGCCGTAGATTGGCGCGCCGAGGGCGGAGAGTTCGGCGATGTCGCGGTACAGCGTACGTTCAGAAATCTGCAATTCGCCGGCAAGCGTCGCCGCGGTCACCGGACGACTTTTGCCGCGCAGTACTTGCAACAAGGTCAGTAAACGAGTGGTACGCGACACGATCGGCAGGCTCTGTCCGTAAAAGTTGTCGGAGCTTAGCAGAGGCACCTGTCAGAAAGTGGCAGTAGCAGTCAGACCGGTGGTCGGCCATCCTCTTGCGAACGGAAAAGCGCCTTGACGCAAAATATTACCAACATCATATTAAATGCGTGTCGACAAAATTTTCTATTCGACCCACGTCTTTTCCTTCAGGAGTCATCCCATGCATTACAAAGTCTTCGGCCGCAAAACCGGCTTGCGGGTCTCGGAACTGGCGTTGGGCGCCGGTAACTTCGGCACCGGTTGGGGTCATGGCGCCGAGCGCGACGAAGCCAAACGCATCTTTGATGGCTACCTGGAGGCCGGCGGCAATTTCATCGACACCGCCAACGGCTATCAGGCTGGCCAGTCGGAAGCCATGCTTGGCGAATTCATCGCAGCGGAACGGGATCGCCTGGTCATCGCCACCAAATACACCCTGGGGACCACGCCGGCCGCGGGTATTTCCCACACCGGCAACAACCGCAAGAACATGGTTCGCGCCGTCGAAGAAAGCCTGAAACGACTCGACACCGACCACATCGACCTGTTCTGGGCCCACATGAGCGATGGCGTGACCCCGATGGAAGAGATCCTGCGCGGTTTCGACGACCTGGTACGCGCCGGCAAGATTCATTACGCCGGGCTGTCGAACTTCCCGGCGTGGCGCATCGCTCGGGCAGATTTGCTGGCCGAGATTCGTGGTTTCTCGCCGATTGCGGCGATTCAGGTGGAATACAGCCTCGCCGAACGCACCGCCGAACGTGAACAACTGCCGATGGCCGAAGCCTTGGGCCTGGCCGCTACGTTATGGTCACCGTTGGGTGGCGGGTTCCTCACCGGCAAGTACCGCACCAACGATGGCGACAACCGCGCTGCCAAACTCGGCATGCTGATCCACGCCGAGAAAAGCACCCGTGAAACCGCCCTGCTCGACACTTTATTGGTCGTCGCCGCAGAACTGGACACCAGCCCGACGCACGTGGCCATTGCCTGGCTGCGGGAAAAAGCCAAGCGCTCGACCACTGCGCTGATTCCGATTCTCGGCTCGCGCACCCGTGAGCAACTGGATGCGACGCTGGGGGCGCTGAATGTGCAATTGAGTGCTGAACAGTTGTCGCGGCTTGATGGGGTCAGTGGTGTGGCGATGGGCGTGCCCCATGAATCCATTGCCGGGTCGATGGCGCGATTTACCGGGGCTGAAACCCTGGATCTGCCGATCATCCCGGTGGCCTGACACAGATTAAATGTGGGAGCGCCGCACCGCCGCTCCCACAGTTTTCACCGCGCTTTACCGGTCGACCTTATGCTTCGCGGCATAGAGGCACAGCATTTCCATCGCCAACGTCGCCGCCGCCAGTGAGGTAATGTCCGCACTGTCGTAGGCCGGCGCCACTTCCACAACGTCCATCCCCACCAGGTTAATCCCGCGCAAGCCGCCGAGGATTTCCAGCGCCTGCACCGTGCTCAGGCCGCCGCACACAGGCGTTCCGGTGCCTGGAGCGAAAGCCGGATCGAGGCAATCGATGTCGAACGTCAGGTACACCGGGTGATCACCGACCCGTGCCCGAATGGCCTCGACAATCGCATCAACGCCACCTCGATGCACTTGCCGCGCATCCAGCACTTGAAAGCCCTGGTGATCGTCATTGGTGGTGCGCAAACCGACCTGCACCGAACGCGACGGATCCACCAACCCTTCCTTGGCCGCGTGCCAGAACATCGTGCCGTGATCGACGCGCTTGCCGTCTTCGTCCGGCCAGGTGTCGCTGTGGGCGTCGAAGTGGATCAACGACAGCGGACCGTGCTTACGCGCATGGGCCTTGAGCAGCGGGTACGTGATGAAGTGATCCCCGCCGAACGTCAGCATCGCGCTACCGGCGTTGAGTATGTGTTCGGCGTGGGCTTCAATGCTTTCCGGCACCGACTGCGGTGTGCCGTAATCGAAGTCGCAATCGCCGTAGTCGATCACCGCCAGATGGTCGAACGGGTCGAACGTCCATGGCCAATGGCGCTCCCAGGCAATCCCGGTGGACGCGGCACGAATGCCCCGTGGTCCGAAACGCGCACCGGGGCGGTTGCTGGTGGCGGTGTCGAACGGGACACCGCTGACCGCTACGTCGGCGCCGCGCAAGTCGCGACTGTAGCGACGGCGCATGAAACTAGTGATACCGGCGTAGGTACTTTCTGCGGCGGTGCCGTAGAGGCTGTCGCGGGTCATGGCCTGATCGTTTTGCATCGGGATGTCCATCAGGTGCTCCTTGTTATTGGCTTATTGGCGGCTACGGAAAGTGGTCCACAAGCGAGTGCGCTGGCGCAGGTCCTTGAGGCTCATGCTGCGGTCGGCGTACAGCAGAGCGCGAACGTCGGCGGGTGGATAAATGTCCGGGTCGCTGCGCACCGCCTCATCCACCAGCGGCGTTGCGGCCTGGTTGGCCGTGGCAAAGAACAGTGTGTTGGTCAGCGCCGCGACGGAGTCAGGGCGCAACATGAACTCGATAAAGGCGCGGGCCGCTTCGGGGTGAGGCGCGTCCTTGGGGATCGCCAGGTTGTCCTGCCAGACCAGCGTGCCCTCTTTCGGAATCCGGTACGCCACTTCGAACGGTTTGTTGGACTTGCGCGCCTGGTCGGCGGCCATGCTGGCGTCACCGTTGTAGGTCAGCGCCAGGCAAACATCACCATTGGCCAGATCGCTGATCTGTCGACCGGTCGCGACGTACAGCACATTCGGTTGCAACTGAAGCAGTAACGCCTCAGCGGCTGTCAGATCAGCCCTGTCAGTGCTGTAGGGATCTTTACCCAGGTAATGCAACGCCAGGCCGACGACTTCCTGAGGCGAATCGAGAATGGCAATGCCGCAGTCCTTCAATTTGCTGGCGTACTCAGGCTTGAACAGCAAATCGAGGCTATTGAGCGGCACATTCGGCAAGCGCTGTTTCACCGCCACGACATTCATCCCCAAGCCCAGGGTGCCCCAGGTGTAGGGCACGCCATAGCGATTGCCGGGGTCGACGGCGGCGAGTTTTTCCAACAAATCCGGATCGAGGTTGGCGTAACCCTTGAGGCCTTCGTGGGGAATCTCTTTCAACGCACCGGCGGCCAATCCGCGGGCCAGCACACTGGACGACGGCACGACCACGTCATAACCGCTGCCCCCGGTGAGCAACCTGGTTTCGAGCACCTCCGAGGAATCAAAGGTGTCGTAGCGCACGTGGATACCGGTTTCCTGCTCGAAACGCTGCAAGGTTTCCGGCGCTACGTAATCGGACCAACTGTAGAGATTCAGGGCTTTTTCCTCGGCCTGGGCCGATACAGCCATGGCGAGGAACAGCGCGGGTAAACACAGCTTGAACATGGGAGCCATGACGGAACACCTGACCAGATGAAGTGGATGCAGAATGCGTCGTCGGATACATTGGAAAAATACCAAGTTAGTTATCCTGACTTTATCCAGGAGTAATGTTTTGATGCTCAGCCAACTCCACGATCTCGATCTGCAACTGCTGCGTCTGTTCGTCAACGTGGTGGAGTGCGGTGGTTTCAGTGCAGCCCAGGGGGAACTGGGCTTGAGTCAGTCGAGCATCAGCCAGCAAATGGCCAAACTGGAAACCCGACTCGGTTATCGCCTGTGCAGTCGCGGCAAGGGTGGTTTCAAGATCACACCCAAGGGAGAACAACTGCTGAATGCAACTCGCAGCCTGTTCGAGTCCATCGAAGCCTTCCGCCATCAATCCAATGGAGTGGCCGGGCGCCTGATCGGCGAGGTGCGGCTGGGGCTGTCCGAAGCGCTCGATCAATCCGTGCTGCAACGGGTGGCCGATGCGATCCGGCGTTTTCGCGAACGGGACGAATCGGTACGTATCGAATTGATCAGCGCCATGCCCGGCGAGATGGAACGCTTGCTGCTGCAACAACGACTGGACCTGGCGATCGGCTATTTCTCACAAGTGCAAAGTGCTTTTGACTACCGCGAACTGTTTACCGAAACCCAGCACTTGTATTGCGCCGCCGGCCATCCGTTGTTCACCAATGAGGCGCCTGACGATCAAGCGCTACAGGCTTGCGATCGGGTCGATCACCCTTACCGCTTCCTGCGCAGCGACGAGCCCTTCCAGGGGAAGAGGTGTTCGGCGCGCTCGGAGCAAGTCGAAGGCACCCTCGCCTTCATTCTCTCTGGCAAGCACATCGGTTATTTACCCGAACACTTTGCCCGCAGCTGGGAAGACAAAGGACTACTGCGGGCCGTGCGCCGTGGCGATATGAGTTTCGACGTGGCATTCCATCTGGCCCGCCATCGCGCCCAGGTGCCGGGGGATGCACAGAAAGCCTTTGAAGAGGATCTACTCGCGGCGTTCTCCTGAAGCCCCAGAACAGTTTTTGTGGCGAGGGGGCTTGCCCCTGTTCGACTGCGAAGCAGTCGCAAGATCAGCTGAAACAGTTTTGCCTGAAGGAATGCTAGGGGCTGCTTCGCAGCCCAACGGGGGCAAGCCCCCTCGCCACGGGTTCTGTGTATATCACTTCTGTATCGTTTGCCCTTGATGCCCGCTGCTGGCATCCTGCGCCTCCATTTTTGACCCGGCCCGCCTTCTGGCACGCACCTCACCATGACCGCCTCCGAAAAAGCCCCTGCCTCGCGCAATAACGACCTGATTTACGGCCTCGACGATCGCCCGCACCTGACCGCCACTGTCTTCGCCGCCCTGCAACACGTGCTCGCCAGTTTCGTCGGCATCATCACCCCGACCCTGATCATGGGCGGCGCCCTCGGCCTGCAAAGCGAAGTGCCGTACCTGATCAGCATGGCGCTGTTCGTCTCGGGCCTGGGCACATTTGTTCAGGCGCGACGTTTCGGCCCGATCGGTTCCGGCCTGCTGTGCCTGCAAGGCACCAGCTTCTCATTCATCAGCGTGATTCTCAGTGCCGGTTTCATGGTCAAGGCCCGGGGTGGCGGCACCGATGAAATCCTGTCGACCATCTTCGGTGTGTGCTTTTTCGCTGCCTTTATCGAAGTGGTGTTGAGCCAGTTCATCGGCAAATTGCGGATGCTGATCACTCCGGTGGTGACCGGCACGATCATCACGCTGATGGGTTTGTCGCTGATCAAAGTCGCCATGACCGACATCGCCGGCGGCTTCGGTGCGGCGGACCTCGGCGCGGCCAGTCATCTGGCCCTGGCGGCCCTGGTGCTCGGAACGATTGTGCTGTTGAACCGGGTCGATGTGCCGTTCCTGCGCCTCGGTGCGATCGTCATCGGCCTGACCCTCGGCTATCTCGTGGCCTGGCTGATGGGTGACGTCGATTTCGCCAGCCTGCCCGAAGTCCCCTTGATGAGCGTGCCGGTGCCGTTCAAGTACGGTTTTAACTTCGATTGGGTGGCGTTTGTGCCAGTGGCGGTGATTTTCCTCGTATCGCCACTGGAAGCCGCCGGTGACTTGACCGCCAACTCGATGATTTCCCGCCAGCCCGTCAAAGGTCCGATCTACATCCGCCGGATCAAGTCCGGCCTGCTCGCCGACGGCCTCAACTCGGCCATGGCCGCCGTGTTCAACAGCATGCCGATGGTGACCTTCGCCCAGAACAACGGCGTGATTCAGCTAACCGGCGTGGCCAGCCGCTACGTGGCGTTCTTCATTGCCGGTTTGTTGGTGCTGCTGGGGTTGTTCCCGATGATCGGCGCGGTGCTGCAACTGATGCCCAAACCGGTACTCGGTGGCGCTGAGCTGGTGATGTTCGGCACCGTCGCCGTCGCCGGGATCAAGATCCTCGCCGAAGCCGGCCTGCACCGACGCAACATGCTGATCGTGTCGATTTCCCTCGGCATGGGCCTGGGTGTCGCAGCCGTGCCGGAAGTGTTGCGCGAGTTGCCGAAGGCGCTGCACAACATCTTCGAATCGCCGATCACCGTCGGCGCGTTGTGCGCTATCGTGCTCAACATCTTCCTGCCTGAAGAGTTCATCGAGCTGGAAGAAGACGATTTCGATCCGGAAGCCTCGATCCTGCGGGTCATGGAAAACCCGGATGTCCCGGCCAAGGGTGAACCCGTCTCGCCTGCCGCTGTCGCACCCTTGAACCGCTAGAAATGCTCCTGGCCGAGCCACTGGCGGTTCGGCCTTTTCTTTAAGAGAGCACGTTCATGCGCAGTGTCCACACCGTTATCCTTTGCCTGCTTTTGCTTTCCCTGAGCGCCTGCGCCCTGCTGCCCAATCGCGACCCGCTGAACATCAACGTGGTCGGCTTCGAGCCGTTGCAAAGCCAGGACATGGAAGTACGCTTTGCCGTGAAAATACGCGTGCAAAACCCCAACGAGACCACCATCAATTACAACGGCGTCGCCCTGGACCTGGAAGTCAACGGCCAGCCGCTCGCTTCTGGTGTCAGTGATCAATCGGGCTCGATTGCACGTTTTTCCGAAACCGTGCTGACCGTGCCGGTGAGTGTTTCGGCGTTCTCCGTGCTGCGCCAGACCCTGGGCCTGGGCAAAACCCAAACCCTCGACAACCTGCCCTACGTCCTGCGCGGCAAACTCGCGGGCGGCGTGTTCGGCACCCTGCGTTTCGTGGACACTGGCAAACTTAGCCTGCCAACGTCGACGACCGGCACCTGGTGAGGGCAGCCCGCTCCGACAGGGGACACCGAATAACTGTGGGAGCGAGCCTGCTCCGGGCGGCGTTCCGACGATGACGGCGGCACATTCAACGCATTAGATGCCTGGCCCACCGCTATCGCGAGCAGGCTCGCCCACAGGGGTTATGTGTTGAAGCGGACACCGGGTTTGGCCCGCTCATCTACTGTCAGTTCGAAGACGTCCGGGCGCGCGTAGTGCCCGACCACGTCGTAGTCGTAACGGGCGCGGACCAGGTCATCGGTATCGATTTCTGCGCTGAGCAAACCGGTGCTGTCACGCAGCGGCCCCGCCAGAATGTCGCCCATCGGCCCGACGATCACGCTGCCACCGGCAATCAACGGGCGGTCCGCCGGCCAGTTGGCGACCTCCACGCCCAAGGCGTGCGGTGAATCCTGAACCTGACAGGCGCTGACCACAAAGCAGCGTCCTTCATGGGCGATATGGCGCATGCTGACCTGCCACATTTCCCGCTCATCCACCGTTGGCGCGCACCAGACCTCCACGCCCTTGGCGTACATCGCGGTGCGCAGCAGCGGCATCATGTTTTCCCAGCAAATCACCGCGCCGATCCGCCCGACCTGACTGTCGATTACCGGCAACGTCGAACCATCGCCTTTGCCCCAGATCAACCGTTCGGTACCGGTGGGCATCAGCTTGCGGTGCTTGGCGACCAGGCCTGCCTGCGGATCGAAATACAACGCCGTGCAGAACAAGGTGCTGCCGGCACGTTCGATGACACCGATCACCAGATTGGCGCCGGTGCGCGCTGACAGCCCGGCCAAGGCTTCGGTTTCCGCGCCGGGCACGTCGATTGCGTTGGCAAAGTACCGGGCGAAGGCTTCACGCCCTTCCGGCAGGCGGTAACCCAGCTGAGTGCCGAAGCCCTCGCCTTTGGGGTAACCGCCAAGCAATGCTTCGGGCATGACCACCAGCGCCGCGCCGGATTCGATGATCGCGTTTTCCCAGGAAAGGATCTGTTCCAGTGTCTCGGCCTTGCCACCGGGCAAGGCGCCGATTTGCAGTGCAGCAACGATTGACTTGGGCATCGCAGTAACTCCGAAAGCAATGAGGGGTTGCCCATTCTCCGGCGCCAAAGGATCATGAATAAAGCCCCGTTTGCTGCTTAATGATATGAACCAAATGAATATCGCCGCCGTCGATCTCAACCTGCTGAAAGTTTTCGAAGCGCTCCACGAGGAATCCAGCGCCAGCCGAGCCGCTTTGCGCCTGGGCGTTACCCAATCGGCGGTCAGCGCGGCATTGCGAAGATTGCGCGAGGTGTATGGCGATCAGTTGTTCGTACGCACCGGCCGCGGACTCGCCCCCACACTCAAGGCCAATCAATTGAAACCGGTGGTCAGCGATGCCCTGAACAAATGCCGGCAGAGCCTGGCGATGGTCGATCCGGCCGCCCACCAATATGACGGACGCTCGGTGACCGTGGGGATGTCCGATGATTTCGAAATCGCTTATGGGCGACGGCTGATTGAAGAAATCGCCCGCGTCGCGCCGAAGCTGCGGCTGATCTTTCGTCAGACCCACAGTCAGATCGTCGCCCAGGCGTTGATGGAACGCAGCATCGATCTGGCGATCACCGCCGGTGGGTTTGCCGAACGCTTGCTCAGCCGTCAGGTACTGGGGGAAGGCGGCTATCTGTGCCTGGCGGACCCGCTCAGCCTGGCCGAGGGTCAACAGACCCTGAGCCTGGATGAGTTCGTCGCCCGCGAGCACATTCTGGTGTCGTCGGGCGGCTTTATCGGGATCACCGATGAAGGGCTGGCGGCGCTGGGGCTGGCTCGGCGGGTATGCGCTTCGACCACGCACTTTGCCGCGTTGCCGCACTTGCTAAAGGGCAGTCAGGCCGTGGCGACCATTCCGGCCCATGCGGCGCAAAGCATTGCAGCGCTCAGCGGACTGGCACTGCTGCCCTGCCCTCTGGCGTTGCCGCGATACCCGATCGAACTCGGCTGGCGCACCAGTACGCTGCTCGATCCGGTGGTGTTGAAAGTGCGCGAAGCGATTGTCGCGAGTTTTGCGAGCGCTACTTGGCAGCCATCAGGCGATTGACTTCGCTGCGCACCATATTGGCGAATTCCGGGGGCGACATGCCATCCAGTTCGGCACGGACCCACTCGGCCCATTTGCCTTTGCGCTTGGCGCGTTCACCGAACAACCGCGCGGCTTCACCCTTGGACTTGCCCAGGTTGCTTTGCCAGAGATCGAACAGACGGGATTTCTCATCTTCCAGCGCAGCGCGCTCGGCAAGGGGTTTGTCGGCCAGATTGAAGCTCATGGGAGTTACCTGCTGCGTAAAATAGGCGACATCTTACACTGTAGGAAGAAATGTCCGACTCAGGATTTTTCGTCAAGGTTGGGTCTACGCGAAAATCCACTGCAACTTTTTCGCTGATGACACACTCCACTGTTCACTGTCCATTTAACTGCAAGGAGTACCTCAATGGCCCGGAAAACCGCCGCACAAGTTGCCGAAGAACAGATCAAGGATCAAGCCTTCAGCGAACTTCAGGCTCTGATCGAAGAGTCAGAGAAACTGCTCAAAAGCAGCGCCTCGCTCGTCGGTGAGGAAGCGGACACACTTCGTGGGCAAATCGCCCAGAAACTTCAGCAGGCTAGGGACTCCGTCACCAGCGTTCGTGACCGGACCAAACCTGCGGTCGAAGCCACTGAAACCTACATTGGTGGTCATCCGTGGCAAACCGTGGCCATCTCTGCCGGTTTCGGCCTGGTAGTCGGGTTGTTGCTGGGTCGACGTTAAGCGCCCCCGTTTTAATCAGTACCCGCAAAAAGGCGAGCACGCAGCTCGCCTTTTTCATGCCCGGTTTTTATGCAGACCGAGAGTATGCCGGACTGAGAGCCCGGCCAATTCCCGCAAATTCGCCAACGTCTGAGCGTCGAGCGGGATGCCTTCGGTGCTGGACTTGGCACGTTGTTGGTGACGTCGATCCCCTGGCAAACGCTTGAGCCCCACACCGTGCATCTGCCTGACCAGTTCCTGACTGCGCTCGGCAAAACTCTGCCCGGCCGCCTTGCTCGGGTCGATCACGATCAACAGTTGGCCCGTCCACGGCGTCTTGGCCCCCGGATGGTTCGACCAATCGAACTCGAAGGAAAAATTGCCGCCGGTCAACGCCGCTGCCAACAGCTCGACCATCATCGACAGCGCCGAACCTTTATGGCCGCCAAATGGCAGCAACGCGCCGCCCTCCAGAATCGCTTTCGGGTCCTGGGTCGGCTGGCCGAGGCCGTCCACCCCCATGCCTGGCGGCAAACGCTCACCCTTGCGTGCGGCGATCTGCACATCGCCATGGGCAATGGCGCTGGTCGCCAGGTCGAAGACAATCGGAGCGCCGTCAGCCCGAGGGGCGGCGAAAGCGATCGGGTTGGTTCCGAACAGCGGGCGATCGGCACCGTGCGGCACCACGCAGGTCATGCTGTTGACCACACTCAGTGCGACCAGACCTTCATAGGCGAAGGGCTCGACATCCGGCCACAAGGCGGCGAAATGGTGGGAGTTACGAATAGCCAGCACCGCAATCCCGGCACTGCGGGCTTTTTCCACTAACAACCCGCGTGCTGCGGCGAGGGCCGGCTGGGCGAAACCATTGCACGCGTCGACCCGGACAAAACCCGAAGCCACGTCCTCGACCACTGGCACGGCCTGGCCATTGACCCAGCCACTCTGGAGCGTCGACACGTAACCGGGAATGCGGAATACACCATGACTATGGGCGCCATCGCGTTCGGCGCCGGCGCAGTTGAGGGCCAGTGTCCTGGCGACATCGGCGGAGGTGCCATGGCGTTGAAAAATCTGCTCGAGCAAAACAACGAGCGCGTCGAAATCGAGCGTTTGAGTGTTCGAACTGACGGCCACTTCGGGCGTTGCGGTCATCTGAAGCTCCAGTTTTATTTTTGAGTACGGGCAACAGGGTGCAGCGAGGTTGCAAGGCAACCCAAAACAGTTGTCGATTAAGCGCTGTTCTACCAGCGTCCTGTCAAGTCTCGACAGCCTGTTCGGTTCAAGCAATATGTACCGCACCCGAGCCAGCCACTGGCCGTACTGTTTTTTCCTCAATCCAACGACAGGCGATTACCCGCCGGTCGTAGCGCATCGAGGAAAAACCATGATGACTCCCCCACTGCCGTATTTTTTCGACGAGGCAGAACTTGCATCCAAAGCCGAACAACCCGGTGAACGCGAAAAGGCACTGTCCTTCACGCTTGATGATTTGAAGTGGTTGAGTGCTGTTTATCTGGCAACGCATGCGGCCCGTATCGCCAATAGCGAGCCCATGCACGTCGACCGGTTGCTTCTGAGCGTACCCGACGCGTCAGGCATCCCCTTGGCCGGCGCTTTTTCCATGAGCCGGCCCAATGATGGGGAAGTCACGCTCTATACACCGTGGAAAGGCCTGGTCAAATTCGCGGACTTCAAGAGCCTCAAAAGCAAACTCCAGGAATGGCTGACGCAGCCCACTGGAAAGCGTGAGCTGCTGCGCTTTCTTTCCCTTGAACAACGCAGCGCCTTGGCTGCCGCCACTGCGCCGGGCATTACCACGCAAGTCATCGAAGGTGCGGTGCTACAGGACCAGGAACTCATCCTCGAACGCAATCAGGCTCAGAACATCAGGGCGATGATGGGCGAGTTGCTCAAGTTGCCAACGCTGCAATCGATGCTGGACGAAACCCTCAAGACCGCGTTGCATGAAACGTTCCCCGAACTGGACCAGCGCCTTACCCGAGTTAAGAGCTTTGTCATCGAAAGCGATGACCAGCAATTGCTTTCCTCGCATTCACTGAGCGAAACGCTGCTGCATTACTACCTGACCCATCAGTGGCCCACTGGCGATACCAGAGTTTTTTCCAACCCCCTGCACAATGTGAGCGGCGCCGCCGATAACCAGGCCTGGGAAAGCGCAGTCAAAGAGATCGCACAAACGTTGACCCCGCGCTTGCAAGACCTGCTCAAGACGTTCTGGAACACACCGATGAACAATGGGCAGTTACGCGGGAAGTTTTTTGCCGAGGGTTTGCGCGATACCTTTCACCTGAAACTTTTGCTACAGCGCCAACAACGTGTTCTAACGACGCAGCAATACCTGCGACTGATGAATCTCAGCCTTGAACCTGACATCGACGATCCGCTTCGTGCCGAAAAAGTCCGTGTCACCGCCCCCTTCAAGCAATACGTGGAACTCGCCTCCACCCTGATGATCGGCAGCAGCGACACGTTGGATTTTCTGTACACCCCGTCGAGAGGCATCGAGGCTACGAGCGACCTCCCCGCTGTCGGGAAAATCGTCGCGCAGATGTTGAAAAGCCAAGGACATGAAGACACGCTGCTCAACTTTCTGTCATTGGACGAACGCGCTACGTTTCTTTCAATGAAGCCGGAAGAACAAGTGATTGTCGGTGAACCGATCATCGGCTCGGTGTTTGAACAATTGATGACCGACATCCTTGGCAAGCAACGCGAGAATCTGGCCTATGCGCTGAGCGAATACCGTGAAAGCGAAGGCACGCAGGATCCCCGAGCCTTGTTCGACAAGGCATTGGATGTCCGCGGACTGATCGACGCTCGACTGCTGGCCGCCGATGCCGAAGGACGCTGGAGTACACACGCAGACCGGCGCCCGAGCGCGCAACCAGCGGCCGTCCGCGGCGAGTCGGCCAAGGAGCATCTGGCCATTCTTTCCACCGTTAAGCAGCCGCTGGAGCTACTGCTCGAAAACCAGCCGGTCATTCCCGCGAACACTCGAACGATTGCCGAAGTCCAGCGTATCTTCAACTCCTCGCTTGGGAGCCTGCAATCGCGTTTCACTCAAACCCTGTCAACGGCATTGCGCAGCGAATTGAAACTGCACGCCGTCATGCGCACCCTCAGTGCCACGGAACAGGCGATCATCAACACCGTGCTTGATACCCCGGTACGCTTGCAGCGGGCAGCATTGAACGGTTTTTTGCCGGACGTATTTTCCTTGGCATTGAAGGCAAGCGGGGCCACAGCCACGTTGAAACTGGCCAGTTGTTTTGTGCTGACTGAACGTGGAGGCCTGGACCCGAAGCATTCAGGCAAGGCGATTTTGTGGACGCCAGCCTCGGGATTCGAAGCTTTCAAGGCATTGCCTCCATTGCTGACCGAGCTGGATCGACGTCTCAAGGACACCGATGATCGCACCACCCTTCTGGAGAACCTTGGACGCAGCGAGAGAGTCGCTGGCCGGAGCTACACCCTGGCGCCGCTGCAGCGAATAGATGAGGATTTTCTCGATCACGTGCAAAAGCCCTTTGTCCAGCTGGACCAGGCGTGCGTCATCCGTGCGCTGGCCACGAAACTTCCCGCGACGCCCCTGGCCAATCTCCTGATGCTGGTGGCATTGCGCCAACCGATGACCGGATCAGATCGCGCGACGGACATCGCCCAATCCCTGATCACTCAGCAAAAACTACCGGCATGGCTGGCCAAGGCGTCCATTCAAGACCAGATACTGCACGGGGAGTTGCTTCAGCAATACCTCAACAACGTGACCGATGATCAGGACTACCTCACTGGCATACGCTCCCTGGCACGCACGGCGCACGATGCACTTGAAAAACAACTCAAGGCAGATACGTTCGACATCGATCCAGATAAGGTCCAGATACAGATCGACAAGCGCTCGAGGTCTGCGGCCAGCACCCAAACCCTGACCGATTTTGCCCTGACCCATTTCAAGGATCTGGACAAAACCCATTTCAAACTGGTGTCGCTCGATAACACCGCGATCCCCCAGGATATGGACCAAAGCTACATCAAAGACCTGATACGAAACTTGAAGCTGGGTGAACTTCAACAAAAGACACTGAACGAAGCCTTTGCAGACACCCAGGCGAATGCCAAGGACCGCAGGAAGCGTTTTTACACGCAATTGCCCTGGCAGCTGATGCATTACGCCCACACGGAAAAATTGCAGGAGCGCCTCAGCGAGACGGGGTTTGATCTGATACGCCAAGTCATGGACATGCCCGACGCTATCGCCCGCGCGGCAGTCGACGGTGCCCACGCGATCATCCGCCCACTTGAGCTCCTGGGCATCAAGCGTCAACAACCGGTCAAGGTGCCTGGCGTTTATCTGATTGGCTCATCGGCCGATAGCACCGCGCCACAGGTCCTTGTCGCGCCTCATAGCCCCGGGTACGGGGTGAAAGAGTATAAAAATGAAACACAGCTCCTGAATGAACTGAAGACACGCGGCGATCTGCTCGACTGGGTACTCATGAACCTGCCGCAGCCTGATCGGATACTGCTCGAACACAGGATGGAGACCACCAATAGCCGCCTTGCCGAGGTGACGCTGGCGTCCAACCCGATCAAGGGGAATCTGTTCGGGCACTTGTTCGATGACAACGCCGCTTTACTGGCACGATTGCTCGGTTGTCAGGCCGATGACAACAAGCAGGCTGAGTGGGCAACCATCAAGCATGTGCTGGGTGAAGATCTGCAAGGGGCATTTACGTTCCTGATGGGCAAGCTTGCCTACCCGATTACGGTGTGGCGCAGTTACCGAGACATCAAGCAGTCCGCCGAAGACCTTCAAACGCACAAATGGGGAGCGGCGATAAAGGAATTTATCAGCGGCATTGCACAACTCGCCACGTTGCGACTGTCGTTGGAATCGCAAGCGAAGCCATCTTCAACGCCCACTACACCGGCACCAGAAACTTCCGATACCCGCTTCAAATGGCAGGAAGTCGCCATTACAGCCCCCGAACGTACGCAGTTGAAGCGTCATGAAAGCCTTGATGTCGACCTGAATTCGCTCACATTAAATTCGAGTCTGGGCCTCTATACCCATCCGACGACCAATAAGACCTACGCACCGGTTGAAGGAAAGGTATATCCGGTCACAAAGCGCGGCACACACTGGCGCATCGCTGACACCAGCAATCGCGGTCCCCGGCTGAGTCAGAACGTGTCGAAACAATGGGTTCTGGATAGGCAAACGCCAGCGCCCCGCTTCAGCATCAGCGATCGGTGGCGCACCGTATCTTCGGTTTGGGAGGGCATGAACATCGATGCCAATGGAATGCGCGAAATCCGTCGACTGTTTCCGCAAAAGGCCCGCCAGATTGACGAAGCGCTGGACCTGGCAACCACCTATGCCTGGAACTGCTTTCAAAATCTGCAATTGCTGAAGTCATCCGACAAGACCGTTACCCCCGTGCATCAACTCATCATGGATTTTATTGAAGTACCGCAAGTGCAGCCCGTGCATGTGGAACAGCTTGAAAAAGTCTTTGGAGACATTTTTGCGGCCTTGTTGGACCCCTCACTCAGAAAGCCGAAAACCAATCGTTTTGCCATCGGCAGGGTACTCGATGGCGCGGCAACAACATTCGGCTTCATCGTTCCAACGGATGCGAAGCGGAAAATCTATCTGGCAGAAAAGTTCTTCGATACCGGTTTCGAGTTCTACCGCACACATCTTTCCGAGCCTTCCTTCCCTATCAACACCCATGCTCAAGCAGTCACCCTTATTCATGAGCTTTCGCATATCGTCTGCAAAACCGAAGACATCGCTTACCTCGACTCCAGCAGACCATTTCCCCATCTGATTGGGCAGGCCAGCGCAACTGCCAGTGACCTCAAGGACGCGTTGACCACGCTGCAGGCCACCGCACTTTCGATCAAGACCCCTCTTACCCGGTTGTTCATGACCGAAGATCCTGACACCGGTGTGTGGGAGGACCCGGGCAACACTTCATATGAAAATACTGATCAGGTAAGAGCGCATATATTGGCCTTGACCGGCGGAGAAAACCTGAGCGCCGCCCGCAAGATTTTCAAGCGAGATCCATTGGTCCGACTCAAGGTGCAACTCGGTAACGCCGACAGCGTTTCATGGCTCATCAGCCAAATGGGGCGCCAACTGCATACCAGCACCCCGTGAATCAGAAAAATAACGACCGATTTGCTGGGCAATTGCCATGACGGTTGTTCTCGCAGACTTCCCCTCAAGGTTAGAATGCGGGAAATCAGGATGGGTCAATGACCGATAACTCACTCTCGCAAGCCCAATATGACGCAATCACCGATGCCGCTGCGCATTGGTGCATGCGTCTGCACGCCAACGATTGCACCGCTGAAGAGCGGCTGGCATTCGAGCAATGGCATGACGCTCATCCGCTTCACGCGTTCGAGTACGAGGCGATGCTGGAGATCTGGGATGTCGCGGGGGACCTGCCCCGTCCAGCCACCGTAGTCCCGATGGTCCGCGCCAAACCTGCAACGCCTTGGCGCACCTTCGGTATCGCCGCCGCGGTTTGTGCCGTGGCGTTGCCGCTGGCGGCCTATAGCGGCTGGAACCTGGGCTGGCTGCCCAATTCCTATCAACATTTCGAAGCGAACGACAATGTCCGCCAGGTCACCCTGAGCGATGGCAGTCAGGTGGAACTGAACCTGGGCAGTGAGCTGACGTTCAGCAACTACAAGGATCAACGTCGGATCACGCTGAAAAAAGGCGAAGCCTTCTTCAACGTCAGCCATGACACTGAACACCCCTTCATTGTCAAAGCGGCCGAAGGCAGGATTCGGGTAACCGGAACCAGATTCAACGTCTGGATGTATGAAGATCAGGTACGCGTGAACCTGATAGAAGGTTCGGTGCTGGTGAGCAGTAACGACGCCGTTGCGGGTGACGGTTTGCGCCTCGAACCAGCAATGCAGGCGAGCTATAGACGCGGCGACTTCACTCCGCGGATCAGTCAGACCTACGACAATGACAACTCACTGGCCTGGCGCAGCGGAAAACTGGTGCTCGATGATTTGGCGTTGACCGATGCATTGCCATTGATCAATCGCTACTTGAGCAAACCGGTGATGGTGGCCGACAGCAGTACCGGCTCGATTCGCATCGGCGGCATCTACAACATCAAGGAGCTCGACAACCTGGTGGCTTCCCTGCCCAAGGTATTGCCGGTCTACCTGACCCGCAACAAGGATGGCAATCCGGTCCTCAACTCCCTTGCGCAACACCCCCCAAAAAGCTGAAGGCCGCCCCCTTTTGCGGGGTGCGGCCTGCTTTTTCTCGCTCCAGCATCTTCAGCGTTACTGTGCGGCCACCTTTCTGGTGGCCCTTAGTCATCGAAGGTCACGAACCTGCAAATATCGAGTACCGCTGACAAAAAATTTAGGCCATGAAAGCGCTTTTCACAGGCATCTCACGGGGCGCTGACGTGATGGCGACAAAATTTCTACATTCGGGGCTTCATTATTTGCCCCGCTCGTACGTCTTATTGAATGAGAGCACCCATCACATTTCCTGGCCGGCTCGAAAAAGGAGTTTTTGCATGTACAACTCGCAACTGCCAACGGACGGTAGCAGTGCGCCAAAGGGCTCCGCCATGGGCTCCGGTGTTTTTGGTCAACGCATTGAGCGCAATGCCAACGAGCGGATCAGGTTGCTGCTCAAGAGCTTTGGCCTGCGAACCAGCCTGATCCGCCTCAAAGTCATCGACGCCTTGCTGACTGCCGCCGAAAGCGACCGTAGCCTCGGCGTGCGCGGCGTGCACAGCCACTTGCTGGAGCTGGGTATTCCCCTGTCCTTTCTCAGTGTGCGGGAAGTGTTGAAACGCTTGTGCAGCGAAGGCGTGATCACGCTCAATCCGGACAAAAGCTACAGCCTGCATCCGCACGCTGCAGCCATTCTTCATCGCGAGTGATCCGCGCAAGATGCGTCGTTCAGGGTTTGACCTTGCGGCGCATCACGCCATTGACCACCACCACGATCACCGCCACGCCGATGGCGATGTACTGAAACAGCTTCTCGCTGATGACACCTGCGTTTTGCAGATACGAAAGTCCGAACATGATCCCCAACACCACGAGCGAGATCAGAATCGAGTATTTCAAACGTTGCGACTGAGTCATTGCGAGTTCCTGAACCTGAAAAATTATCCGATTTGTATCAGAGCGCGTGCCAAGCCCTACCTTTCTCCGATGATAGGACACTACAAAACGGGGTCTCATGTTACAGCCGATCACTGGATTTGGCTTTATTGCCCCGTGAGGATTTTGAAATGTTCCGTCGAATCGCACTGCCGATTCCCCCTGCTCGCTCTCCTGGCCCTGAGCAGCTGCATCGTTTTCCCCCACGGCGATCACCATTACGACCGTGGTGGGCCGGGGTATTACCAGCATCGATAACGTGGATATTTGAACCTTCATTCGTAAGCTAAATACCCAATCCGATAACTGCTAAATAAATGCCCGCCCTGTCGCGAGTATTTTTCGTACGGGCATATTTACCTATTCCTATCAATGGAATATCGAAACATAGCGAAAACTATCGAAACCTTGAGTTTCAATAGTTCATTGGAGCTATTCATGTTCCGTGATTAATCTCGGCGCGTTGCAAAAGACCCGATATTAAACTTCGCGCAAAAAAGAGACGCCATGCACAAGCCTTTAATCAATATCAGCTCCCGACATCTATTGGGCTTTTGCCTTGCAATCACTTTTTTCGAACTGCTGACCTATATGGCCAGCGATATGATCATGCCGGGCATGTTGACCGTTACCCATCAATTGGATGCCAGTCCCGACCATGTCCCTTACGCCTTCAATCTTTATTTGGCCGGCGGCATTCTTCTGCAATGGCTTATTGGCCCGCTGTCCGATCATTTCGGCCGCCGCCGGATGTTGCTTATCGGTTGTGCGGTATTCGCCCTGGCCTGCGCCGCCGCGTTCAAGGTGCAAAGCATTTCCGCGTTCAATGGCTTGCGACTGATTCAGGGCATGGGGTTGGGGTTTGTCATCGCGGTCAGCTACCCGGCCCTGCAAGAAGTTTTCTGCGAAGCCGACGCGGTCAAAATCATGGCGCTGTTGGGGAACGTTGCGTTGCTCTCCCCGCTACTGGGGCCGTTGCTCGGCAGTCTGCTGCTGGAATGGTTGTCCTGGCGGGAGCTGTTTTTACTGCTGGGTATCGGCGGCGTGATGGTCTGGCTCGGGCTTTATTTGTTCATGCCGGAAACCGTGGGCACCCTGCGCCACGACGGTCAGCGACTGGAAGCAGTACGCTTTGAATGGCACGGCACCCTACGCCGCTATGCGGCGTTGCTGACTAACCCGCGATTCCTGTGCGCCGCTGTCGCGCTGGGCGTGATGAGCCTGCCGTTGATTGCCTGGATCGGCTTGGCGCCGCTCTTGCTGATCCACAACCAGGGGTTATCAACGCTGCACTACGGCCTGTGGCAAATCCCGGTATTTACAGCCGTCATTCTCGGCAATCTGATCCTCAATCGACTGATTGCCAACGTTGAACTGCCACAACTGATTCGATACGCGCTTTGGCCGTTTTGCGGCGGCCTCATCGCGTTAGTCGCCGTCAGCATCCATGGCGGTTCGACCGTCGTGCTGATCAGTTGCCTGGCGCTGTACGCCGTGGGACTGGGCATGAGCAATGCCGCGTTGTACCGGCTTGCGCTGTTCGCCAGCGATGACAGCAAAGGTCTGGTCTCGGCCATGATCGGCATGATCTCGATCGCCGTCATGGGTGGCGGCGGCTCGCTTATTGCGGCCGTCGGTGCCGGTGACAGCCACGAATCCTTCGCTTTGATGGCGGGTATCGCTGGGCTGCTGAGCCTGGCGCCCCTGCGCCTGTTTCTGCGGCGCTCTCAAATCCCGCTTGCCGTCTGACACCCCACAGCAGGTCTTCTGATGATCCACTTACCCCACACCGATGCGCTTTGCGCGTTAACGCAACCCTATTGCCTGGATTCCGTCCCTGAGGGCCTGTTCGATCAGGCGATGGGGGAAATCAGCTTGTTTCATTGTCACCACACGCCTGGCTACGAACGCTGGCTGAACGCCAACGGGTTCGATGCCCAAGACCTCGAAACACTGGACGACTGGTCCAAGTTGCCACCGATTTTCGCCAACTATTTTAAACGTCACCTGTTGTTCGGTCCTACCGGCGAAGGCGCGCTGGAGCTGACCTCATCCGGCACCAGCGGCCAGAAAAGTCGCATGCGCTATGACTCTCGCAGCATGGCGGCGGCTCAAGGCATGGTGAGCCACATTTTCCGGCACTACGGCTGGGATACGCCGCAAAGCCCCTGCAATTATTTGCTCCTGAGCTACGAGCCCGAGGCAGCCATCACCTTGGGCACCGCTTACACCGACCAGTTTCTGTGCAGCTATGCGCCCGTCAATCGGCTCGTCTACGGATTGCGCCGGACGGCCAAAGGTCACGAGTTCGACCTGTTTGGCGTGATTCGCGCCTTGCAGGAGTTTGCCGACGAGGGCTTGCCCGTGCGAATTCTTGGATTTCCTGCGTTTCTTTCCCATGCGCTACAGCACATGGAAGACACCGGCGCACCGAATCTCGAGCTTCCAGCTCAGTCATTGGTGTTTTTGGGGGGTGGCTGGAAAACCCAGGCAGCACAAGAGATTCCATTGCTTGAGTTGTACGCCCGAATCAATCGGCAATTGGGTGTCGACCTGTCCCGCTGTCGCGATGGTTACGGAGCCGTCGAGCATGCCGTGCCCTATATCCAGTGTGCCCGTCATCATTTTCATGCCCCCGTTTATTCGAAGGTTTTCGTGCGCAACCCATCCGATTTCACGGTCCAGCCATACGGCCAGCGCGGCTTGCTGGAATTCGTCTCCCCGTACATTTCGTCAAGCCCTGCTCACGCGGTGGTCATGGGCGACCTGGCGACATTACACCCCGGCGCCAGTTGCGGATGCGGCCTGAGCACCGATTGGTTCGAGCTGCACGGGCGTGCCGGCACCACCGCCAGTCGCAGTTGCGCGATGGCGGCTTCCGAATTGCTGGGAGGGGCTTGATATGTACCTGATCAATGGCCAACTGCGTGACGACGTTACCCCGCAAAGCGCCCTCGACAGCCTTCGAAAACAATTGCCCGGGCTGCTTTCTGCACCGATCGACAGCGAGACCGTCATTGAAGCCGCGGCTCGTTTCGCCGCGCAGTTACAGACTCGCAGCCTGAACCTGCCTCTGGACGACGATCAATGTCAGGGGCTGAGCGAGTTCTGCCAGCGCAGCAACCTGAGCACAAAGCTTGAGCGAGAACTGGGTTCGCAACCCCGTTCGCTGAGACGTATCGACTACCGGCAGCCACACTTTGAAAGCTGGCACCCCTTGGGACTGGTGGTGCATGTGACGCCGGGCAATGCGCCGATGCTGGCGTTCTGCGCGGTTCTCGAAAGCCTGCTGGCCGGTAACATCAACTGGTTACGCCCCAGCGCCAGCGATGCGGGTTTGACTGCAAAGTTGTTGGCTGAATTTGTGAAGTGCGACACCAGCGGCAGGCTTGCCGAGTTCGTCGCGGTACTGCCCGTGGGCACTTCCCTGATAGCCGAACTCTGCGCTCAGGCCGATGGCGTGTCAGCCTGGGGCGGTGAAAAGGCACTCACGGCGATTCGTCAGCAGATCCCCGCCGGATGTCGCTGGATCGATTGGGGGCACAGGATCAGTTTCGCTTATCTGTCGCCTGACGCGGCCAGCCCTTCGGCGCTGGATGCGTTGGTGGATGAAGTGTGCAGCCTGGATCAACAAGCGTGTTCCAGCCCGCAATGGGTGCTGGTGGACAGCAATGATCCGGCCATTCTGCAAGACCTGGGCGAGCGTTTGAGCGAAGCCTTCACGCGCCGTGCCTCGCGCTGGCCGGCGCTGGTACCCACGGACCAGGAGGCGTGCGAAATCACCACCCGCACGGCCATGGCGCAACTGGATTACTGTTTTGCGAACCAACGCGGCCAGGTCTGGGCCGGCCATGGATGGCGGATCATCTGGGAACACCATCAGACGCTCGCGCCATCGCCACTGTTTCGTACGCTGCTACTCAAGCCTGTGCCGCAACACTTGATCGCCGAGACGCTCTTGCCCTGGCGCACGGTCCTGCAAAGCTGCGCACTGATTTGCTCTGCGACAGAAACGCCAGGACTTGTGCGAACACTGGTCAACGCTGGCGTCACCCGTATTGCGCCTTGCCCGGGGATTCATGATGGCTACGCCGGTGAGCCGCATGATGGCGTTTACGCGTTGACGCGTTTGAGTCGCCGCCTCTCGGTGAGCCTGTCGGCGGATGTTTTGCCGGGCCGGGCGACGCTCGACCCGGTCCCACCGGCCCCTGACATTGCCGATGCGCCGATCATGGACAAAAACGCCTTCACGACCCAACCGATGGGCGCCGCAGCGCAATTGTATTTCCGCTCGGGAGGGAGCAGCGGCACTCCCGCCCTCGCCGGCTTCAGCTATCGCGACTTTCAACGACAGATGCGCGCAGCGGCAGACGGCCTGTTCGCCGCCGGCCTCGATCCTGCACAGGACCGGGTCATGAACCTGTTTTACGGCGGCAGCCTGTACGGGGGGTTCCTCAGCTTTACCAAAATACTGGAGCAGATGGGCGTCACACATTTCCCCATGGGGGCGCCCCAGGACAATGACTTCAGCGAAATCGCCCAATTGATCGTTGACCAGCGTGTCACCGTGCTGATCGGCATGCCGAGCACCTTGCATCGTCTGTTCTTCAGCGAGCAGGCCCGACTTCGCGCGTACGCAGGTATCAGCAAAGTGTTCCTCGGCGGCGAGCACCCGGGCCAAACCAGCCTGAGCCTCATGGAAAGTTGCGGGGTTTCGATGATCCGCTCGGCGATCTATGGTTCCGTCGACGCCGGTCCTTTGGGGCATGCGTGCGCAGCTACCGCGAACGGGGTGTTTCACTTGATGTGCGAAACCCAGCATCTGGAAATCGTGCAGATCGAACAGGATGAACCGGTCCAGGCTAATGAGGTCGGTCGCCTGCTGTTTACCTCACGAGCACGTCAAGGCCAGACCGTGCGCCGATATGACGTGGGTGACACCGGTCGCTGGATGCCCGGAGCCTGTCCGTGCGGGATGGACTCACCCCGATTCGAACTGCTCCAGCGCCACGGCAAACTGGTGCGAATGGGCACGGAATTCATTTCACCGTCGGCTCTGCACGATAGCGTCGGCGCGCCCATGCAGATAGTTCTCGATCACAGCCCTGATGGCGTCGAGCGGCTGACAGTTTTGTCGAATGCAGACGCCGATCAGGTCCGCCACGCCTTATTGAACGATCAAGCGCTGGTAAACGCCGTGAACGCCAACCTGTTAATTGTTGAAGTTCAAACATGCAAGGAACAAGCATTCACTCGGAATAAACACAGCGGCAAAACACCGTTGGTTATTGATAAAAGAAAATAAAAATACCGAGAACTACTCACAACTTGTTTTCCGACTGTCTAGACGCCTGATAGAAAAGAGAGAATCCAGTGAAATCGACTTATTCACTCGAACAACTGCTGTCTTATATACGACAACATTCAAACTTCTACCGCCAGCAACTGGAACACTTACCGTCGCAGGGCATTAAGTTGCAAGATATACCGCTGACCAACGCTGTGGACTATTGGTCTGACAGCCATGACTTGAATCATTGGCCGGTCCTGACCGCAAAGGTCGACGATGCGTTGGTGTTTCAAACCGGCGGATCGACCAGCCAGGGCAAACTGTCCGTTTACACCTATAGCGAATGGCAAGAACTGGTCAGTACATTTGGAGAAAGCTTCTCCTCACAACTGAATGACGGCGACCGTGTCGCCAATCTGTTCTTTTCCGGAGATCTCTATGCCAGCTTTCTGTTCATCCACGACTCCCTGGTACACGTCAGGCGATCGATCTGCGAGTTTCCGTTTACTGGACACGCGGAGCTGGGCGCACTGGCCGATGCGATTGATCAGCATCGGATCAACGTGCTGGTCGGCGTCCCGGCACAGCTGCTGCGATTCGCTGCCTACCTGAACCAGCATCGGCGAGTACTGCGCGGGGTTGAGACGTTGTTGTATGGCGGCGAAAGCCTGTTTGCCCAGCAGGTAGCAATCCTCACCGACGTATTTCCCAACGTGCGCATCGCGTCCATTGGCTATGCCAGCGTAGATGCCGGCCTTATCGGGGCCAGCGCTCCTGACTGCGCCTTGGGCGAGCATCGGGTGTTTGAACCACAAACCTTGCTCGAGATCATCGATGAACTCACCGGCGAAGTCATCGAAGAATGCGATCGCACCGGATTGTTGGTGGTGACTAGTCTGACCCGCCGGCTCATGCCACTGCTGCGTTATCCAGTGGGCGACCGCGCGTGCTGGCGCGAGCCCGGCTCAGCCCCAAATCGCAAATTCGCCCTCAAGGGACGTAGCGTGCACAGCCAGCGAGTGCGCGTCGGCGTGCTGTCGCTGCTGATCGACGACATCCAGCAGATCGTCCAGCGCATTGCCCACAACGACCAATGGCAATTGCTGATCGAACATGACGGATACAAAGATATTTTGAGTGTGAAGTGGGTTCCCTCAACGCTATCGATGGCCACCGTACCGGTGTGCCGAGCGTTGTACGAGGCGTTGGTTGAACACTATCCCGCCATCGAGGAGTTGAGCCGCGAGGGTCTGCTGGAATTGCGAGTGTTGTCTTGTGCAGTCACCGCATTGAAGCTTCACCCACGCTCCGGCAAACAATTGCGGGTCCAGGACCTGCGCGTGTATGACGCACCATTGTCGGAGCCCGCATGATGCCGCATTTGATTTTTCGCCCCTATCGCCCCTCCGACGCACGTGCCGTAAGCCAGTTGTTTCGCGAGGTCTATGGCGATCATTACGTGCAGCCGGATGTGTACTTGCCGAACATGATCGATCAGCACAATGCCAAGGGACGCTGGAAGTCGATGCTGGCGGTGGACGACGTACGCGTTCTAGGGCATGCCGCGTTGTGTCATGACACACCTGCGGACACCACCGAACTGGCCCTCAGCGTGGTACATCCCGCCGCGCAGGGGCAGAGCATCGCGACCCGTCTGGGTCGGGAGTTGTTGTCGCAATCAGGTTCCATGGGGTTCAACAGCGTCTCGATCAAACAAGTGACACACCATCCCTACACGCAACGCATGGCTGCAAGCATCGGCTTCCACAGCACGGGTTTGCTACCTGACTACGTCCCTTCGCCCTTCGCCGAGCCGCTGCCGGAAACCATCGTGATGGGTTGCCATGTAGTCGAAGGGCAAACGCGTCCACTTCCCGATATCCCATGGCCTGAAAGCTGCCGAGGGTTTATGCAGCACTTGTGTGCTGTGTTCGGCACTCATGCGGACATGACGCCGTTGTCTTCCCTGCCCTTGCAACTCAAGCAACACCATAAAAGATTCGACATGGTCATTCAGCGTTTGACCAAACGTCTGCTTGAGCAGGTCCGGCAATTGCCCAGGCACTGGCTGATCTCGGCCAAACTTCAGTTGTCACGGCACTTTGCCCAGGACGTTCGCAATCTGGCGGCCCTTGGTTTCACCTTTACCGGGCTGACGCCTACCTCCAGTGCCCAGGGGTGGTTCGCACTGTTTCATCGAGGGGCGCAGTCTCGACACCTCGACCTGCATTGCCCGCACATGCAACGCTTGCATGACGATTTACAGCAAAACACCAACATGCAGAGTAGCGCCGAAGCGCTGAACAGAGCCCGCTCAGCCGCGTGAGGCTTTTCGATAAAAGTCATTGCCCGGCTGCGCGCAAAGCTCTACCAGCCAGTCGACAAACACCCTCACCCGCCGGGACAACTGGCGGTGTGGCGGGTAAAGCGCGGTCAGCGGCATGCCCGGTGTCGGCACCGCACTGAGGACTTCACATAAACGGCCTTCGCTCAACTGGCGCGCTACGTGGTAAGACGGGGCCTGGACCAGACCATACCCCGCCTCGCACGCGGCCAGGTAACCATCGGCGCTGTTGACCGAAACTTGCTTGGGCAAATCAATGAGCTGAACCTGATCATTGACCATGAACTCCAGCCCATAACGCTTGCCATTGTTGCTGGAGAAGTACTCCACCATCTGATGGCCTTCCAGGTCAGCCAGACACTGAGGCGCTCCGAATCGCTTCAAGTAATCGGGGCTGGCACACGTGACCTGGTCCAGCATGACCAACGGCCGCGCCACCAGTGAATCATCCAGTGAGTCGCCGCCCCGCAGCACGCAATCGACGCCTTCGCGTATCAAGTCGACAGGCCGGTCATTCAAGCCGATTTCCAGCTCGATCAAAGGATATCGAGCAGTGAATTGCGGTAACGCCGGGATCACTATCAAGCGCCCTACTCCCGCCGGCATGTCCACGCGCAGCAGCCCCTTGGGGTTATTCCGTGCAGCGCTGAACACTGCTTCGGTTTCCTCCAGATCCGCCAGCAACCGCACGCAACGAGGGTAATAGGCCGCGCCGTCGAGCGTCAGGCTGATCTGCCGCGTCGTGCGTTGCAACAGTTGCACACCGAGATGCGCTTCCAACTGTTTGATCAGGATGGTCACGGAGGCACGGGGCAATTGCAGGCTATCCGCCGCTTTGGCAAAACCGCCCAGTTCGACGATTCGAGTGAACACGCGCATCGCATTAAAACGGTCCATGGCTATTGCTTACCGGCTGATTATTTAGAAATTACGAACAGTGATAGCAGTTTTAGCCGGTTTATCTTGTTTCTGTCGAGATCAACAATGGACTTCACTTCACAGGGAGCTGATTTCAATGCAAACACGTCAACTGGGCAAAAACGGTCCACTCGTCAGCGCGATGGGTCTGGGCTGCATGGGCATGACCGATTTCTACACGACTGGCGTGGACGTCCGCGAAGCCACGGTCACACTGCATCGCGCGCTGGAATTGGGCATCAACCTGCTCGACACCGCCGACATGTACGGCCCGCACACCAACGAAGAACTGATCGGCAAAGCCATCGTCGGCAAGCGAGACCAGGTGTTTCTGGCCAGCAAATTCGGGATCGTTCGCGACCCGGCCAATCCGGTTGCGCGGGGCGTGAATGGCCGACCGGAGTACATTCGCGCCGCTATCGACGGCACCCTCAAGCGCCTCGGTGTCGAGACTCTGGACTTGTATTACCAGCACCGCATCGATCCGCAGGTGGCCATCGAGGAAACCGTCGGCGCCA
The DNA here is from genome assembly GCF_050586665.1 of Pseudomonas sp. ES4. NCBI lineage: Bacteria > Pseudomonadati > Pseudomonadota > Gammaproteobacteria > Pseudomonadales > Pseudomonadaceae > Pseudomonas > Pseudomonas sp. ES4. The sequence continues at coordinate 116,423 of NZ_JBOBDO010000017.1, read as the reverse complement.
TGGCCGACCTGGTGAAAGCCGGCAAGGTTCGATACCTGGGTTTGAGCGAGGCCTCGGTCGCAACGCTTGAGCGCGCGCACAAGGTTCATCCGATCAGTGCGCTGCAAAGTGAATATTCGTTATGGAGCCGTGATCAGGAGGAAAACGGTTGTCTGGCGGCGTGTCAGCGCCTGGGGGTTGCCTTCGTCCCCTACAGCCCTTTGGGCCGTGGCTTTCTCACCGGCGCGCTGAAAAGCCCTGATGATTTCGCGGCAGACGACTACCGGCGCTTCAGCCCACGTTTTCAAGGCGAAAACTTCGCCAAAAACCTGTTGTTGGTGCGGCAAGTGCAGGACCTGGCCGCAGACAAAGGCGTGACCGCCGGCCAACTCGCGCTCGCATGGGTGCTGGCTCAGGGTGATTACGTTATCCCGATTCCCGGAACCAAACAGCGTAAATACCTGGAAGAAAATGTGGCCGCGCTGGATGTGAAGCTCAGCGGCGAAGACTTGCAAGCACTGGAAGCGATATTCCCGGCCAATGCCACGGCGGGTTTACGTTATCCGGAAGAAGTCATGGAGTTACTTGACCGGTAACCGACACCTGGCCCATTCGACAAGTTGAGTGGGCCAGGACAAACCGTCACGCCTTTGAGCTGACGCCCTTGTCGGTAGGCACTGATGTGCCGTTGCCCTTGCCATAAGCTTGTAAATTCTGCAGTACGTAGATCGCTTTCTTGTATTCCGGGATCAGTCCCGCAGCGTACTTGTCACCCTTGATGCTGTTGTTCTGGATGGTGTCCAGTTGAGTGGCGAAATACTCCAGTGCATTGAATTTCGCATCCGGGTCTTTCTGTATTCCGAACCGGTCAAACTTGTCACCGGCATTCATTAAGGTCATTGAAGTAATATCAGAAATCAGTCCTTTGGCTTTCAAGAACGCACTGAGATTGCCCAGTTGTTTGGCGGTGACATTTTCCGGATCGAAGCCTTTGATGTTTCTGTGCAGTTTCTGCTCATCCATCAACTTCGTGTTGAGCGCACTGGGATCGCTTCCCACCAATGCCAGCATTTGCTTGACCCTGGCGCTGTGCGTCACAGGCTTGCCAGCGCCTGTGTCCTTGACCAGCAAACCTGCCTTGGAAGTCCAGGCACCGGTATAGCCAATAGTCATGACCGAACTCCCGACTGCGCTATCTGAAACAGACATCCGTGTGAGGCGACCATAAAAAGCTCCTTGTTTAATCTGGTTAAGAGCGGGCGAGTATCAGCCTGGCCACTTGCCATACCAACTATTTATTCCGGTTTTTTACAATTCTCGTACATTTACGATACAAGCGGAAAAGCGCCCTGTTTCATTGGCTTATCCAATGGGAGTGTGATTTTTCGACGCTACGCAGCCGGACGCAGCCTTCGGCAGCTGCTACAAAGAATGTGCGGCGGCTGAAACTCGTATTACTTCGAAACAATCTCCTGCCTCGATACTGGTTAGAATGGTCAAAATGCATTTTTTGGCCGCTATTCGAGACGAGATCCCCCATGCGAACCCACCTGCGTCTGGTCGCCCTGAGCGCCCTGTTCATTTCCTCCCTGGCCCAGGCCGCCGACCTGATCCCGATCGAGGTTCACCGCGATGCCAATTGCGGTTGCTGCAAAAAATGGATCAGCCATCTGGAAGCCAACGGCTTCAAAGTCGACGATCACGTCGAAGCCAATATGAGCGAATTCAAGCAACAGCACGGCGTGCCTCCACGTCTGGCGTCGTGTCATACCGCTTTGATCAACGGCAAATTCGTTGAAGGTCATGTCCCCGCCGATCAGGTGCTGGCCTTGAGCAAGCGCGACGATCTGCTGGGCGTCGCCGCACCCGGCATGCCCATGGGTTCACCCGGCATGGAAATGGACGGCATGAGTGATGCGTATCAAGTGATCGGCCTGAAGAAAGATGGCACCGACATGGTGGTGGCGGACTACCCGGCCCATTGATGTTCGGTGCGTACATCGGGCTGTTCTTTGCCGCATTCGGTGCGGCAACCTTGCTGCCCTTGCAGTCCGAAGCGGTGTTGGTGGGGCTGTTGCTCAGCGGCAAGTATTGGCTCTGGTCGCTGCTCGCCGTGGCGACATTGGGCAATGTCCTGGGGTCGCTGGTGAACTGGTGGCTGGGGCGCGGTATCGAGCGGTTTCATGATCGGCGCTGGTTTCCCGTCAGCCCGCGCCATCTGGAAAAAGCCCGGGTGCATTATCAGCGTTACGGTCATTGGTCGTTGCTGCTGAGCTGGGTGCCTGTGATCGGTGATCCGCTGACCTTGGTGGCCGGCGTGATGCGCGAGCCGCTGGGGCGATTCCTGCTGATCGTGACCCTCGCCAAAGGCGCCCGTTATGGTGTGTTGGCCATGGCCACAGTGGGCTGGATGGGTTGAACGATTATCCACGGCGATTGCCTGTGTTTAATGTCGCCCTAATCATGCCGATCCAGCATCGGCCGATTTCCAATGGAGCTCGCCCATGTCCCTCACCCCTATCCGCTGGCTGCCCAGCCTGCTACTGACCGCTGCATTGCCTGTCATCGCCCACGCCGAAGGCCCGGAATACGGGCCGGAGCTGCAAGGTTTCGAATACCCCTACACGGTCAAGCATTTCGCCTTTGAATCCCAGGGCAAATCCCTGCAAATGGGTTACATGGATGTCGCCGCCAACGGCAAGGCCAACGGACGCAGCGTGGTGCTGATGCACGGCAAGAACTTCTGCGGTGCCACCTGGGACAGTTCGATCAAGGCCCTGAGTGAAGCCGGTTACCGGGTCATCGCCCCGGACCAGATCGGTTTCTGCACCTCCAGCAAACCCGACCATTATCAGTACAGCTTCCAGCAACTGGCGACCAACACCCAGCAATTGCTCAAGGCCCTGGGCATTCAAAAGGCCAGTGTTCTCGGGCACTCCACCGGCGGCATGCTCGCCACTCGCTATGCGCTGCAATACCCCGATCAGGTTGAACAACTGGCCCTGGTCAACCCCATCGGCCTGGAAGACTGGAAAGCGCTCGGCGTGCCCTATCGCACGGTCGATCAATGGTATGAGCGCGAGCTGAAACTCACCGCCGACGGCATCCGCACCTATGAACGCAACACCTATTACGGCGGTCGCTGGAAGCCGGAATTCGATCGCTGGGTAGACATGCTCGCGGGACTGAACAAAGGGCCGGGGCATACGCAGGTGGCGTGGAATTCGGCGCTGATCTACGACATGATCTTCACCCAACCGGTGTACTACGAGTTCAAGGACCTGAAGATGCCGACCCTGCTGCTGATCGGTACATCCGATACCACGGCCATCGGCAGCGACATCGCACCGCCCGAGGTCAAGGCGAAACTCGGTCACTACGACGTCCTCGGCAAGCAGGTGGCGAAACTGATTCCCCGATCGACGCTGGTCGAATTCCCCGGCATGGGCCACGCGCCGCAAATGGAAGAACCGGCGCAATTCCACCAGGCCCTGCTCGCTTGGCTGAACAATACCAACCCCGTTCATTGATGAGGTAAAGCCGATGACAGTGCAGATCGCGATGATTGATGACTGGCAGGACGTGGCCCGTGACGTGGTGGACTGGTCGGTGCTGGAGCCCATCGGCCAGGTAAGTTTCATCCATGACTACCCTGGCGACAACGACACCCTGGCGGCAAGGCTGGGCGAGTTCGAAGTGATCTGCGTGATGCGCGAACGCACCCGGTTCGATGAGGACTTGCTGCGGCGCTTACCGAATCTCAAGCTGCTGGTCACCGGTGGCATGCGCAACGCCGCCCTGGACCTGAAAGCCGCCGCCGCGCAGGGCATTCAGGTCTGTGGCACCGACAGTTACAAGCACGCCGCGCCGGAACTGACCTGGGCGTTGATCATGGCGGCGACCCGCAACCTGGTGGTTGAAGCCAACGCCCTGCGAGCCGGTTTATGGCAGCAAAGACTGGGCGGCGACCTGCATGGCAAGACCCTGGCAATCCTGGGGCTGGGCAGCATTGGCACTCGCGTTGCCCGGTTCGGCCAGGTGTTCGGCATGCGGGTGATTGCCTGGAGCGAGAACCTGACCGCCGCACGCGCAGCCGAAGTCGGCGTGACCTGCGTCAGCAAACAGGAACTGTTCGAACAGGCCGATGTGCTCTCGGTCCATCTGGTGCTCAGCGAGCGTAGCCGCGGCTTGGTGGACGCCCAGGCGTTGGACTGGATGAAACCTTCGGCGCTGCTGGTCAACACTGCCCGTGGCCCGATCGTCGATGAGGCGGCGTTGATCAAGGCGTTGCAAAAACGGCGACTGGCCGGTGCTGCGCTGGACGTCTTCGAGCAGGAACCCTTGCCACCTCATCATCCGTTCAGAACCCTGGACACTGTGCTGGCCACGCCCCACGTCGGGTATGTCAGCCAACAAAACTATCAGCAGTTTTTCTCGCAGATGATCGAGGATATTCAGGCGTGGTCTGCGGGAGAACCGATTCGCGTACTGAGCTGATACGCGTCAGGCTGAGGTGGGCAACCACAACCGAAACCGTGCCCCACCCAGCGGCGACGCTTCAACGGTGAGCGTACCGCCCTGGGCTTCCAACGCCCGACGACTGATTGCCAACCCCAGACCAAACCCGCCCGTGGCCCGATCCCGACTGCGATCCAACCGATAGAACGGTTCGAAAATCCGCTCCCGCTCCTCATCCGGAATACCGATCCCATCGTCGTCCACCCAGATTTCCGCCCCCTTGGCACACACCTGCACACCAATCTGGATGCGTTTTTCGCAGTAGCGCATCGCATTGCGCAGCAGGTTCTGTATGGCGCGGGCAGTCAGCCTTGGGTCGAGGGTGAAGCGCTCAAGTTGTCCGTGCAGGAGCACATCGATAACGATGTCCGGGGATTCCAGTTCTTCGTCGACGCTGCCGAGGATGCTGTCGATAAATTCATCCAGCGACACTTCGACCCGCTCCGGCAGCCGCGCCGGGTTTTGCAGGCGGCTGTAGGACAACAGTTCCAGCACCAGCTCATCGAGTTCGCGAATGTGCGCGACCAGCCCTTGCAGACGCTCGCGACTGGCGGCGGGCAAATCGTCGGACAGTGCCAGCGCCAGGCCGAAATCCAGTCGTGTCAGGGGTGTACGCAATTCGTGAGACACGGCATTGAGCAGGTCCCGCTGCTGATTGAGCAGGTTCTCGATATCGCCAGCCATGGTGTCGAAGACGTTGGCCAGGCTACCGATGTTGGAGCTTCTGGAAATCTGTGTGCGTTCGCTCAAATGGCCCTTGCCGAAACGTTCAGCCGTCCCTTTGAGGCGTTCCAGGTCGCGCCAGTGCGGGCGCAGCCACAGCAACAGGCAGGCGAGCATGGTCGCGCCGATCAACACGTTGATGCTCCAGTACAACAGGCTGACGTCTATCGGGTCCGGCGGCACGATCATCTCCACCACCGTCCGCTCGTTCAGCGGCGACACCGCCAGGGTGCGCCAGCCCCAGTCGCCAATGCGCACGATGTTCTCGCCACGCTGCAAACGCCTGCGCTCATCCGCGGTGAAATCGGGGTCGTCGTTACCGGTCAGGACGATGTGCAGCGGCTGGAATTCCTTGTCCATCTCCGCGGCCAATGCCGGCCACTGTGCCGGGGGCACGGCGTGAAACTGTTTGACGATGAGGGTTTGCAGCCCGCGCGAATAATCGAGGTTGTAGGTGACAAAGCGCTCCTGGAAGACCTTGATCACCACGTCAGGCACCAGATAGATCGCCGCGCTGTACGAAACGATGGTCACCAGATACAGGCGAAACAGGATTCTGAACATCGACTCAGCATTCCCACTCGGAACGGCTGAACAGGTACCCCTTCCCCCACACCGTCTTGATCTTGCGCGCCTCGCCGGCGTGATCGTCGAACTTGCGCCGCAGCTTGGAAATCGCCACGTCCACCGAGCGGTCGGTGCCATTGAACTCGATGCCGCGCAGGCGTTGCAGGATCTGGTCACGACTGAGCACTTCACCGGCATGCCGAGCGAGCACCACCAGCAGGTTGTATTCACCGCTGGACAGTTCGACCAATTGCTCGCGCCAGGTCACGGTGCGCTCGGACAAATCGATGCACAGATTGCCCATCAGGATGCGGTCGTTGGCCGTCTGCGGTTCAATCAGACTGCTGCGTCGCAACAACGTCCGCACCCGGGCCAGTAACACCCGCGGTTCGCAAGGTTTGGTGACGTAGTCGTCAGCGCCCATTTCCAGGCCCAGCACCTGATCGTGGCTGTCGTCGCGGGCGGTGAGCATCAGGATCGGCAAGGTGGCCGAATCGGCGCGCAGCAAACGGCAGACTTGCAGGCCATCGAGCCCCGGCAGCATCAGGTCAAGGATCACCAGGTCCGGCGGATTGACCCGCGCCCGTTCGCGCACATGGTCGCCACGGCTGATCACGCTGACGCTATAGCCGTTGCGTTCCAGGTAACTGGCAATCAGTTCGGAGAGCGCGGTGTCGTCTTCGACCAGGAGGATGTTGGGCATGGGGTGTTTCCAGAAAGTGCAGTGGCGTTTGACAGACCGCTTTCGCGAGCAGGCTCGCTCCCACAGGGGACCGCATTTCAACTGTAGGAGCGAGCCTGCTCGCGAAAGCAATCTAACAGTCGCAATAGAAATCGAGGCGTGAAGGATATACGCCCTCAACCGTGCCTGAGTAAAACCCTTACACAATTTCACACAGCACCAACAAAGCTTCACCGCTACCCTCGTCGCCTCCCCGTAGGATGCGGGGGGTCATTATTGGGGTATTACATGTCAAAGAATCTGCTTGCCAGGCTCAGCCTGATTGCACTGGCGGTGACGCTAAGCGCTTGTGACAAGGCCTCGACGGCCGAAGAACAGGCGCCTCTGGCCACGGTTCGCATTGAAACCATCCAGGCCAGCCCACTCTCGATCACCAGTGAACTGAGCGGGCGGATTGCCGCGCCACGCATTGCCGAAGTCCGCGCCCGGGTTGCCGGGGTGGTGTTGCAACGGGCGTTCCGTGAAGGCAGTGATGTGAAAAAAGGTGAAGTGTTGTTCCGTATCGACCCGGCGCCGTTCAAGGCCGACCTGGACAGCGCCGAAGCGGCGCTGCGCAAGGCGCAAGCCAATGCGTTCCAGGCGCGCCTGCAAGAGCAGCGTTACGCGCAGTTGATCGAAGGCAATGCCATCAGCGGTCAGGACTATGACAACGCCCGGGCCAGTGCCCGGCAAACCGCTGCCGACGTCGCCGCGAACCAGGCTGCCGTGGAACGGGCGAAACTCAACCTGGGTTACGCCACCGTCACCGCCCCGATTTCCGGGCGCATCGGTCGCGCGCTGGTAACCGAAGGCGCACTGGTCGGGCAGAACGAAACCACACCGCTGGCATTGATCCAGCAACTGAACCCGATTCACGCCGACCTCACCCAATCGACCCGAGAACTAAACGACCTGCGCCGGGCGTTCCGTTCCGGCCACTTGCAGCAGGTCGGTCAGGACCAGGTCAAAGCCACGCTGATCCAGGACGACGGCAGTCTCTATCCGTTGCCCGGCAAGTTGCTGTTCGCCGACATCACCGTCGACCCCGGCACCGGCCAGATCATTCTGCGCAGCGAATTCCCCAACCCGGACCTCGATTTGCTGCCGGGCAGCTTCGTGCGCGTGCGTTTGGAGCAAGCGGTCAACCAACAAGGCATCAGCGTGCCGCAACGGGCCATCCAGCGTGACAGTGCCGGTATTGCCCAAGTGCTGTTGCTCGATGCCGAGCAGCGAGTCGGCCAGCAACCGGTCGAACTGGGCGCCGTGCAGAACGATCGCTGGATCGTCACCGCCGGTCTCAAGCCCGGTGACCGCATCGTCACCGAAGGCCTGCAGCACGCCCGTCCCGGCGAAAAAGTGCAGATCGACGACACCCCTCTTCCACTTGCCCAGGTTTCTGGCCAGTAAGCAGGACGCTTCTTTATGCCGCAGTTCTTTATCGATCGCCCGGTGTTCGCCTGGGTGGTTGCCCTGTTCATCCTGTTGGCCGGCGCCCTGGCCATTCCACAGTTGCCGGTGGCGCAATACCCCAACGTCGCGCCGCCGAAAGTCGAAATCTACGCGGTGTACCCCGGTGCTTCAGCGCAGACCGTGGACGAAAGCGTGGTCAGCCTGATCGAGGAAGAACTCAACGGCGCTGACCATCTGCTGTATTTCGAATCCCAGAGCAGCCTCGGCAGTGCCACCATCACCGCGACGTTCCAGCCGGGCACTGACCCGGAAATGGCGCAGGTCGATGTGCAAAACCGCCTGAAAGTGGTCGAGTCGCGTCTGCCTCAAGCGGTGACACAACAGGGTTTGCAGGTGGAGAAAGTCTCCGCCGGCTTCTTGTTGCTGATCACCCTCACCTCCAGCGACGGCAAGCTCGACGACGTGGCGCTCAGCGATTACCTGGCGCGCAACGTGATGAACGAGATCAAGCGTCTGGACGGCGTCGGCAAGGCGCAGTTGTACGGTGCCGAACGGGCCATGCGAATCTGGATCGATCCGCAGAAGCTGATCGGCTTCAACCTGACCCCGGCCGATGTCAACGCCGCCATCGTCGCGCAGAACGCGCAAGTGTCGGCGGGTAGCATCGGCGATTTGCCAACCCGCACCACCCAGGAAATCACCGCGACCATTCTGGTCAAAGGCCAGTTGTCGACCCCGGAAGAATTCGCCGACATCGTCCTGAAAGCCAATCCCGACGGCTCCACGGTGCGCATCAAAGATGTGGCGCGTGTCGAGATCGGCAGTCAGGAATACCAGTTCTCCACCCGCCTTAACGGCAAACCATCGACCGCCGTCAGCGTGCAGTTGGCACCGGGCGCCAATGCCTTGAGCACTGCCACGTTGGTGCGGGCGAAGATGGACGAACTGGCGCGCTACTTCCCCGCTGGCGTGGAATACAAGATCCCGTACGACACCTCGCCCTTCGTCAAAGTCTCGATCACCAAGGTGGTTTACACCCTTGGCGAGGCGATGTTGCTGGTGTTCGCGGTGATGTTCCTGTTCCTGCAAAACATCCGCTACACGCTGATTCCGACCCTGGTGGTGCCGGTGGCGCTGATGGGCACCTTTGCGACCATGTTGGCGCTGGGGTTCTCGATCAACGTGCTGACCATGTTCGGCATGGTGCTGGCGATCGGCATCCTGGTGGATGACGCGATTGTGGTGGTGGAGAACGTCGAGCGGCTCATGGCCACCGAAGGCCTGTCGCCCAAAGAAGCAACGCGCAAGGCGATGAAGCAGATCACCGGGGCGATCATCGGCATCACGCTGGTGCTGGTCGCGGTGTTCATTCCGATGGCGTTCATGCAGGGCTCGGTCGGGGTGATTTACCGGCAGTTCTCCTTGTCGATGGCGACGTCGATCCTGTTCTCGGCGTTCCTCGCCCTGACCTTGACCCCGGCGTTGTGCGCGACGCTGCTCAAGCCGATTGCCAAGGGTGAACACCACGAGAAGCGCGGGTTCTTCGGCTGGTTCAACCGGCGCTTCGAGCAACTGACCGAGCGTTATCAGGGCTGGGTTGCCTATGCACTGAAACGCACAGGCCGCTACCTGTTGATCTACGGCGTGCTGCTGATCGGATTGGGCGTGTGCTTCAGTCGCCTGCCCTCCTCGTTCCTGCCGGTGGAGGATCAGGGTTACACCATCACCGACATTCAACTGCCACCGGGTGCAAGCAAGAACCGCACGGTGCAGGTGGTCGAGCAGATCGAAGCCCACAACGCCACTGAACCCGGCGTCGGCGACAGCACGGTGATTCTCGGTTTCAGTTTTTCCGGTAGCGGGCAGAACGCCGCGTTGGCGTTTACCACGCTCAAGGACTGGTCTGACAGGGGTAGCGACGACTCGGCCAGTTCCATTGCCGATCGCGCCAACATCGCGTTGAGCCAGATCAGGGACGCCGTGGCGTTTGCAGTGCTGCCGCCGCCGGTGGATGGCCTTGGCACTTCCAGCGGTTTCGAGTTCCGCTTGCAGGACCGTGGCGGCCTCGGCCATGCCACGCTGATGCAGGCGCGTAGTGAATTGCTCGCTGGCGCCGAGAAAAGTCCGATCCTGATGAACGTGCGCGAAAGCGCCCTGGCCGAAGCGCCGCAGGTGCAATTGGAAGTCGACCGCAAACAGGCCAACGCGCTGGGCGTGTCCTTTGCCGACATTGGCAACGTGCTGTCCACCGCCGTCGGTTCGGCCTATATCAACGACTTCCCTAATCAGGGGCGGATGCAGCGTGTGGTGGTGCAGGCTGAAGGCGATCAGCGCAGTCAGGTCGCCGATCTGCTGAAGATTCACGTGCGCAACAGCGCCGGGAAAATGGTGCCGTTGTCGGCCTTCGTCCAGGCCAGGTGGACCCAGGGCCCTGCGCAATTGACTCGCTACAACGGCTACCCGGCAATCAGTATTTCCGGTGAACCGTCGCCCGGTTACAGCACCGGCGAAGCCATGGCGGAAATCGAGCGTCTGGTGGCGCAAGGACCGGCGGGGTTGGGGCAGGAATGGACCGGGTTGTCATTGCAGGAGCGGTTATCCGGCAGTCAGGCTCCGATCCTGCTCGGTTTATCGTTGCTGATTGTGTTCCTGTGTCTGGCCGCGTTGTATGAGAGCTGGTCGATTCCGACCTCGGTGCTGCTGGTGGTGCCGCTTGGCGTGCTCGGCGCGGTACTGGCCGTGACCTTGCGCGGGATGCCCAATGACGTGTTCTTCAAGGTTGGATTGATCACCATCATCGGGCTGTCGGCGAAGAACGCGATCCTGATCATCGAGTTCGCCAAGAGCCTGTACGACGAAGGCCACGACCTGATCGACGCCACGCTGCAAGCCGCGCGCCTGCGGCTGCGACCGATTGTGATGACGTCGCTGGCGTTCATTCTGGGTGTGGTGCCGCTGGCGATTGCCACCGGGGCCAGTTCAGCGAGCCAGCAAGCCATCGGCACCGGGGTGATTGGCGGGATGATCACGGCGACACTGGCGGTGCTGTTTGTGCCAGTGTTTTTTGTGGTGGTGATGAAACTCGTGCGCAAGCGCCATAAGGGTATCTAACCCCACCTACCCTGTGGGAGCGAACCCTGAGTCAGACCAGGCTTTTGCTGACCACCTCGAACACATCGCTGGACAGCTGGCCCGAAGCGCGAATCCGCTCCAGCTCACCTTTCATCAACGCCTGGCGCGCATCGTCATACTTGCGCCAGCGAGTCAGCGGTGCCAACTGCCGAGAAGCAATCTGCGGGTTGAACCCGTTCAACTCGATCACCAGATCCGCGAGGAACCGATAACCCGAACCATCGGCCGCATGGAAGTTGATCAGGTTCTGCCCGGCAAACGCGCCGACCAGTGCACGAACCTTGTTCGGGTTCTTGATGTTGAATGCCGGATGCTGCATCAACGCCTTGACCCGCTCCAGACCACCGGGCAGCACGCTGCCCGCCTGGACGCTGAACCACTGATCCATGACCAGCGGATTGTCCTTGAAGTGCTCGGCAAAACTGGCCAGGGCCTTGGCTTTCTCGTCTTCGAACGGCGAATTGACCAATACCGCCAACGCCGTCAGGCGCTCGGTCATGTTGTCGCTGGTCTCGAACTGCTCGAGCGTCGCCGCCAACACTTCCGGTTTGCCGCTGAGCATCAGGTACGACAGCGCAATGTTCTGCAACGCGCGACGAGCGAAGTGTTCGGCTTCAGCCACATACGGGGTTTTCTTCGACAGATCGCGATTGGCCTGGTAACGCAGCCACAGCGCCTCGAACAAACCTTCCGCCAATTGCTTGCGAGCAAACTCGCGAGCGATGTGAATGGCGTCAACGTCAGCCACTTCGCTGATCTCAGTCAGATACGCCTCGCCCGGCAGCGAGAGCATTTCCGCGACCATCGCCTGATCCAGCGTTTCGTCCGACAACACGGTACGCAAGGCAGAAACCAGACGCTGATCCAGTACCAGTTTCTCGCCCTTTTGCTGCTGAGCAATCAGCTCTTGCAGCACCTGAACCGACAATTGCTGACCCGCATCCCAGCGATTGAAACCATCGCTGTCGTGCTGCATCAGGAACATCAGTTGATCGCGGTTGTACGGGAAGCTCAGTTTCACCGGCGCCGAGAAGCCACGCAGCAACGAAGGCAATGGCTGTTGCGCGATGTCGATGAAGGTGAACGTCTGCTCGGCTTCGGTTACGGAGATGACCCGTGAGGTGCCCTGGGCACTGGCTTCACCGGAAAGACGCAACGCAATGGCCGCGCCTTTGGCGTCCAGCAGGCCCAGTTCGACCGGGATCACGAACGGCAGCTTCTCAACCTTGTCCGGAGTTTCCGGGCAGCTTTGACGGAACGTCAGGCTGTAGGTTTTCGCCGCCGCGTCGTAGGACTCGCTGACCGCCAAACGCGGTGTGCCAGCCTGGCTGTACCAGCGCTTGAACTGGGTCAGGTCGACACCGTTGGCGTCTTCCATCGCTTTGATGAAGTCGTCACAGGTCACGGCCTGGCCGTCATGGCGCTCGAAGTACAGGTCGCTGCCTTTACGGAAACCTTCGGCGCCGAGCAAGGTGTGGATCATGCCGACCACTTCCGAGCCCTTTTCGTACACGGTCAGGGTGTAGAAGTTGGAAATCTCGATGAAGCTGTCCGGGCGCACGGCGTGAGCCATGGGACCCGCATCTTCGGCGAACTGGTGGGTGCGCAGGTACGCCACGTCCTGGATGCGCTTGACCGTGGCCGAATTCATGTCGGCGGAGAAACCCGAATCGCGGAACACGGTGAAGCCTTCCTTCAGCGACAACTGGAACCAGTCGCGGCAGGTCACACGGTTGCCCGACCAGTTGTGGAAGTACTCGTGGGCAACAATCGCCTCGACCCGCTGGTGCGCGGCGTCGGTCGCGGTTTCAGCGCGAGCCAGCACGGCGCTGGAGTTGAAGATGTTGAGGCCCTTGTTCTCCATGGCACCCATGTTGAAGTCGTTGACCGCGACGATCATGAAGATGTCCAGGTCGTACTCGCGACCGTAGACCTCTTCGTCCCAGCGCATCGACTTCTTCAGGCTGTTCATGGCGTGCTGGCACTTGTCGATGTTTTCCGGCTCGACATAAATGCGCAGCGCCACAGAGCGCTCGGTCATGGTGGTGAAGGTGTCTTCGACGCACCACAAATCACCGGCCACCAGCGCGAACAGGTAAGCAGGTTTCTTGAACGGATCTTCCCAGGTCGCCCAGTGCCGGCCGTCTTCGCCGGGACCTGAGGCAATCGGGTTGCCGTTGGAGAGCAACACCGGATAGCTGTGCTGCTCGGCAACCACCGTGGTGGTGAACGTGCTCATCACGTCCGGACGGTCGAGGTAATAGGTGATCTTGCGGAAGCCTTCGGCTTCGCACTGGGTGCAGAACATCGTGCCGGATTTGTACAGGCCTTCCAGCGCAGTGTTGGTTTCCGGGTGGATCCTGACGCTGGTATCGACCGTGAAGGTGGTGCTGGTCGGGTGCAGGGTCAGGTGGTTTTCCGTCAACTGATAGTCGGCGGCGGTCAATTCGATGTCGGCCAGGTTCACCGACAGCAATTCAAGCTGTTGGCCATCCAGCACCAGCGGCGGCAGGCCCGGGCAACGCTCGGGATTGCGGCGCATCACCAGTTGCGCATGGACCAGGCTGTGGTCCTCGTACAACTCGAAGGTCAGGTGCGTCTCGTCGATCAGGTACTCGGGCGCCTGATAGTCCTTCAGGTAGATCATCTTCGGTTGTTCGGTGCGCATGCTGGAGTCCTTACTGATGCACGGCGAGCTGATAGGCCGTGTATTTACGAATATTGATTACGCCGGTGTCGAAAATCAGGTACTGGCCCTTGATTCCCAACAGCGTGCCTTCGGCGATCGGATTCTTGTCCAGGTTGAAGCTGACGATCTTGGCCGGGTATTGCTCGACCGGATAGCGGATCTCGAGCGTTTCTACATCGGCAATAGTCTGGATCGCCTGTAGGCCGAATCGTTCCTGCAAACTTTGCAATCCTTCGGCGCAACTGTCGAACAGCTGATCGCGAACCTGCGCCAAATCGACCGACACCGCATCGCCCTTGAGTAAAGCACGCCAGTTGGTCTTGTCCGCCACCTGACTGCGGAACAGGTCTTCGACGAAGCCCGACTGCTGACGGGTCGAAACCCGCATGATCGGCAGAGCCTGACGGGCGCCCTGATCGATCCAACGGGTCGGCAGCTGAGTGGCGCGGGTAATCCCGACCTTCACTCCCGAAGAATTGGACAGATATACAATGTGATCCGTCATGCAAAACTTCTCGCCCCACTCTGGTTCACGGCAGGTGCCAGCGTCATAGTGGCAACGCTCCGGGCTCATGATGCAGATGTCGCACTGAGCCAGTTTGGTCATGCACGGGTAGCAGTAACCCTGGCTGAAGCTGGTTTTAGTCTTGCGTCCGCAATGGGTGCAATGAATCGCTCCCAGGTATTCCAGGCGCACCGTGGTCCCGATCAATGGATTGACCGGCACCTCGACGTCGTCCAGACGAAACGCGTACTGCACGTTCGGCCCGTCAAGGCGCGCCGACATTTTGCTGATTGCACCGCGGCCAATCTCGATCAATGGACGGCATCCGATTTGAACAGGATATTCGGCACTTCGATCGACTTGGAGCCGCACTCCTGCACGCCCATGTAACCGGTGCGCTGGTCTTCGGGCAGGTTCTGGATTTCCCAGGCGATCATCGCTTGCAGCGACAGTTCGCGTTGTTCGGCGGTAAGTTTGCCACCGTCGGACCATTTACCGATTTCCACCGCCAGTTTCAGGCTCTGGTAGATCTCGGGGGTGATGTTGTTGATCATTTCGTTAAAAGAGGACATCAAGGGCTCCGCGCTCTTTATTGACATAACTGGTTAGACGGCCAGTTTACGGCGGTTGTACAAACCACCCAACAAGCCGGTCAAGCATCCGACGAGCAACCCGCCGACGTGGGCCGCATTGGCAATTTCACCGAAACCGATCAACGAGATCAGTCCCGACATACACAGCACCAGCCACACCAGCATCATCACCAGCACGCCGCGCGGCAGGCGATAAGCCGGGTTTGGCGACAACAGCTGAAAGATCCAGCAATGCCCGAGCAGGCCGTACAGCACCCCGGACAACCCGCCAAACAGTGTCGGGCCACTGAAAACAAACTGGGCGTAGTTCGAGACCAGGCCGAACAGCAAGGTCAGGCCGATCAGGTTGATACTGCCCTGGCGCGACTCGATGCGTCGCCCCAGCTCCCAGTACCACATGCCGTTCATGGCCAGGTGCAGGATGCCGAAGTGGATCAGCATCGGCGTTACCAGACGCCACCACTGCCCCGCCGCCAGGCTGTCAGCCAATGGCACAAAGTGGATGTACTCGCCGACAACGCGAAAATCGAGGAAGGTCAGCCAGCGCAACGTGTCGAGGTTTTCGCCCAGCAGCGTCACCGCGCCGACCAGCAGGCTCAGCAGCAACACGAACGCCGTCGCCTTGGCGTGGCGCAGTTGCTCGACGAAACCTGGGTGCTTGACGGTTTGCGCCACCGGAATGTCCAGCTGTTGATCGGGATCACCGGCCGGGAAACGTTCGTACAACACACGCACGTCTTCGCTGATGTTGGCCGGCACCCACAGCACTTGCTCGCCCGCCTCTTCACTGACCCGATGCGGCACCTGCATGCGCTGCAACAGTTTGACGAACCCGCTCAAGTCCACCGCCAGCGGCAGGCGTAAAACAGCAACGGCACTCATCGCAGCACCTCCGGCCGCTCGACATCGACCCAGACAAATTTATGCGGGTCGAGACGGGTTTCCTGGTCCAGACGGTAGGCGACCAGTTTGCCGTAAAGCACCGCACTGTAATCCAGACAGGCCAGGTTCGGCCGGATCGGCGCCGGTTTGCCGCTGCGCCAGTAGTGGCCCACGAACAACAAAGGTTCATCGACGCCATAGCGCAGCAAGGTGTTTTTTTCAGTGGACGACAGCGGCGTCCGGGCCACGGGTTCGGGCAAGGCGTCGGGCTGGAACACAATGTCTCCATAGGTTTGCGGGTCGTCTTCCCAGAACTTGGTGCGGAAGAACGAACGCGTCAGGCCATCGCCGCTGGTCATGGTCAACCCGTGCGGCAAGCGCATGTCAGTGCCGCGCAGCAGGCGATCGAACACGGTGCAGGCGAAACTGCCCGGCACGGCCGAGGCCTGGAGGAAATGCTCATCGACGCAACCATTGGGGAACAGCGCGCGCAAGGGTTCGATCAGGCCTGCATCCCAGCAGGCATGCACCACGCGAAAACGCCCGGCGTCGACGAACAATGGCATCTCGTAGAACCATTGCAGGAAGTCATGCCAGTCGGCCGGATGGCCTTCGAACTGGGTCAGGGTTTCGTTCAGCAAACGGGCATGGCGCGGGGTGTGTTCACGCACGAACTGCTTGCCGCTGCCCGGAGGCGCCGGCGTACTCCAGCCGAGGGCGTTGAACTCATGGTTACCCATGATGCACAGCGCCTGACCCGCTTCGACCATGTCGTGAACGATGTGCAGCGCTTCGCGAATCCGCGGGCCGCGGTCAATGATGTCGCCAACGAACACTGCCATGCGCGACGAATGCCGCCAGACGCCAGCGTGTTTCTGGTAACCGAGCCGGTCGAGCAAGTGCTCAAGGGTCAGAGCGCAACCGTGCACGTCACCGATCAGGTCGTAGCTACGCGCGGGATCGAGCATCAGTCGCCTCCACCACCCAACTTGCTACCCCAACCGAGTTTGGTCCTGCAGACTTCATAGTAGTTGTGATCGAGCGGATGAATCAGCCGCAGCTTTTGGGCTTTTTTGCTGATGGTGATGGTGTCACCCGGCGCGCAGGTGAAATGGTTCTGCCCGTCACAGGAGACTTGCGGGTAAATCTGCATATCTTTGGACACGACGATTTTCAGCTCACTGTTGCCATCGACCACAATCGGCCTGCCCGACAAGGTATGGGGGTACATCGGCACAATCACAATAGCGTCGAGCTTGGGGTGCATGATCGGCCCGCCCGCCGACAGCGCGTAGGCGGTCGAACCGGTCGGAGTGGCGACGATCAGGCCGTCGGCCTTCTGGCTGCAGACGAACTGGCCGTCGATGTACAACTCGAACTCGATCATCCGCGTTGACTTGCCAGGGTGCAGCACCACGTCGTTCAGCGCGTCGCCCTGACCGATAGCCTCGGCATGACGACGAACTTCGGCTTGCAGCAGGAAGCGGTTCTCGACCAGATAGTGGCCGTCGAGCACTTCGGCGACTTTGACTTCCAGCTCATCGGGGCGGATATCGGTCAGGAAGCCCAGGCTGCCACGGTTGATGCCCAGCACCGGGATATTGTGCCGGGCCAGCGCCCGGGCGGCACCCAACAGGCTGCCGTCACCACCCACCACAATCACCATGTCACATACTTCGCCGAGCATCTTGCGCGACGAGGTTTGCAAGCCATGGCCCGGCAACACTTCGGCGATGGTGTCTTCGAGGATCACGTGCAGGTGACGATCGAGCAGAAACCGTTTCAGTCGGCGGACGGTATCCAGCACCTGCGAACTGCCCAGGCGACCGATGATGCCGATATTACGAAATTGCTCCATGAGGTTCCTGCGCGACGGCGAAAAACACGATTATGGGCGAAAGCGCGGGATAGACAAAATCCTTTCAGCCACAACGGTGTACTCACGATTGAGGCTATGCTCGCAAGATGATCCTATTTCCCGATTTGCTGCAGTTACCCCACCAGTTGCGCCATCCCGAAGTGCGCGACCTGGCTTGGGTCATCCTCGCGCCGCCGATGCTTGGCGTGACGACGTGGCCGCAGCGTCATCCGCTGACCGGCAGTGACTGGGTGCAAGCGCCGGATCGGCTGGAACGGTGGCTGCGGCAACTCGATCGCGACAGTTATGACTTGCTGCACTGGCTGGCGCAGGCCCGAACCCGGCGATTGGGCTTGTACTACGAACGCCTCTGGCAATACGCCGTGCAGCACGCGCCGGGTATCGACCTGATTGCCGCCAATATGCCGATCCGCCGAGAAGGCCACACGCTGGGTGAGCTGGACATGCTGCTGCGCGATCGTGACGGCGTGCATCATCTGGAACTGGCGATCAAACTTTACCTTGGCCCGCAAAATGGCGACGGATACGACACGGCGCAGTGGCTCGGCCCCGGTTGCCACGATCGGCTGGACCGTAAACTGGCCCATCTGACGCAGCATCAACTGCCGATTTCGGCCCGTCCGGAGAGCCGCGAAGTATTGGCGGCGCTGGATATCCAGCAGTTCAGTGCGCACTTTTGGCTGGGCGGTTATTTGCTGTATCCGTGGCCGGGATCGGCCGAGCCACCGAATGGTGCGCACCCCCAGCATTTACGCGGTAGCTGGCTGCACCAGAAGGACTGGGCAGACTTTGTCGTACAGCGCCCGTTCGGTCGCTGGCAACCCCTGCCCCGCCATGCCTGGCTGGCGCCGGCGCACTACCCGGCGGAGCAGACCTGGAGTGTTGAACAGCTGAACACCTGGCTCAGCGAGCTGGAGCCGCTGGCCCCGGCGCAATTGCTGGTGCGACTCACAGAAAACGCCCAGGGTGATTGGGAAGAGGCAGAGCGGCTGTTTCTGGTGGCGGATCTTTGGCCTAACGTTCCTGGCAGTGGCTGAGTTTTTTAGCGTCTGGGCTGGCCCTATCGCGAGCAGGCTCGCTCCTACATTTGATTTCCTTGTGACGAAGATACCTGTAGGAGCGAGCCTGTTCGCGAAAGGGCCAACGCAGTTCAGATGGATAACCGCAAAGCCAGCGCCGCCAACGTCACCAGCAAAACAGGCACCGTCAACACAATCCCGACCTTGAAGTAATACCCCCAGCCGATCCGGATACTCTTGCGCTCCAGCACATGCAACCACAGCAGCGTCGCCAGGCTGCCGATCGGCGTAATCTTCGGCCCCAGGTCGCTGCCGATGACGTTGGCATAGATCATCGCCTCCTTCACCACCCCGGTCGCCTGGCTGGCATCGATTGACAGCAAACCGATCAGCACCGTCGGCAGATTGTTCATCATCGACGACAGCAGCGCGGTCAGTACGCCGGTGCCCATGGCAGCGCCCCATACGCCGTAGCCGGCAAAACCATCCAGCCATCCGGCCAGGTAACCCGTGAGCCCGGCGTTGCGCAGGCCATACACCACCAGGTACATGCCCAGCGAGAAAATCACGATATGCCAGGGCGCTTCCTTGATGACTTTGCGGGTGGAAATCTTGTGACCACGGGCGGCGATGGCCAGCAGCAACGCCGCGCACACCGCAGAAATGGCACTGATCGGAATCCCCAGCGGTTCCAGCGCGAAGCAGCCGAGCAGCAGAATCACCAACACGGCCCAACCGGCATAAAACGTAGCGTGGTCGTGGATCGCAGAAGCCGGTTGCGCCAGTTGCTCGGGGTCGTAGTCCTTGGGAATGGCACGACGGAAAAACCACATCAGCATCGCCAGGGTCGCCGCGACACTCACCAGGTTGACCGGGATCATCACCGCCGCGTAACGATTGAAACCAATGTTGAAGAAGTCAGCGGAAACGATGTTCACCAGATTCGACACCACCAACGGCAGACTCGCCGTATCAGCGATGAAACCGGCGCCCATGACGAACGCCAGGGTCGCCGCCGGGGAAAAACGCAACGCCAGCAGCATGGAAATCACGATGGGTGTAAGAATCAGCGCAGCCCCGTCGTTGGCGAACAATGCCGACACCAACGCACCGAGCAGCACCATATAAGCAAACAGCTTGCGTCCGCTGCCCCGTCCCCAGCGGGCCACATGCAGCGCCGCCCAGGCAAAGAACCCCGCCTCGTCCAGCAGCAGACTGATGACAATCAGCGCGACAAAGGTCCCGGTGGCGTTCCAGATAATCTGCCACACCAGCGGGATGTCGCTCAGCTGAACGACTCCGAAAATCAGCGCAAGCACCGCGCCGAACACCGCACTCCAGCCAACGCCAAGGCCTTTTGGCTGCCAGATCACCAAGGTGATGGTCAGCAGGAAAATCAACGATGCGGTCAGCATGCAGTGCAGCCTTGTCGGAAAACAAACCGCGATTCAGCCGCAATGCACGGGAGGAGTAAAGCGCAAACTTGCTCCCTCCTTCCCAAACGCACTGGGATCGATGTAGCAGCGGCTACGACAGATTGGTGTGCGATGTTCCTACACAGGGTTTGTCACGCTTTCTTGTGTTGTTCGACCCACAGGCCATAAGCATTGATGAATTTTTGCAGAAACGGTTTTAGCGACTCGGACAGTTTTCCCGCCTCGTCGAACGCTGAACCGGCACTGCTCAGATAAGCTTCGGGTTGCTGCATGCACGGCACATCCAGAAACACCATCGACTGGCGCAGGTGATGGTTGGCGCCAAAACCACCGATAGCGCCCGGCGAAGCACTGATCACCGCGCCTGGTTTTCCGCTCCAGACACTCTTGCCATAGGGGCGCGAACCCACGTCGATCGCGTTCTTCATCGGCGCAGGCACAGAACGGTTGTATTCGGGAGTCACGAACAGCACCGCGTCGGATGAGCTCACTTGTTGCCGGAAAGTGCTGTAGGCTGCCGGCGGTGAAGCACCATCGATGTCCTCGTTGTAGAGCGGCAGATCACCGATTTCGACGATAACCAGTTTGAGATTGGCAGGCGCCAGGTCGGCCAGGGCCAGCGCCACCTTGCGATTGATCGATTCCTTTCTCAAGCTGCCGACCAGTACAGCGATCGTATAGACGTTGCTCATGGAAGATTCTCGACTGTCGGATGAAAGAGCTTGTAGTTATAGATGACGATTCAACCAGTGGGCGACTGAAAAAACGTCGCCCCTGACTATTTTTTTCCTGTAGGAAAACTTACCTCGCCCAACCACGGTCTACAGAGCCGCAAATTGAGTGATTTATCCCCAGAGGTTCTAAGCAGATGGCAGCAGTACTCGTCGGTCAGTTCCATGCAAGAGACGCGGAAGGCCGCGTTTATTCCGTGCATGAGTTCCAGGAATCCACCCCGTCGGCAGACGGCCTCACTGGCTCGGTGCCTGTTACCACTTACAAGCTGGCCATTGGCGACCGCGTACGGAAACTCGATGACAACCAGTTTTTGCTGGTGCAGTCGGACGTGACCATCGTGCGTGAGCCCGACACTTATGTCGGCAATCTGCCGGAAACCAACGTCGCTTCATAACCCCGTGTTATGAGCAGAAGTCATATGCGCGCACTTGAGTTAGGATTCAGCCACTGACTCCCTCACCTGCTGAACATGGACTTCACGCATGCGTTTACGTCATATCGAAGTGATCCAGGCGCTCCTGCAGACCGGTCACCTGGGCACCGCCGCCGAATGGCTGCAGTTGCCTGTGGCTGAAGTCGAAGGGATTCTGCGCGACGCCGAGGATCAGTTGGGTTTCATGCTGTTTTCCAGCGTGCGTGGACGCTTGCAGGCCACGCGCGAGGCGCGGGAGTTACAGGTCCAGATCGCCCACGTCTATGAAGCGCTCGAGCCGGTCCAGCGGCTGGCCAACAGCCTCAAGCAATATCAGGCTCCGCCCTTGCGGATTATCTGCACGCCGCCCTTGGCACAGCAGCTATTGCCACAGAGCATTGCCGCCCTGCGCCGACGCCTTCCTGATGCGCCTTGCACCCTTCTGAGTCAACCAACCCGCGAGATCGTCAGAAACCTGCTGCTGCGTGAAAGCGATCTGGGATTAAGCCTGCATGACCCCGATCACGCCGACATTCATTGCCAGGTGATCGCCCAAGGCAAGCTTCAGCTGCTGGCACCCCACGGCTGGTTGCAACCCAAACAGAAGTACATCTCGCTGCAGGACCTGGCCGGCCAATCGATGGTAGGCCTGGAAGGTCATGATCCGCTGAGCCCGGCGCTGGAAAACAAGCTGCATGCCCTGCGTCCTGCCCCGGTCATTCACACCCGGGTACAGACTCACCAGATGATGCGCAGCATGGTCGAGGCCGGTGAAGGCCTGGCCATCGTCGACCCTTTCACTGCCCTCGGGGCGAAATCGGCCGGGCTGGATGCGTGCCCGCTGGCGCCGGCCGTGCCAATAAGCCTGTATGCCTTGACCCTCAAGAGCGGCGAGCCATCGCTGGCAGTTCAGGCATTGCTGGGCATCATCACGGAACAAGCCGTGGCGATGCTGGCGAACTAAGCGGGGTTTCCAGCGGGTTATCGAACAATCGATACCAGAATAGCGCCACTTCGGCGGTGTTCGGATCGATTCCGCGATAACGCAAATGATCGATTCCGCCCAGGACGTAACCGAGGCGCTCATAGAGCCGGCAGGCCCCCAGATTATTGTTCTGGGTTTCGAGCATGATGCCTGGCAGTTTCTTTTTGCGGCTCCAGAACTGCGCCACATCCAGCAACGACTTGGCCACACCATGACGACGCGCCGGCGCATGCACCGCCAATTCGTCAATATGGGCAAAGCCGTTCCAGTTGGTGCTGACCACCAGGTGACCCACGGGCTCATCATCGAGATAAGCCATGAAGATCGCGCTGTCAGCGGCATCGCGGAAGCTGCTGAACTCCTCGGGATCGATGCCGTAGCACTTGCGATAGGGCGTGATCGGTGTCACCGGCCACTGCTCCACCGGTTTACCGATTTCGGCGGCACCGTAGACCGCGACTTCAAAACTGAAATCACTGCCCCAGATGTAGGCTGCAAAACCATCGTCGGCAACGCGTACCGACAGCCCTGGGTATTTCGGATTCATGAGCGGTTGCATACTGGGAAAGGTCCTCATTCCTTGATGCAATCGACGGTATATAGCCGTCCATTGCCCTCATCTTCGTGTTGCAAGCCGTGCACATCAGCGACAAACCCCGGGAAGCTGCTGTCGAACGTACGGGCAAACGCCAGGTAATCGATAATCGAGCGCGTCGACTCGGTAAAACGCTCGCCGGGCATGATCAACGGAATCCCCGGCGGGTACGGCACCAGCATCACTGCGGCGATCCGCCCGTCCAGAGCATCGATCGACACCGCTTCAACCTCGCCACGCACTAATTGATCATAGGCGTCAGATGGCTTCATGGCGATTTCCGGGAGCACGGTGTACATGCGCTTCAGGTGTTTGGCCGTGGCATTGCTGCGATAGCAGGCGTGCAGTTGATCGCACAGATCGCGCAATCCCATGCCCTGATAGCGCGCGACATCCTCTTGTGCCACGCACGGCAGGCAGGTCGCGAGACTGACATTGGCATCGTAGCTGCGCTTGAATTCCAGCAACTCGGTCAGCAACGTGCTCCATTTGCCTTTGGTAATGCCCATCGAGAACAGCACCAGGAACGAATACAGCCCGGTCTTTTCAACGACCAAGCCACGTTCCCAAAGGAATTTGCTGACCACCGCTGCCGGAATTCCGCGCTGGCTGAGGGCCCCGCCTGCCGTCAGGCCCGGCATCACCAGCGTGACCTTGATCGGATCAAGCAGCACGTAGTCGTCGGTCACGCCGCCAAAGCCGTGCCAGTCGGCATCGGGCTGCAGCAGCCAGTCATCGGTGATCACGCGGTCGATGCCTTCCACCGATGGCGGCTGCCAGATGGAAAACCACCAATCGTCAGCGGCGATGTGCTGACGCAAATTGGCCAGCGCCCGGCGGAAACTCAGCGCTTCGTCGAACATTTCCTGCAACAGCGATCGCCCGGCCGGGCCTTCCATCATGGCCGATGCCACATCCAGCGAGGCGATGATGCTGTACTGCGGCGAGGTCGAGATGTGCATCATGAACGCTTCATTGAAGCGATCCCGATCCAGTTGCCGCGCGCCGCCATCCTGAACGTGAATCATCGACGCCTGGCTGAACGCCGCCAGCAGTTTGTGGGTGGAATGGGTAGTGAACACCAGGGGGCCGCCTTCACTGCGGGAAGTGCCCATGCCGTAACGCCCGGCGAAGAACTCATGAAACGCCGCATAGGCGTACCAAGCCTCATCGAAGTGCAAGACCTCGACGCTATTGCCCAGTTGCTGCTTGATCAGCTCAGCGTTGTAGCAGAGGCCGTCGTACGTCGAATTGGTCACCACCGCCAACTTGACCTTGGGTGCCCGTCCCTTGGTCAGCGGGCTGGCGTCGATCTTGGCCTGGATCGATTCGCGGCTGAATTCGCTCAAGGGAATCGGGCCGATAATTCCCAGCTCATTGCGCTCCGGGCACAGGTACAGCGGAATGGCGCCGGTCATGATGATCGCGTGCAATATCGACTTGTGGCAGTTGCGGTCCACCAACACCAAGTCATCGCGAGCGACCATCGAATGCCAGACAATCTTGTTGGCGGTCGAGGTGCCATTGATCACGAAGAAGGTGTGATCGGCGCCGAAATTGCGAGCAGCACGAGCCTCGGCTTCCGCCAGCGGGCCAGTGTGATCGAGCAAAGAACCGAGTTCCGGCACCGACACCGACAAATCGGAACGCAAAGTGTTTTCCCCGAAGAACTGGTGAAACGCCTGACCCACCGGGCTCTTGTGGTACGCCACGCCGCCGCCATGGCCGGGTGTGTGCCAGGAATAATTGGAGTCGGCCGTGTGCTGCACCAGCGCTTTGAAAAACGGCGGCAGCAGACCATCCAGATATTTGCGCGCCGCTCTCGCGACCTGCCTGGCCAGAAAAGGCACGGTGTCTTCGAAAAGATAAAGAATCCCGCGCAGTTGATTGAGTTCGGCCATGGCGTCGGCCGGAGCGTTCTCCAGGGTCACCTGCTCGCCCAGCGCGAAGATCGGCAAGTCGGGCGCACGCACCCGCGCCAGGCCAATCAGCTCGGCCATGTTGTGCAATAGATGAGAGTCTGTGCTGGCGTCTTCGGCCGCAATCAACATGCAGGAAAGACCGTGATGGGTCGAAGCGACCAGTCGCCCTTCGGTGTAATTCACCGCCGAGACAATGCTGAAGCCTTCCTGCTCCAGCTCCCGGGCGATGCCACGCACGCGATCACCGGCCACGGTGTCGGCCTTGATGTCGCGATGGACGATCAGGACCGGGAATTTCAAATCTTTATACATGGGGCTCAGTGTCCTGAGGCGGCAGACCGTGGTCCACCAATCACCTCAGGGTAGAGGGTTCGAGCGCATGTGGCGAGTGTGATGCACTGAAATGGGTCATCGGGGCGCGTTACGCTTGATCAAGATCAAAAGATCGCAGCGCTACGCCTGAGCCTTGGCCTCGGCCAGTTGCTGCCAGAGCGATGGAGCGCCGGCGGATTTGGCGATGACTTCCAGGCGTGCCATGTGCTGGGCCAGGTCATCCTCGCTGGCACGGATGATACGCGTCGGTTGACGATCGACCGGCAGGCGGCGGATCTCGGTGGCGGAGTTGTCCGCACCTTCCCCGGAACCATTGCCGTCGGAAGCATTACCGGCCAGGGACAGGCTGGTCTGGCCGCCCGTCATGGTCAGGTAAACGTCAGCGAGGATCTCGGAGTCGAGCAAGGCGCCGTGCAGTTCACGGCCGGAGTTGTCGACGCCATAGCGTTTGCACAAGGCGTCGAGGCTGTTGCGCTGCCCCGGGTGACGTTCCCGGGCCATCATCAAGGTGTCGAGGATCGAGCAGTGCTGCGTGATGTCCGCACGATCGTGCTGGCCCATCAGGGCGAATTCGTTGTTGATGAAGCCAACGTCGAACGCCGCGTTATGGATGATCAGCTGCGCACCCTTGATGAATTCAAAGAACTCATCGGCGACTTCAGTGAAGCGCGGCTTGCCGACCAAGAATTCGTTGGTGATGCCGTGGACGCCAATGGCGCCTTCATCACTCTCGCGGTCCGGTTGCAGGTAAACGTGAAAATGCCGGCCCGTCAGGCGCCGACCGATCAACTCGACACAACCGATTTCGATAATCCGGTGGCCGTCGGTCACCGGCATGCCGGTGGTTTCGGTATCGAGTACAACGGATCTGGTGGCCATCAGTGCTCAGCTCTCAACGGGTCATTCGTGCAAAAACGGCGATGTTAACACGCTCGCCGGGGTCTTTCAGGTACGCCGTGTTGCACCCATCGCGAGCAGGCTCGCTCCCACATTGAATTCGGGGGTCACAGATTTTGTGCTCAACGAAGATCAAATGTGGGAGCGAGCCTGCTCGCGATTGGCCACGACGCGGTGCATCGGTAGAGCCGGAATCAAGCCTGCTTGTACCCGCGTACTTCATCCACGCCACGATTGGCCAGTTGGTCGGCGCGTTCGTTGCCGTGATGGCCAATGTGCCCGCGCACCCATTTCCAGGTGACGTTGTGGCGATTGACCTGCTCATCCAGCAACTTCCACAGATCAGCGTTTTTCACCGGTTCTTTCGCAGCGGTTTTCCAGCCGCGCTTCTTCCAGTTGTCCATCCACTCGTTGATGCCTTTCATCACATACTGCGAGTCGGTGACCAGCAGCACGTCGCAGGAGCGCTTGAGTTCTTCAAGACCACGGATAGCGCCCATCAGCTCCATGCGGTTGTTGGTGGTGTTGGCTTCGCCGCCCCACAGTTCTTTTTCAACGCCCTTGCACACCAGCAAAGCGCCCCAGCCGCCAGGGCCAGGGTTGCCTTTACAGGCGCCGTCGGTGAAGAGTTCTACGCTATCGCTCATGCCAATCTATCCAGAAAATGCCGTGGCTCGCCGATCGGTGATCGACGATGCCCGAGGCCGGGGCAAACCCGGCCGGGAAAATAAAAAAGGTCTTATGGATCGATGCGGCGACGATTGACCTTGGCCATCGGCAATGGAATCAGCTTGCCCATCGGTTCGCGCCGCTCCTGACGGACGGGCCGCAGGCCCACCACGATCTTGCGCGCAACCAATAAATAGAAGCCGCCACCCGAAAGTTGCCAGTCACCGGCCTTGCGCTCCCAGCCGGCCAGACGAGCCTGCCAGGCCGGTGACGCAAGCGGCGGACGATAGCATCCGAAGCGGCGTTTCTCCAGCGCGAAGCCCAGCAGGTTCAGCCAGTCACCGACTCGCGACGGGGAGATGCAGCGAGCCTTGCGCAACGCGTCATGAGCAAAAACGTGACGCAAACCCCAGGTGCTCCAGGGATTGATCCCGATGATCAGCAGATGCCCGCCGGGCCGCACGCTGCTCGCCGCTTCGCGCAGCAGACCGTGGGGCGACAGGCAGAAATCCAGCCCATGCTGCAACACCACCACATCGGCGGCATGCTCGCTCAATGGCCACGCCTGCTCTTCACAGACGATCTCGACCCCCGGCAACGGCGCGCCGAGCCGCACATTGCGCTGCACTTGCGGTGCCGACGGCGGCGTTTGGGCCGACGGGCCGTAATGCACCAGGTAGCCACCGAAGAACCGTCCCAACTCGTCTTCGAGCATGCGACGTTCTTCGTCCAGCAGAAATTGCCCGATGGGGCCGGACAGCCATTCACGGGCCGCGCTGATCAATGTCAGCCATTCAGGATCAGCCTGAGCGAACGCTTTATCGGTCATTGCATTCTCCAACGCGCCAGGAAGTTCTAAGATGCGCCATTGTTTTCCGCTTGGCGAATCCGACGATGATACAGATCAGTGCCCTGCCCGCCTTCACCGACAACTACATCTGGTTGTTACAAGACCACAGCACCCAGCGTTGCGCGGTGGTCGATCCGGGCGATGCCGCGCCAGTGCAGGCCTGGCTCGAAGCGCATTCGGGTTGGGTGTTGAGTGATATTTTGATCACTCACCATCATCATGACCACGTCGGCGGCGTCGAGCAGCTGAAAAAAGCGACAGACGCGACAGTCTACGGCCCGGCCAGCGAAAGCATCCCGGCGCGGGACGTATCGCTCAAGGACAACGACCGCGTGAGCGTACTGGGCTGGGACTTCGATGTCTTTGCCGTGCCCGGCCACACCCTGGGGCATATCGCCTATTACCATCATGGTTTGCTGTTCTGCGGTGACACCCTGTTCGCCGCCGGTTGCGGGCGCTTGTTCGAAGGCACGCCGGAGCAGATGCATACCTCACTGACCCGCCTGGCCGCGTTGCCTGAAGATACGCTGGTCTACTGCACTCACGAATACACGCTGAGCAACCTGAAATTTGCCGCAGCGGTCGAACCGGGCAATGCGGACACCGCCGCACGTCTGGAAAAAGTCACCGCGCAACGTGAAGCCGGAATCATGACGCTGCCCTCTACTCTGGCGCTTGAAAAGCTGACCAACCCGTTTTTGCGTGTCGACGTAACATCCGTTAAAGAAAAAGTGGACGAACGGAATGGAACCCAAAACCGGGCTCCGAGTGCGGTTTTTGCTGCTCTGCGTGCCTGGAAAGATAAGTTCTAAGTAGCCATCACGTTGGTACAAAAATTCTGAATGGTTGACCGCAGGGGGTGCGCTTTCTAGAATCGCCCGACATTTTTGCCCGGAACTTACTTCCAGCCAATGTCGTCATCTATTCGTAAAGCCATCAATTCAGACGCATTGACCCGCTTGGCTCAAGCCATTGCGGTGGCTGTGTCCGCCACGCTGGCGGGCTGTTCCAGCCATGTGCCGCAGACCGAAGCGACACACACTCCGAATATCGCCGCCCGGGCCAAGCAGAAACCTATCTGGCTTAGCGAAAAACCGACTCCACAAATTCCGCAAGATGTCTGGGAGCGCATGCGCCAAGGCTTTCAGTTGCAAGACAACGCGGGTGTCAACCCGCGCATCGAGCAACAGCGCCTGTGGTTCGCCAGCAACCCGTCCTTCCTCGAGAACGCCGGCGAACGCGGCAGCCTCTACATTCACTACATCGTCGAACGCCTTGAAGAACGCAACATGCCGCTGGAACTGGCGCTACTGCCAGTGATTGAAAGCGCCTACAACCCGATGGCCTATTCCCGGGCCAACGCGGTTGGCTTGTGGCAATTCATCCCTTCCACCGGGCGTTACTTCAACCTGCGTCAAACCCGCTTCTATGATGGCCGTCGCGATATCACCGCCTCAACCACCGCGGCGATGGATTACCTGACCCGCCTGCACGACATGTTCAACGGCGACTGGCTGCTGGCCCTGGCCGCGTACAACGCCGGCGAAGGCACCGTCAGCCGGGCCATCGAGCGCAACGAAAAGCTCGGTTTGCCGACCGATTACTGGAACCTGCCGCTGCCGGCCGAAACCCAGGCCTACGTGCCAAAGCTGCTGGCCCTGTCGCAAGTGGTGCTGGCACCTGAAGCCTACGGCGTGAACCTGAACCCGATCGCCAACGAACCGTACTTCCAGGTCGTCGAAATCAACCAGCGCATGGACCTGTCCAAGGTCGCCGCGGTGGCGAACATCGACGAAGACGAACTGTTCCAGCTCAACCCTGCCTTCAAGCAGCGCACTACCATCGATGGCCCCCAGCATTTGCTGGTGCCGACGTCCAAGGCGCAACTGTTGACCGCCAGCCTGTCGACCATGCGTCCTGAAGAGCTGATCAGCAAGAAGTCGCTCAAACCGGTATTCGAAGGCGCAGACGACTCTGAAATCGCCGGCCTCAAACGTGCCTACCGCGTCAAACGCGGCGACAACCTGGCCGCTATCGCCAAGGCCAACAACGTCGACGTCAAGGATCTGCAGCGCTGGAACAAGATGACCGGCAAGAACCTCAAGGCCGGCCAGACATTGGTCATGCAGGACACCACCAAGCGCAGTCGTGGTCGGGTCAACACCGTCGTGGCGGCGAACAGCAAAGCAAACACTAAAGCTGACAAGCAGAAGTCGCAGACCCAATACAAGGTCAAGCAAGGCGACTCGCTGTACATGGTCGCCAAACGCTTCAACGTTGAAATGCAGCACCTCAAGCGCTGGAACCCACGTGTTGGCCAGGCGCTGAAGCCCGGCCAGATGCTGACGGTGGCTTCCCCGCATTAATCAGCACGCCCTGTCGAGGGGCTTTTGTGGTGGATGGGCTGTTGTGGCGAGGGGGGCTTGCCCCGTCGGGGCGCGAAGCGGCCCAGCACTTTTTCAGGTCCACCGCATTCGCAGGATTTACGACTGCTGCGCAGCCGAACGGCGGCAAGCCCCCTCGCCACAGGCAAGCCCCCTTCCCACAGGTTTTGCGCTTGCAGGCCAATCTCCCCGACAATTAACCACGCATTAACCCCCCGTCTTTTTCCTGTCGATACAAGCTGTTACTGTACGGCCCACAAAGCCCAAGCCGCCTGGATCGGATCCCTGACTTGAAGCATGCCCTCCTCCTGCTCCTGATCTGCCTGGCCTTGAGCTCCCCCGCAAGCGCGACGATCAGCGAAAGCCATGGTTATGCGCAGTTCGGCACGCTCAAGTACCCGGCCAGATTTACCCACTTCGACTGGGTCAACCCGAAAGCGCCCAAGGGCGGTACGTTGCGGGTGATGGCGTTTGGCACCTTCGATACGCTCAACCCCTACACATTCAAAGGCTCGAGTCCGGTTTCCACCGCCAACTTCCTGCAATACGGCATCAACGAACTCAATGAACCGTTGATGGTCGGCACCGGCCAGTACGCGCCGTCCGGCGATGAACCAACCTCAAGCTATGGCCTGATCGCCCAATCGGTGGAATACAGCGAAGACCGCAGTTGGGTGGTGTTCAATCTGCGCCCCGAAGCGCGTTTCCACGATGGCACACCGATTACCGCCTATGACGTGGCGTTCTCCTACCGTTTGTTGCTCAAGGAAGGCCATCCGCAATACCGCACCAACCTTCAGGAAGTGTCGCGGGTCGACATCCTCAATCCGCAACGTATTCGCTTCGTCTTCAAGCGCGCCGGCAACCCGTTGCTGATCCTGCGCCTGGGCGAGTTGCCGGTGTTGCCCCAGCATTACTGGAAAGGTCGCGACTTCAAGGCCACCACCTTCGAACCGCCACTGGGCAGCGGCCCCTATCGCATCACCTCGGTAGAGCCTGGACGACGGATCATTTTCGAACGGGTCAAGGATTACTGGGGCAAGGACTTGCCGGTCAATCGTGGCAAATACAACGTCAATCGTATGGAAGTCGAGTTCTACCGTGACAGCGACGTGGCTTTCGAAGCGTTCAAGGCTGGCGAATTCGACATCTATATCGAACACCAGGCGAAAAACTGGGCCAATGGCTATAACTTCCCGGCCGTGCGTCGTGGCGATGTGATCAAGGCGCAAATCGCGCACCAGATCCCGACCCAGAGCCAGGGCCTGTTCATGAATAGCCGGCGGCCAGCTTTTGCCGAGGCCAAGGTCCGCGAAGCGCTGGGCCTGATGTTCGACTTCGAGTGGACCAACCGCACGCTGTTCAGCGGCGCCTACAAGCGCGCCATGAGTTATTACCCCAACAGCGAATTCTCCGCCACCGGCCTACCGGTCGGTCATGAGTGGCTGCTGCTCAAGCCCTATCGCGATCAGTTGCCCGCCAAGCTGCTCACCGAACCGTTCAGCCTGCCGCAGACCGAAGGCCGCGGCATTCCGCGGGAAACCATGCGCAAGGCCCTGTCGCTGCTCGCCGAGGCCGGCTGGAAGCTCAACGGTCAGCGACTGCAAAACTCCATCGGCCAACCGTTGCGTTTCGAGATCCTGCTGGTCAACCCGAACCTGGAACGTATCCTCCAGCCTTACGTCGAGAACCTCGCCAGCATCGGCATCGACGCCCGGTTGCGCACCGTCGATCGCGCCCAGTACAAACAACGCCTCGATCAGTTCGACTTCGACATGATCCTGATGACCCTCAACCAGACCCTCAGCCCGGGCCTGGAACAGTGGCAGTATTTCCATTCCAGCCAGGTCGGGGTCAAGGGCAGCAAAAACTACGCCGGGATTGCCAATCCGGTGGTCGACCATTTACTCGAACAATTGCTCGCCGCCCAGACCCGCGATGAACAGGTCGCCGCCGGCAAGGCGCTCGACCGGGTGTTGCTGTGGCAGCACTACATCATTCCCAACTGGTACCTCAATTATCACCGCCTGGCCTACCGCAACCGGTTCGCCTTCGTCACCACGCCGCCCTACACGTTGGGCCTGAGCGCCTGGTGGCTGAAATCTTCGGAGAAAGATCGATGAAACCCTTACGCACCCTGCTCTTGCAGGCCAGCGGTCTGTTGTTTGCCGGGCTGGCCTGTGCCGCCCCGCAACATGCCCTGACCCTGTACAACGAGCCGCCGAAATATCCGGCCGATTTCAAACATTTCGATTACGTGAACCCCGACGCGCCCAAGGGCGGGATCTTCCGCCAGGCCGGTTTCGGCGGCTTCGACAGCCTCAACCCTTTCATCAACAAGGGTGTCGCGGCCGACGACATCAGCATGATCTACGACACCCTGGCCAAACAGGGCCTGGATGAGCCGTTCACCGAGTACGGCCTGGTCGCCGGCAAGATCGAAAAAGCCCCGGACAACAGCTGGGTGCGTTTCTACCTGCGCCCCGAGGCACGCTTCCACGACGGGCATCCGCTGCGCGCCGAGGATGTGGTGTTCAGCTTCCAGACCCTGATCAAGGACGGCGCTCCGCTGTTCCGCGGTTACTACAGCGATGTCGAGGAAGTGGTCGCTGAAGATCCGCTGACGGTGCTGTTCAAGTTCAAGCACACCAACAACCGCGAGCTGCCGCTGATCCTCGGCCAATTGCCGGTGCTACCCAAGCATTGGTGGGCGACGCGCGATTTCACCAAGGGCAACCTGGAAATGCCATTGGGCAGCGGCCCCTACAAGGTCAGCGAAGTGAAGGCTGGACGTTCGGTGCGCTATGAGCGGGTCAAGGATTACTGGGCCAAGGACCTGCCGGCCAACCGTGGGTTCTACAACTTCGACGTGATGACCACCGACTACTACCGCGACAACACCGTCGCACTGGAAGCGCTCAAGGCCGGCCAGTTCGACTACTGGCTGGAATCGGCCGCGAAAAACTGGGCCAAGGCCTACAACATTCCGGCGGTGGCCGAAGGTCGGCTGATCAAGGAAGAGATCCCCAACGGCAACCCCACCGGCATGCAAGGCTTCGTGTTCAACCTGCGCCGCCCGGTGTTTCAGGATGTGCGCGTGCGTCAGGCCCTGACGCTGTTGCTGGACTTCGAATGGACCAACAAGCAACTGTTCAACGGCGCCTACGCGCGCACCCGCAGCTACTTCGAGAATTCGGAAATGGCGGCCAGTGGCCTGCCGGACGCCGATCAACTCGCGATCCTCGACCCGTTCCGCGGCAAGATTCCCGAGCAGGTGTTCAGCGAGGCGTTCCAGAACCCGGTGACCGACGCCAGCGGGATGATCCGCACCCAGCAGCGCAAAGCCTATCAATTGCTGCAAGAGGCGGGCTGGCGGATTGTCGATGACAAGATGGTCGACGCCAATGGCAAACCGGTGACCATCGAGTTCCTGTTGGCCCAGACCGAATTCGAACGTGTGTTGCTGCCGTTCAAGCGCAACCTCAGCGACCTGGGCATCGAACTGGTGATCCGTCGGGTCGACGTCTCGCAGTACATCAACCGCGTGCGTTCGCGGGACTTCGACATGATCGTCGGCAGCTTCCCGCAGTCCAATTCGCCGGGTAACGAGCAACGCGAATTCTGGATGTCCGACGCCGCCGACAAACCCGGCAGCCGCAATTCCATGGGCCTCAAAGACCCGGTGGTGGACCAGTTGGTCGAGCAACTGATCAACGCCGATTCGCGCAAAAGTCTGGTGGCCCACGCCCGCGCACTGGACCGCGTGCTCCAATGGGGCTATTACGTGATCCCCAACTGGCACATCAAGACCTGGCGCGTGGCGTACTGGAACCACATCGGCCACCCGAAAATCTCCCCCAAGTACGACATCGGCATTAATACCTGGTGGGTCAAGCCTGACGCGACATTGCCGATAGAAGTCGAAACCAAACTGCAAGCCGACCCTACGGGCACGGAGTAATCAGATGCTGGCGTATATTTTTCGGCGACTGCTGCTGATCATCCCGACCTTGCTCGGCATTTTGCTGATCAACTTCGTGATCATCCAGGCCGCCCCCGGCGGGCCAGTGGAGCAGATGATCGCCAAGCTCGAAGGCTTCGAAGGCGCCACCAGCCGCATCGCTGGCGGCGGTGCCGAAGTCTCGGTGGCCGGCTCGGCCTATCGTGGGGCGCAAGGCCTGGACCCGGCGCTGGTCAAGGAAATCGAGCACATGTACGGCTTCGACAAATCGGCGCCGGAACGCTTGTGGATCATGATCAAGAACTACGCCACCCTGGATTTCGGCGACAGCTTCTTCCGCGACGCCAAGGTTATTGACCTGATCAAGGAAAAGTTGCCGGTGTCGATCTCCCTCGGGTTGTGGAGCACGCTGATCATGTACCTGGTGTCGATCCCGCTGGGGATCGCCAAGGCGACGCGGCACGGCAGCCATTTCGACGTCTGGACCAGTTCGGCGATCATCGTCGGTTACGCGATACCGGCGTTCCTGTTCGCCATCCTGCTGATCGTTGTCTTTGCCGGCGGCAGCTATTTCGACTGGTTCCCGCTCAGAGGGCTGACCTCCAACAACTTCGATGAATTGAGCATGGGCGGCAAGGTCCTCGATTACTTCTGGCACCTGGCATTGCCAGTGACGGCGCTGGTGATCGGCAACTTCGCGACCATGACCCTGCTGACCAAAAACAGCTTCCTCGACGAGATCAACAAGCAGTACGTGGTCACCGCCAAGGCCAAGGGCCTGACCAATCACCGCGTGCTCTACGGCCACGTGTTCCGCAACGCCATGCTGTTGGTCATCGCCGGGTTCCCGTCGGCGTTTATCGGGATTTTCTTCACCGGTTCGTTGCTGGTGGAAGTGATCTTCTCCCTCGACGGCCTCGGGCTGATGAGTTTCGAGGCGGCGATCAACCGCGATTACCCGGTGGTCTTTGGCACGCTGTTCATCTTCACCCTGTTGGGATTAGTGGTGAAACTGATCGGCGACCTCACCTACACCTTTGTCGATCCGCGCATCGACTTCGAAAGCCGGGAGCATTGAGATGAACCTGTCCCCTCTCAATCGCCGACGTTTCGAACTTTTCAAGGCCAACAAGCGTGGCTGGTGGTCGTTGTGGCTGTTCCTGCTGCTGTTCGGGCTGAGCCTCGGCGCCGAGTTGATCGCCAACGACAAACCCTTGGTGGTGCACTACGACAATGGCTGGTATTTCCCGGCGCTCAAGCGTTACCCGGAAACCACCTTCGGCGGCGAATTCCCGCTGGAAGCCAACTACAAGAGCCCGTACATCCGCGAATTGCTCAAGGCCAAGGACGCCTGGGTGCTGTGGGCGCCGATTCCCTACAGCTATCAAAGCATCAACTACGACTTGAAAGTCCCGGCCCCGGCGCCGCCTTCCGCCGACAACCTGCTGGGCACCGACGATCAGGGGCGCGATGTGCTGGCCCGGGTGATTTACGGCTTCCGGATTTCGGTGCTGTTCGCCCTGACGCTGACCATTCTCAGCTCGATCATCGGCGTGATCGCCGGGGCCTTGCAGGGCTTTTACGGCGGCTGGGTGGATTTGGCCGGGCAGCGTTTTCTGGAGATCTGGTCTGGGCTGCCGGTGTTGTATCTACTGATCATTCTTGCCAGCTTCGTCCAGCCGAACTTCTGGTGGCTGCTGGGGATCATGCTGCTGTTCTCCTGGATGAGCCTGGTGGACGTGGTGCGCGCCGAGTTCCTGCGCGGTCGTAACCTGGAATACGTGCGCGCCGCGCGGGCTCTGGGCATGCAGAATGGTGCGATCATGTTCCGCCACATCCTGCCCAACGCCATGGTCTCGACCATGACCTTCATGCCGTTCATCCTGACCGGCGCCATCGGCACCCTGACCGCTCTCGACTTTCTGGGCTTCGGTCTGCCGCCTGGCGCGCCGTCCCTGGGTGAACTGGTGGCCCAGGGCAAATCCAACCTGCAAGCGCCGTGGCTCGGTATGAGCGCGTTTGCCGTGCTGGCGTTGATGTTGAGTTTGCTGGTGTTCATCGGCGAGTCCGCTCGCGATGCCTTCGACCCGAGGAAGTGAAATGAATCAGGACAATCTGATCGAAGTGCGCGACCTGGCCGTCGAATTCGTCGTTGGCGAGCGCGTTCAACGGGTGGTCGAAGGCGTCAGCTTCGATATCAAGCGCGGCGAAACCCTGGCGCTGGTGGGCGAAAGTGGCTCCGGCAAATCGGTGACCGCCCATTCCATCCTGCGGCTGCTGCCCTACCCGCTGGCCCGGCATCCGTCCGGGACCATCACCTACGCCGACCAGAACCTGCTGGACCTGAAAGAGAAAACCATCCGCCACATCCGCGGCAACCGGATTGCGATGATCTTCCAGGAGCCGATGACTTCGCTCAATCCGCTGCACTCGATCGAGAAGCAGATCAACGAAGTGTTGGGCATCCACAAAGGCCTGATCGGCAAAATCGCGACCAAGCGCACGCTGGAGCTGCTGGAAATGGTCGGCATCCCGGAGCCCGAGAAGCGTCTCAAGGCCCTGCCCCACGAACTGTCCGGTGGCCAGCGTCAGCGGGTGATGATTGCCATGGCCCTGGCCAACGAGCCGGAACTGCTGATCGCCGACGAGCCGACCACCGCGCTGGACGTCACCGTTCAGCTGAAAATACTTGAATTGCTCAAGGAATTACAGGCCCGG
The DNA here is from genome assembly GCF_050586665.1 of Pseudomonas sp. ES4. Taxonomy (NCBI): domain Bacteria; kingdom Pseudomonadati; phylum Pseudomonadota; class Gammaproteobacteria; order Pseudomonadales; family Pseudomonadaceae; genus Pseudomonas; species Pseudomonas sp. ES4. Next base: position 79,909 of record NZ_JBOBDO010000017.1, on the reverse strand, counting down.
CTGGGCATGGCGCTGCTACTGATCAGTCACGATTTGAACCTTGTACGAAGAATTGCGCATCGCGTATGTGTCATGCAGCGCGGTTGCATCGTCGAACAGGCATCGTGCGAAGAGTTGTTCCGCGCACCGCAGCATCCGTACACTCGGGAACTGCTGGCAGCGGAGCCCAGCGGCAAGCCGGCAACTAACGTTATCGGCCCGCCGTTGCTGCAAGTCGAGGACCTGAAAGTCTGGTTCCCGATCAAGAAAGGCTTTCTGAAAAAGACCGTAGACCACATCAAAGCGGTGGACGGCATCAATTTCAGCCTGCCTCAGGGCCAGACCCTGGGGATTGTGGGAGAAAGCGGCTCTGGCAAGTCGACACTGGGTTTGGCGATTTTGCGGCTGATCGGCAGCCAAGGCGCGATCCGTTTTGAAGGCAAGCAGCTAGACTGCCTGACGCAGCAACAGGTTCGGCCGCTGCGTCGACAGATGCAGGTGGTGTTTCAGGACCCGTTCGGCAGCCTGAGCCCACGGATGTGCGTGAGCCAGATCGTTGGCGAAGGCCTGCGGATCCACAAGATGGGCACCGAGGCGGAACAGGAACTGGCGATTATTGCGGCACTCAAGGAGGTAGGCCTGGATCCGGAAACCCGGCACCGCTACCCCCACGAATTTTCCGGCGGGCAACGGCAGAGAATCGCCATTGCCCGGGCATTAGTGCTAAAACCGGCGTTGATTCTGCTGGACGAGCCGACATCGGCCCTCGACCGGACAGTGCAACGCCAAGTGGTGGAGCTTTTGCGTTCACTGCAAACCAAGTACAACCTGACGTATCTGTTTATCAGCCATGACCTGGCTGTCGTCAAAGCGCTGAGCCACCAGCTGATGGTGGTCAAGCAAGGCCAAGTGGTCGAACAGGGAGACGCGCAAAGTATTTTTGCGTCCCCCAAACATCCGTATACACAGCAGTTGCTGGAAGCCGCTTTCCTGGCCCCGGCCACTGCGCAATAACCTGAAAGAGAGGAGCAACACATGGGTTTTCTCGCCGGTAAGCGCGTACTGATCGTCGGTGTCGCCAGCAAGCTGTCCATCGCATCCGGCATCGCTGCCGCCATGCATCGCGAGGGCGCTGAGCTTGCCTTCACTTATCAGAACGACAAACTCAAGGGTCGTGTCGAAGAGTTCGCACAAAGCTGGGGCTCCAACCCTGATCTGTGCTTCCCGTGCGACGTGGCCAGCGATGAAGAAATCGCCAAGGTCTTCGTTGAGCTGGGCAAGAAGTGGGACGGCCTGGACTGCATCGTGCACTCCGTCGGCTTCGCCCCGGGCGACCAACTGGATGGCGACTTCACCGAAGCCACCACCCGTGAAGGTTTCCGCATCGCTCACGACATCAGCGCCTACAGCTTCGTGGCCCTGGCCAAAGCTGGCCGCGAAATGATGAAAGGCCGCAATGGCAGCCTGTTGACCCTGTCGTACCTGGGCGCCGAGCGCACCATGCCGAACTACAACGTGATGGGCATGGCCAAGGCTTCCCTGGAAGCTGGCGTTCGTTACCTGGCTGGCTCCCTGGGCCCGGACGGCACTCGCGTCAACTGCGTCTCGGCTGGCCCGATCCGCACCCTCGCTGCTTCCGGCATCAAGAACTTCCGTAAGATGCTGGCCGCCAACGAAGCGCAAACTCCGCTGCGTCGTAACGTCACCATCGACGAAGTCGGCAATGCCGGCGCCTTCCTGTGCTCGGACCTGGCGTCCGGCATCAGCGGCGAAATCATGTACGTGGACGGTGGTTTCAACACCACGGCCATGGGTAGCCTCGAAGAATAATCTTCGGTCAGCCCCTTAAAAAACCCGCCTCTTCAGGCGGGTTTTTTTATACCTGCGATTTGCGGCCTGATGCAGAACCCCTGTGGGAGTGAGCCTGCTCGCGATAGCGGAGTGTCAGTCGACATCAATTTTGAATGTCAGTCCGCTATCGCGAGCAGGCTCACTCCCACAGGGGATTTGTGTTTAACCATCACTCGGTGTCAGGCAACTGGCAAATAGCTGCTGGATCGGCTGTGTGCGCTGGCTATAGCGCTGCAACAGGACCATTTCCCGGTAGAACGTCAACGCGCCCAACGGGATGATCCGCACCTTCGCCCCATGCTCAAGCCAGAGCCCGGCCTCGGGTAGCAGCGACACCCCTAATCCGCATTCAACCATCTTCACGATGGCTTCCAGCTCATCCAATTCCAAAGCCACTTGCACATCAATCTGCTGCTCGCGCAAAAACCGGGTTACCAGTCTTCCACCGAACGAATTGCGGTCGTAACGCACTTGCGGATGGCTCGCGAGGATCTGCAACGGCTCATCGCCTTCAAGGTCCGCCGGCACGATCAATACAAACGGTTCCTTGCGGATGATCTGCGCTGACAGCTCCTTGGGCAACTCGAACGGCGGCTTGATCAGGATCGCCAGATCCACCTCACCGGTGTCCACCTGGCTCAGCAGGTTCAGCGACACGCCGGGCACCAGTTTCGGCTCCAGCAACGGCGCCTGTTGCCTCAGTCGCAGTAATGCCTGGGGCAGCAGTCCGGTCTGGGCCGTGGCCACGGCGCCTATTTTCAACTCGCCGCGATACTCGCTGACATCATCGCTGACCGCCATGCGGCTGAAGGTCTCAAGGATCTCTCGCGCCATCGGCAACGCGCGTTGCCCCGCTGCATTGAGCAGCGCCTGACGCCCGGTGCGATCGAACAAGCGAATACCCAGCGCCTGCTCCAGATTGCGCATCTGCGCGCTGACCGCCGACTGGGTCAGGCCGATGTGCATTCCGGCCGCAGAGAACGTGCCATAGCGTGTGACGGCAATGAAAGTTTTCAGTTCGCGCAGCATGATTGTTCCCGTTTGATCGAAATAATTTGAGCTCGCGGCAAAAATTATCGTCTTTTAATCAAAAAGCACAGGGCTAAAATCAGTTCGAATCCAGACAGCCGAGGCACATCCGATGCAACTCTCCCCTTTTCACTTGGCCATCCCGGTCCATGACCTGACTGCCGCACGTAATTTCTACGGCAACGTGTTCGGCCTGGAAGAAGGTCGATCAAGCGATCATTGGGTCGATTTCAATTTTTTCGGCCATCAACTGGTGATTCACCTGGCGCCGAAAAACGCCTCGCAAGAAGCCGCGCACACCAATGCTGTCGATGGTCATGACGTACCGGTGCCGCATTTCGGCGTGGTGTTGGGGATGAACGAATGGGAGGCGTTGGCCGAGCGATTGAAAGCCCTCGACACCCGGTTCGTCATCGAACCGGGCATTCGCTTCCAGGGATTGGTGGGTGAGCAAGCGACGATGTTTCTCTTCGATCCTTGCGGCAATGCGCTGGAGTTCAAGGCGTTCAAGGACATCACTCAGTTGTTCGCCAAATGATCCGCCCCGTCCCGGATGCCACGACCCTCAGTCAGTCCGTGATCAAGGGTGAGACCACCGCCGCCGCCATCGCCGAAACGGCCCTTGAGCGCATTCAGGCACTGGAGCCGGAGATTCAGGCCTTCGTCTCGTTCGATGCCCGAAAAGTCCGCGCCGATGCTGCGTCGCACACCAATCGTGGCTTGCTGGCCGGCGTTCCGGTGGGGGTGAAGGATGTCTTCGACAGTGCCGATCATCCGACGCAATTCAACTCACCCATCTATGCCGGTCATCAACCTGCCCGGGATGCCCATGTGGTGACCCTGCTCCGCCAGGCCGGCGCGCTGATCATGGGCAAGACCCACACCACTGAATTTGCGTACATGCACACCGGCCCGACCCGCAACCCCCATGACCCGGACCGCACGCCGGGCAGCTCCAGCGCCGGTTCGGCGGCCGGGATGGCAGCGGATTTCTTTGCGGTGGCGCTGGGTACCCAGACGGCCGGCTCACTGCTGAAACCGGCGTCCTATTGCGGTCTGTTCGCGTTCAAACCGTCGTTTGGACTGGTATCGCTGGAAGGTGTAAAACCGCTGGCACCGAGCTTCGACACCGTAGGCTGGTACGGTCGCTCGGTGCGGGATCTGCACTTGGTGGCGCGGGTATTGATTCCAGGTTTTACAATGCCGGAGGTTGAACCACGCCCTCTGCAATTGGGCTTCTATCGCACAGCGCGCTGGGATCAGGTCGACCCCGAGGTGGCCAACGCCCTGGAACAGGCGGTGGACCACTTGCGCAGTGCCGGCCATCAGGTCGACTACGTGCAACTACCGGATGAGTTTGCCGGGGTATTCGACGATCACCTGTTGATCAACGACTGCGAAGGCGCGCGTTCTCTGGCGAAGGAGTTTGAGGGACACCGCGCACTGCTAAGCCCTTCGACCTTGGCAATGTTCGACCGAGCGGCGGCGACCACCTGGGAACAGGAGTCCGCTGCCAAGGCCCGATTGGCAGCGCTTGCACCGCGCCTGAATGAACGCTGCCAGCCCTACGACGCGATGCTCGGCCCTTGCTGCGGGATGGTTGCGCCCCTGGGTCTGGAAAGCACCGGCCCATCGGATTTCATCAAGTTCTGGGGCGCGTTCGGCTGGCCGCAGGTGAATATCCCGCTGGTTCGCGCAGAAGGATCGATGCCCATCGGTTTACAGATGATCGGCCGGTTCAGAAATGACGGTTCACTGCTCCGGGTGGCCGAACGGGTCGCTGTCGATTTGCTCACTGATCGCGGCCAATAAGCCTTCGGCCGTCTCGTGGAGCGCAGGATGAAACTCGATCTGATCGACACTGAAGTGGATGTCGCAACCGCGATGCTCTGTGGCATTACGCTCTTCGAGTATTTCTTCGAGTCGTGCCCTGATCGCGGGAATCTCCACAACGCTTGACCCGGTCAGTAACGCAACGAATTTGTCGCTGCCCAGCCGGCCGATTACATCGCTCTCGCGAAAGGCAATGCGCAGCACATCAGCGAAGGTTTTCAGGGCTTTGTCGCCCTCGGCACGACCATAGAGATAATTGATGTGTTTGAAGTCATCGATATTGAAAAGCAGCAGCGTTGCCGGCTTTTTCAGCTGGTGACAGACATCCAGCCCTTGTTGGGCCAGCGCTGTAAAACCGTGTCGGTTGGAGAGCAGCGTCAACTCGTCCATGCTCGCCATCTGCACGCCCATCAACTCCTCCTCGGCCTTGCGGGCCAAGTCACGCAGCAGCTCGCGCTCCTGCAATGGCGTGCGCAACGGGTCGGCGCACGCGCCTGGTTTTACCGGTTTGCCTGGGATCAGCATTACTCACTCCATTGGCGGGTATATTTCTTAGAGTCGTCCATACCCGCTTTGACTCCCTGTTAACGGACCGCCGGTCAGCTACCCGCGACCGGACATGGCCCTCCCGCATCAGCCCAAAGCTTGAACTGGGTAACGAAAATGGCGTGCGGCACCGGTACCGGCGCCCTTCCATATCCTGGATTCCAGCCCCAGAGCACCAGTTTGTCTTCGCTGACATGTTTGATCAGCGCAGCGAAATCGCGGTCACCGTTGCTCGAACGGTCCTTGATCATTGCGCACAATTTATCGGCCGGCAGACCGATCCAGGCCATTTTGTGCGCGGCTGGCGGCAAGCTCCAGTGCGGCGCCCCTGGCGGTGCGTTTGCGCCGTAACTGGCCGGCGGATTGCGCTCGGCGTGACAGGTCGCGCAGGGCAAACCCGCCGCGCCCTTGCCGTCCATGCCCCGCACGACGTTCATGGCGTGAGGGATCCCGGCGTCAAACTGCAATGGCGAATCGCCGGGGATATGGCAATTCTGACAGCGCGGGCTCTGGAAGACCTGTTGCACGGTATCGAACGCCTTGATCGCTTCCTTATTGTCAGCGAACAAGTCCTCGGCGTAGCCGACCAGGCCGATCAACACCACTGCGCCAAGCATCAGATGTCGTCTCATCTCACACCCCCGACAGCTGCAACGGCAATTCCCGCAAGCGCTGGCCGGTCAGGGCGAACACCGCGTTGGCCACTGCCGGCGCCGTGGGCGGCACACCGGCCTCACCGATGCCACCGGGTTTGTCGCTGCTGGGCACGATATGCACCTCCACCACCGGCATTTCGTTGAGCCGCAGCACTTGATAGTCGTGGTAATTGGATTGCACCACTTGCCCGTTCTTGAAGGTCAACTTGCTGTGCAAGGTAAATCCGAGGCCAAAGGTGATGGCCGATTCCATTTGCGCCGCGATGCTCATCGGGTTGACCGCAATGCCGCAATCCACCGCACACACCACCCGATGCACACGGATCGCCAGGTTGTCCTGGGACACCTCGGCCACCTGGGCGACGTAGCTGCCGAACGACTCATGCACCGCAACACCCAATGCATGGCCGGCCGGCAGTGGCGCCTTCCAGTTGGCTTTCTCGACGGCCAGGTTCAGCACGCCAAGATGCCGCGGATGGTCCTTGAGCAAGGTTCGCCGGTACTCCACCGGGTCCTTGCCGGCCGCTTCTGCCAGTTCGTCGATCAGCGACTCCATCACGAACGCGGTGTGGGTGTGCCCCACCGAGCGCAGCCAGAGCACGCGGATGCCGGTTTGCGGCGAATGCAGTTCAACCTGGTGATTCGCCAATCCCTCAAGGTACGGACTGTCGGCAACCCCTTCGACAGAGGTCTTGTCGATGCCATTCTTGACCATCGTCGCCTCGAACGAGGTGCCCGCCATGATCGACTGCCCGACCATCACATGCTTCCAGGCGATCGGCAGGCCGCCCGCATCGAGCCCGACGCGCGCCTGATGGAGGAACGCGGAGCGGTAGTAGCCGCCGCGAATGTCATCCTCCCGGGACCAGACGGTTTTCACCGGTGCGCCCGCAGCCTTGGCAACTTCCACGGCTTCAGCGACAAAGTCCGAGGTCGGATTGGCCCGGCGACCGAATCCGCCGCCGAGGAACTCGGTGTGAATCTCCACCTGCTCGGGTTTGAGCCCGGTGATTTTCCCGGCGACCATTTGATCCAGGGTCTGGAACTGGGTGCCGGTCCAGATTTCGCATTTGTCTTTGCTGATTTTTACTGTGCAGTTGAGCGGCTCCATCGGCGCGTGGGCCAGGTACGGCACGCTGTATTCGACATCGATGGTCTTCGCCGCTTTACCCAGACCCGCCGCAACATCCCCGGCGTGACTGGCCGAAGCGCCAGGGGTGGCGGCGAGTTTGCGGAAGCTGTCCAGCAGCGTTTGACTGTCGAGCCCGGTGTTCGGCCCCAGGTCCCAATCGACCTTCAACGCATCGCGCCCTAGCTTCGCCGCCCAGTAATGATCGGCAATCACCGCCACCCCGGTGGGCACCTGCACCACTTTGTGTACGCCCGGAATCGACAGCGCTTCGGCGCCTTCGAAGGATTTGACGGTGCCACCGAACACCGGCGAGCGCGCGACCATGGCGGTCATCAGCCCGTCGAACTGCACGTCCATGCCGAACTTGGCGCGGCCGGTGATTTTCTCCGGGGTGTCCAGGCGCTTGGTCGGTTTGCCGATGATTTTCCAGTCCTTGGACTCCTTGAGCTTGATCGACGCCGGATCCGGCACCGGCAGCTTGCCGGCGTCATCGGCCAGTTCGCCGTAGGTGGCGCGTTGGTCGCCGGCAATCACCACACCCGATTCGGTGCGAATCGCGGAGGGTGCGACGTTGAAGCGTTTGGCCGCCGCCTCAATCAACATCAAACGCGCTGCGGCTCCGGCCTGCCGGTAGCGGTCGAACTCCATCCAGGTCGAGGTCGAACCACCGGTGATCTGCATCCCGCCAAACCCGGCCAGGCCATACTCGGCGGCCGAAGCGGGTGCGTGTACGACGCGGATCTTCGACCAGTCGGCGTCCAGTTCTTCGGCGATCAACATGGTCAGGCCGGTCCAGATGCCCTGGCCCATTTCCGAATGGCCGAGCAGTATGGTGACGCTGTTGTCAGCGCCGATCCGTAGAAACGCATTGGGCGCAAAAACATTGCCCTGATTCTCCGCGCCGATCGCAAAGCGATGGCCACCGGGGATAACAAACGCCACCACCAGACCACCGCCCAGCACCGCGCTGCCCTTGAGGAAACCGCGGCGTGACAGAGGATTGAGGCTGTTCATTGTTCGGACTCCCTTCGACGTGGCATCAACCGATTTCTGCGGCGCGTTTGACCGCTGCACGGATCCTTGGGTAGGTGCCGCAGCGGCAGATGTTGCCGGAGAGCGCCTGATCGATGTCGCTGTCGGTGGGTTTGGGAATTTTCGCCAGCAACGCGGCGGCCGACATGATCTGCCCTGACTGGCAGTAGCCGCATTGCACCACATCGAGTTCGGCCCAGGCTTGTTGCACCGGGTGCGAACCGTCGCTGGACAGGCCTTCGATGGTGAGGATTTTTTGCCCATGGGCCACGGCTGTGGCGGGGGTGACACAGGAGCGCAGCGGCGCGCCGTCGACGTGCACGGTGCAAGCGCCGCACTGGGCCATGCCGCAACCGAATTTGGTGCCGGTCAGGTGCGCGACATCGCGCAGTACCCACAGCAGCGGCATGTCTGCGGGGACATCCAGCGCCTGGTCCTTGCCATTGATGTTGAGGGTCAGCATTGCGAATTTCCTCAGATTCACGGTGTTCTGAACGGGCTCTCTCGGGGCTGCGCCGTTACGCCCTTTGCAGGAGCAGCGTTATCCTTTCAGCTAAGCGCAAATTACCGGGCGAGACGGGTTCATCGACCACCGGTCACACAAAGAAGACCGAGGTAACCCGACGACATCAAGGTTGTTTCACATAAGCCGCGCTGTACTTCTGATACTCACCAAAACCGGTCACTTCTGCGGCGCCGTTCAGCAATTGCAGGCGAAACAGCGGGTCGCCCTCGGGGTTCAGTGCAATAACAAGATTGCCGGCGAGCAACGGATACTGATGACGGACTTCGACGGGCGGATCCTTGAGTTGAAAAATGCTCAGGTTGACGTCCGCCATCTCGGGGCCGTTGTCGATTGCCGGCAATACTTTGACGGTCAATTCGCCGACGCGCTGATCCTGGACATTGCTCACGAGGTAGCGCCCTTCTCGCTGACTGTCTGCAACCGGCTCGAGTTTTTGCGCAGCAACCTTGAACGCAGTCGGCCTCAAATTGATGCTTAATTGCCGCGAGCCGTTGATCCACGTGCCGGTCTGGCTGCCCTGCTCGTTCGGCGTGCCTTCGACGAACCAGTTGCCGATCATCTGACCGTCGTCGCCCAGTTCACGCAGAACGATTCCACCATCTTCGTAGGTATTGCCCACCAGCCGGATCGGTTTGCCGCTGCCCGTCTTGCTGTAGCGGACTTCCCCGACGTAGACATCCCCCTGACGTTGCCACCACAGTTCAACGGGGATCTTGTCATCGAGGGTGCCGCGCAACATGACAGGCGCTTCACCGATGGGCCCTTCGAGGCGACGACGCTCAGTCCACTGGCCGGACTTCAGTTCACGATCGGTGACGTCCACATAGCCATTAGGCATGAACGGGTTGGCTTCGGAGGGTTTTTGCTCCACCTGTGTTTTCTCGGCCACCTTTACAGGACGGTTGTCCTGTATTTGCCAGGTCGCGCTCTGGTGCCAGCAGCAACCGCTTTTGGACTGGGTGTGCAGGCTTTTGGTAACCGGGTCGATCTCGAACATGCCAAGGTGTTCGTCACGGGTCAGAGCGGAAAAGGATGGACTCAACAGCAGCGTCCGGCTCTGGGGATCGAACAGGTAGATGTCATAGGAAGGACCGCCATAGCCCGCATCATTGCCATTGCGTACGGCAAGATCTTGTTGGCCGTCGAAATTGAAATCGCCGAACAACAGCAGACTTTGATCGGCATACGCCAGGTTGCGGTCGAACTCCGAAGCTTTGCGGCCTGGCTTGAACAGGGCGAACGCTTCGGCTGACTCGATACGCTGCAGCACCTGCCCGCCGGCCCTTTTGCGCAAGGTGATCAGCGCAGGGGCGCCGTCGAAAGTCTGGGTGGGCGGCTGAGCGAACAGCACGTCAATGACGTATTTCTTCGCGGGATCCGTGAGGTGATACGTCACCGGCCCGGCGCTTACAGCACCGGCAGCCAGCAGACAGGAAACAGCCAGTAAACGAGAGGCAACCATGGCGCAGAGCTTCCTTGCGGCAATCAGGTCGGCAAGTCTAGCGGCTATCGGGTCATCCCGACATTGTTGATTCCGTCGCCAAAGCAAACTCTTTCAACTTGTCGATCTACGGTACGGCCAGACCACCCGAGGCTGACTACGCTGAAAGTCCAGCCTGAGTAATCCGAAGAGGAGCTGCGCCATGCACCGCGTTCAAAAACTCACGCCCTGCCTGTGGTTCGACGATCAAGCCGAGGAGGCCGCGAAGTTCTACTGTGCGATCTTCGATCATTCGAAAATCAGTGCCATTACCCACTACGGTAAGGCCGGTCAGGAGATACATGGCAGGCCCGAAGGCTCGGTGATGACGGTTAGTTTCGAACTGGACGGACAGAGTTTTACCGGCCTCAACGGCGGCCCCCTGTTCAAGTTCAATGAAGCGGTTTCATTCCAGGTCAATTGCCATACTCAGGAAGAAGTCGACCACTTCTGGGGGCGTCTGTCCGCGGGCGGGCCCGTTGAGGCTCAGCAATGCGGCTGGCTCAAGGATAAATTCGGCGTGTCGTGGCAGATCGTTCCGGTGGCCCTGACGGACATGATGAAAGACCCCGACACGGCAAAATCCCAACGCGCCATGACGGCGCTGTTGCAGATGAAAAAACTCGATATCGCTGCACTGCAACGAGCCTTTGACGGCGAGAGCTAATACACTTCGCGCTGACCTGCCGAGGACGCTGACCATGAAGCCCGCCGTTGCCAAAGATGCCGACAAAGCCCCGCGCTTCTGGCGCGACGACGCCCTGCCCTTCATCGAAGCCCGTTCCATCGCCGACGGCCGCGAGGTCTGCTACACCCGGCATTCTCACGAGCACTTTTCCATTGGTGCAATCACGGCCGGGTGCAGTACCTATCTCCATGAACAATCGGAATGTCAGGTCAGTGCCGGCACCGTGGTGCTGATGAATCCCGGTGATGTCCACGCCTGCAATCCCCTCGATGACCAACCGTGGTCGTACCTGATGCTGTACGTCGAGACACCCTGGCTGACCGATTTGCAGCATCAGCTCGGTTTCAGCCCGGACTTGGCGTTCCGCCGGTTTTCCATCACTCACGTGGACGACGCCGATCTGTTTGCCGGGCTCAAGGGTTTGTACGACGTGCTGGTCGATGATCAGCACGACATCCTGCGCAAGCACAGCGCCGCGGTGGAGTTTTTCACCGATGTACAGCAGCGCCTCAACCCCGGTGATCAGCCTCTGCGCGAGCCCAATTTCAAACTGGAGCGGGCCGCCGAGTACATCCGCGACAACTTCACGCAATTGCTCAAGCTCGAAGATATTTGCGCGGCGGCTCAGTTGTCGCCTTCCTACCTCATCCGCGCGTTCAAGCAGCATTACGGCATGACGCCCCACGCGTTTGTACTCAACCAGCGAATCCAGTTCGCCCGGGAGCGGTTGCGTCGCGGCAAATTGATTGCCGATGTGGCACTTGAAGCAGGGTTTGCCGATCAGGCGCACTTTCAACGGGTTTTCAAACAGCATCTGGCGGCGACGCCGGGGCAATACCGGAGTTGACATCAGCCGTCACCCCCAAAGGGCAACGCTTAAGCCCGGATCAAATATCCCGCGCATACCACCAAGAGCAACGCCATGCTTCGGTTAAACAACCGCATGCCTTTGGCGTTGCTCAAATACCCGCGCAAAAACGTCCCGGCGTAGACCCAACAGCCGACGGACAGGTAGCAAATCACCAGATACACCGCCGCAAACTGCCAGACCAGTCGCGCCTCGCCATCTGCCACAAAAGCGCCCATGCCGGCCACACAGGCCAGCCAGGCTTTCGGATTGAGCCATTGCATGACGGCGCCATACAGCATCGAGGGTGTCCGGCCCGATTCCTTCGCATCCAGATCTCCCTTGTCGGCAGCCAACTTGAAGGCCATGTACAACAGGAACGCCACGCCCGCCCATTGCACCCCCTGCGTCAGCGCTGGCCAGCGCTGCAACACTTCGTGCAGCCCTAATCCCATCAACACCAACAACACGACGAAACCCAGCGTCGCCCCGGCGACATGCCGTTGACTGGCGCGAAAACCAAACTGCGCGCCGCAACTCAATGCCACGATGTTCACTGGCCCTGGCGTTATCGAGGCCACCAGGGCAAATGCCGCCATCGAGATAATCAGACTCATCACAGACCTTCTTCAATTCAGTTGAACAAGGCCTCAAGGTAAAGAGCCACCTGAGGGCTGTATTGAACAAAACGCCCCTCCAGTTGGCCCTGTGCTGCAATTGCCTGCGGATGAACTACGCTGCCAAAACAACCCCGCAGATTGAAGAAGCGGTGCGCAAAGCCGGTGCGGCAGCGATCAAACCACTGGCGCATACCGACTGACCTTTCTTCGGCGTCCGGCGTCCATATGCTAACCGCTACCACCCGGAATACGCTCCGTGAGAATCAGACAGCCCCTGCTTGCTTTTCTGTTACTCGCCTCGCTGTTTGGTGGCTGTACGACCATTAATGTCCCTCGCGAACCCAGTCAGGCCCTGCCGGCAATCCATTCGGCGTTCGGCCGTTCGATTCAGGCGCAGGCAGTCCCCCATCAGGGCCGATCGGGCTTTCGCTTGCTCTCCGACAGCGCCGAGGCTTTCACTGCCCGCGCCGAACTGATTCGCAATGCCCAAAGCAGCCTGGATTTGCAGTACTACATCGTCCACGACGGCATCAGCACACGGGTACTGGTGAGCGAACTGCTCGACGCCGCCGACCGCGGAGTACGGGTGCGGATTCTGCTCGACGACACCACCAGCGATGATCTGGACTGGATCATCGCGACCCTCGCCGTCCATCCGAAGATTCAAATCCGCGTGTTCAATCCGCTGCACCTGGGCCGCAGCACCGTCGTGACACGGACGATGGGCCGGTTGCTCAACCTGTCGCAGCAACACCGGCGCATGCACAACAAACTGTGGGTAGCGGACAACAGCGCGGCCATCGTTGGCGGGCGCAACCTGGGGGACGAGTATTTCGATGCCGAGCCTAACCGCAATTTCACCGACATCGATTTGCTCGGCATCGGCCCGGTCGCCGAACAGTTGGGGCATAGCTTCGACCAGTACTGGAACAGCGCCCTGAGCAAGCCGATCGATCAATTCATCTCGAGTAAACCGACAGCCCGAGATCTGGAAAACACCCGGACCCGGCTGAACGAGTCTCTGGAGCAAACGCGCAAAGAGAATCACGCGCTGTACCAGCAGTTGAAGACCTACACCACTCACCCGCGTCTGAACGTCTGGCGCCGGGAGCTGGTCTGGGCATGGAACCAGGCGCTGTGGGACGCACCGAGCAAGGTGCTGTCCAAGGGCGAGCCTGACCCGCACCTGTTGCTGGCCACCCAGTTGGCGCCCGAGCTGAATGGCGTCAGCAAGGAACTGATCATGGTCTCGGCCTACATCGTGCCCGGCCAACCGGGGCTGGTGTACCTGACGGATCGCGCCGATGCCGGCGTGTCGATCAGCTTGCTGACCAACTCACTGGAAGCCACGGATGTACCGGCGACGCACGGTGGTTACGCGCCTTATCGCAAAACCTTGCTGGAGCATGGCGTGCAGCTGTTCGAATTGCGCCGTCAGCCCGACGGCAACGGCAACGGCAACGGCAACGGCAACGGTGGCAGTGGGCCGCGCCCGTTCAACAAGGGGTCATCATCCAATAGCTCCGACTCCAGCCTGCACAGCAAGACAATGATTTTCGACCAGCAGAAAGCCTTCATCGGATCGTTCAATTTCGACTCGCGCTCATTACTGTGGAACACCGAAGTCGGGGTGTTGGTGGACAATCCGGAGCTCGCCAGTCGGGTTCGCGCACTGGCGCTGGAAGGTATGGCGCCAGCGCTCAGCTATCAGGTCCGGCTGGAAAAGGGTCAGATCGTCTGGGTCACCGAAGATGACGGCAAACAGCGCACATTGACCAAGGAACCGGGGAGTTGGTGGCGACACTTCAACTCATGGTTCACCAGCATGATCGGCCTGGAGAAGTTGCTATAGCTTGAATTGGTTCTTTACGGGACTCGGAAAACACACTGCACCTGGACTGTTCAGCGGGTGCGAAACGACGGCTGGAATTCTCTGTCGATTTTCCGGTGGAGGCGCTGGGCGACGCGGCTTATGCTCAGCCCATGAACCTACAAAACACTTTGCTTCCGCCCCACGCCGAGATGGTTCGTGCCATGCTCGAACGAGACACCGCCTATGAGGGGGTGTTCTTTACTGCGGTCAAAACCACCGGCATCTTCTGTCGCCCCAGTTGCACGGCGCGCAAGCCGAAACCGGAGAACGTCGAGTTCTTCGCCCATGCCGATGAGTGCATGTCGGCCGGCTACCGCGCCTGTCTGCGTTGCAAACCACTGGACGCGGCGGCCATTGCACCGGATTGGGTGCAGCAGCTGCTCAAATCGGTGGATGCCGACCCCGAGCAGCGCTGGACCGATGCCCAACTGTTGGCCGAGGGCATCGAACCACTGAAGCTGCGCCGCTGGTTCAAGCAGCATTTCGGCATGACCTTTCACGCCTGGCTGCGCACCCGACGCCTCGGCATAGCGTTGGGCGGAATCAAACAGGGCGACTCCATCGACAACGCCGCGTTCGATTCGGGCTACGAGTCTCTGAGCGGGTTTCGCGATGCGTTTCAAAAGTCCTTCAACATCACGCCCGGCCGCGCCGGCAACAGCGAACCACTGCTGTTCACGCGCCTGACCACACCGCTGGGGCCGATGATCGCCATGGCCGAGCGCCGCGGGCTGGTGCTGCTGGAGTTTCTTGATCGACCAGCGCTGACCAAGGAAGTGGAAGAACTGCAGAATCGATACGGCTACGCGGTTGCGCCAGGACATAACGCGCATTTGCAGCAGATTGAAGCCGAACTGACCGAGTATTTCGCCGGAAAACTCACTGACTTCAACGTTCCACTACACTTGCCTGGCAGCGATTTCGCCCGACAGGTCTGGGCCGAACTGGCGAAGATCCCGTACGGCCAGACCAGCACCTACGGCGCCATTGCGGCGTTATTGGGCAAGCCCGGCGCCAGTCGCGCCGTGGGCCTGGCCAACGGGCATAACCGTCTCTCGATTGTTGTGCCCTGTCACCGGGTGATCGGCGCTGACGGCTCGCTGACCGGCTATGGTGGAGGACAACCGCGCAAGGCGTTCCTGCTCAGGCTGGAAAAAGCAGCGGTGCAGATCACGCAACAGCTCGCATTCTGATCATTTGCAGGTTTCTCAAAAAGTCATAAGGAAGGACATTCGATGGACACGTCATTTCACCAACTGCACCACGACGGCTTGCTGATCCTCACCAATGTCGCCGATGCCACCGGGGCGCGCATCGTGGAGCAACTGGGCTGTAAAGCCGTCGCCACCAGCAGCGCGGCAGTCGCCTGGGCTCACGGTTATCCGGACGGCAACGCCCTGCCCCTCGAGCGCCTGGTATCGACCGTCGAGTCCATCGCCCGGGTGATATCGGTGCCGTTGACCGTGGACATCGAGGCCGGTTATTCCGATGACCTGACGCGGGTGGCCGAAGTCATTGAGGCGGTAATTGCCGCCGGGGCCGTCGGGATCAACATCGAGGACGGCGCTTCCCCGCCCGAGCTGTTGATGCGCAAGATCGAAATCGCTCGGCAGGTGGCCGAACGTCGCGGCGTGAAGCTGTTCATCAACGCCCGAACCGATGTGTACCTCAAGAACCTGGTGCCCGCCGAAGATCGCGTGGCCGAGACGCTCAAGCGCGCCGCGTTGTATCAGGCGGCCGGGGCCGATGGTTTGTTCGCGGCTGGCGTCACGGCTGAGTACGAAATCGCCGCGCTGTGCCAGGGCACTCGGTTGCCGTTGAACGTGCTCGGGCTCCCCGGCTTGCCTTCGCCTGACGAGCTGAAGGCCCTCGGCGTACGCCGTTTGAGCGCGGGGTCACGCATCGCCGAGTTTCTGTATGGCGCCATGAGTGCACTGGCCAAGAGCTTTCTGGAAACGGGGACACTCGACAGCCGTGAGCTGAAGGCCTTCACCTATGGCGAAGTGAATGCCCTGCTGGCGTCCTCCGGGAAAGCCTGACCCATGCCCGACGCCTACCTGCCCGCCACCGAGTTTCTATCGTCCATCGATGACGACTGGCGCCGCCACATCGCCGCCATCGGCCCTTGCCTGCACCAGCCCCATGCGGCACGCGATCCTTATGAGTCGCTGGTGCGGGCGATTGCCTATCAGCAGCTGCATGCGAAGGCCGGGGATGCGATTGTCGGTCGATTGATCGCGTTGTTTGGGACGGGCGCGTTCCCGAGGCCTGAGCAGATTGTCGCGACCGGGTTCGATCAACTGCGCAGTTGCGGCTTTTCCGCCAGCAAGATCGCAACCATTCAGGGCATTGCCCAAGCGGCGCTGGACGGTGTGGTGCCGGATTACGCTGAGGCAATGGCGATGGCGGATGAGGCGCTGGTCGAGCGATTGATTACCTTGCGCGGGGTTGGGCGCTGGACGGTTGAGATGTTGCTGATCTACAGCCTGGAGCGGCCGGATATTTTGCCCGCCGATGACTTTGGCGTGCGTGAGGGATATCGCCGGCTCAAGGGGCTGGAGGTGCAGCCGACGCGCAAGCAGATGATTGAGATCGGGTTGGCGTGGAGCCCTTATCGGACGGTGGCTTCCTGGTATTTGTGGCGGATGACCGGCAAGTAGACCGCGTTATCGTTCTTCGCGAGCAAGCCCGCTCCCACAAGGGGAATGCATTTCAATGTGGGAGCGGGCTTGCTCGCGAAGAGGCCGGACCATTCACCACAAATCCAACTACCCATCACCCTCCCTTATCCGCCATGACTTCTCCTCAAACCCGGCGCATGTTGATCCCTCAACCGGAGGGATTCGCCATGCTCAACGCACTCAAACAGATCAACTCAACCTCAGTCTTCAATCGCTGGGCCGGTTTCGAAGTCACTCGCGCCGAGAGCGGCGAAGCCGAGCTCACGATGGCTTTTCGCGAGAGCGATATGGCGCAGTACGCAGGCTTCCTGCACGCCGGACTGATCGGCGCGCTGCTCGACACCGCCTGCGGATTCGCAGCCGGAACGGTCGCCGGCAATGTGCTGGCCTCACACTTCTCAGTGAACTGCCTGGCACCCGCCATCGGCGAAGTGTTCATCGCTCGGGGGCGGGTGGTAAAGGCCGGCAAGAAACAAGTGTTCGCCCGCGCCGAGTTGTTCGCGCAAACCGGCGATCAGCTGAAACTGGTGGCGACCGGCGACGCGATTCTCGTACCGGTCGAGGGGCGCTGAGGGTCTAGGCTGTCTTGGGAACGTTGCAGATTTGACGGAGGTTCCCATGCAGCTCGAAGGTTCCTGCCATTGCGGCGCGGTGTCGTTCAGTTTGACCAGCGCCCATCCCTACCCGTATCAGCGTTGCTATTGCTCGATCTGTCGCAAGACTCAGGGCGGTGGCGGCTACGCGATCAATATTGCCGGTGATGCCAATAGCCTGAAAGTGCGAGGGCGCAAACACGTTGCGATTTACCGTGCGCGGCTCAAGGATGAAGGCCAGAAGCGTGCCCACCGCAGCAGCCTGGAGCGACATTTCTGCACGACCTGTGGCTCGGGCTTGTGGATATTCAGCCCCGAATGGCCAGAGCTGATTCACCCGTTTGCCTCTGCCATCGACACCCCGCTGCCGGTGCCACCGGAGCGCACGCACTTGATGCTCGGGTCAAAGGCGCCTTGGGTCGAGGCACAGGTGCAGCCTGGCGACAAACAGTTCGATATTTTTCCCGAAGAATCCATCGCCGAATGGCATGAGCGTCTGGGTTTGAGCCGCTAAGCCCGTTCACAGTCTTTGACAGTTTCCCGACAAAGCTGTCAAAGATTGCCGCCCGGCAGCCGCCTAGCATGGGCGCATCCAAATTTCCTCGGGTGCTCCCATGTTTCGCTCGCTATCCCTGTCGTTGACTTCGCTGTGCCTGCTCATTCCCGTTGACTCTTTGCGTGCTGAAGACTGGCGCTACACCTTGCGGGCCGGGGCCGCCAGCGTGCCCCGTTACAGCGGCAGTGACGAACGTGTGGTGGCGCCGCTGTTGGGCGCTGAAATCCTCAGCCCTTACGGATTCTTCCTGGACACTGAAAAGGGTCTGGGCTGGGCGTTCGACGAGGAAGATTTCGGCCTCAGCGTGTACATCGGCGCCAGTGATGTGCGCAAGGATCGCAAGACCGGGTTCAAAGGTTCGGATGAGCTCAACGGCATGGGCTCGATCAAGTCACGCCCGGCGCTGGGGCTCGACGGGACTTACCACATGGGGCCGATTATCCTCGGTGCGAGCTTTGAGCATGCCTTGGAAAAGGACGACGACGATCATGACACCGGCTCGGCGTGGAACCGGTTGAAACTGAGCATCAGCGCACCATTTTATGAAGGTGAGCATGGCAAGGTCGTCGGCAGCCTCAACAGCCAGTTTGGTGACAGTCATTACGTGCGCACCTGGTACGGCGTCAGCGATGCCCAAGCGTCGCGCAGCCAGTTCAGGGCTTATGACACACATGGCGGGCTGGTGAGTCGCGGCGCGGATGTGACCTGGACATTACCCGTCAATGGGCAGTGGCGTGTTTCGACGGTGCTGGCGGTGCAGTATCTGGCGAACGATGCGGCGGACAGTCCGATTGTTGAGCAGCGGATGCAGACATCGTTGGCTGGCCAGGTTGCGTACACCTTTTGACGATGCGGTGTTGCAGATGGCCTCTTCGCGGGCAAGCCCGCTCCCACATTTGGAATGCATTCCCCTGTGGGAGCGGGCTTGCCCGCGAAGGGGTCCGCAAGAGCGGCGCAATTAATCCTGGTGCGCCCAGGTCATGCGAAACGACGCCCCGCCCCACGGCGAATCCGCCACTTCCACTTGCCCGCCATGGGATTGCGACACCCGCCGCACGAGCGCCAGGCCCAGGCCGAAGCCACCGGTGCGGCGGTCGCGGCTGGCGTCCAGGCGCGAGAACGGCTCGAAGATTTTCTCCCGCCCGTCCATCGGCACGCCTGGCCCGTCGTCGTTGACCCGCACTTCGTAGTGATCACCGGTGCGAACCAATGACACCTCCACCCGCCCATCGGCATAACGAATGGCATTGCGCAGCAGGTTGATCACCGCCCGGGCCATGAAGCGCGGCTCGATGCGGACCTCATCGACCTGGCACTCGACAATCAGCAATTGCACACCAGCGGCTTCAGCTTCCAGCGCGACGCTGCCGAGCACACTGTCGAGCCAGCTGCTGGCCTGAATGTTTTCCCGAGTGATCACCGTGGCGCCGCGCTCGAGGCTGGCATAGGTGAGCAGTTCGGACACCATCTCTTCGAGCTCGCCGAGGTCGGCGTACATGTCGGCGATCAGTTCACGGTTCTGGGTCGGATCGGGTTGTTGCTTGAGCTGGTCCAGCTCGAAAGACAGTCGGGCAATCGGCGTGCGCAATTCATGGGACACCGCGTTGGTCAGCTCGCGCTGATTGGCAATCAGGCTTTCGATGCGCGCCGCCATCAGGTTGAAATGTTCGGACAGGTCGCGGATGTTCGAGCGCTTGGACAGCTGGATCCGCGACGACAGATCGTTATCGCCAAAACGCTCGGCCGCCAGACGCAGCTTTTCCAGATCGCGCCAATGCGGGCGCACCCAGAATAACAACACGAACCCGATCATCACCGCGATCATCAGATAGGCCGCGGCAATGTAGAACGACATCAGACTCGGCTCCGCCGGCAGCATGATGCTGAGCAGTTGCGAACCGTCGTCAATGCGCGAGATGAATTGCGTGTACTTTTCACGAATCACCAGCAGGCCCTGGGCCAACTCGGCTTTCTCCTGATCGCTCAGGGACAATTGGTCGGTCTCGACCAGGCTCAGGCCCAAGCCGTAGTAGGGGCGCACCGCGTCCAGTTGTCGCTCCCGGGCCGCCCCGTCCAGGCCGCGCAACTGCTCAGCCAGCGACCAGGCCTGGCCCCGCACCGCCTCGCGGTTGTAGCTCTGCATCTGACCGTCGAGCAGCGCATTGAACGCGCGATCGACCGTTTGCAGCCCCAGGACCAGGCCAACCGTCATCACCAGAAACAGCCCCAAAAATAACCGCAGCATTCACCGCTCCCACGCAAACGGATTGAACAGATAACCCTTGCCCCATACGGTCTTGATACACAGCGGCTCTCGAGGGTTGTCCTTGAGCTTGCCCCGTAGTTTGCTGATGTAGACGTCAACGCTGCGGTTCAGGCCGTCGAAAGCGATGCCGCGCATGCGGTTGAGAATATCGTCACGGGACAGGATTTTTCCGGCAGCGCTGGCCAGCAACCACAGCAGTTCGAACTCCATGGTGGTGAGTTCGATGCCCTCTCCCGCCAGCCGCACTACCCGGCAGCTGCGGTCGATACTCAGATGGCCGAATTCCAGAGCGCTGCACACGCTGCTGTCCGGCATCTGGCGGCGTTGCAAGGCGCGTAACCGGGCCAGCAGGACCGGCGGCTTGATCGGTTTGATCACATAGTCATCGGCACCGGACTCCAGGCCGAGGATGTGGTCAAGGTCGTCTTCCTTGGCGGTAAGAATGACGATCGGCGTGTCGGACACGCTACGGATCTCGCGGCACACGTGCAGGCCGCTCTGGCCCGGCAGCATCAGGTCGAGCACGACGACTTTCGGTTTGAATTCGAGGAACGCGGCCAATGCGAGGTCGCCGCGGTGCACCTGCCGGACTTCAAAACCATGTTGCGACAGGAAATGCGCGATCAGCCCGGCGAGCTTCTCGTCGTCTTCCACCAGCAGTACTTTGCCAAAACCCAGGCTATCCATAACGACCGTCTGCCAACCCTTGTGAGAAGTGGCCGGCATTATGGCGCCAATCGGTGACCGGACGGTTATCGCAGGCAGCAAAAACCGGCCTCGGGGGCCGGTTTTCGGAGATGTTTCATACTTTTAAGAGTTTTTTACATTTGCCGTCGAAGCGTCAGGCGGCCGCTGGCACACCGCTGTGGAAACGAAACTCCACGTCCGGCGACTCGATCAGCTCCTGTTCGGCGGCGCGAACCCTGTCGATCACCTGGGCGATGTCCTTGGCGTCACCGTACTGGTAGGCCAGTTTCAGGTAACCCTGGAAATGCCGGGCCTCGCTTTTCAGCAGGCCGAAATAGAACTTGCCCAAATCTTCATCCAGGTGCGGCACCAGCGCTTCAAAGCGCTCGCAGCTACGGGCTTCGATAAAGGCGCCGACCACCAGGGTGTCCACCAGTTTGACCGGCTCGTGGCTGCGCACCACTTTGCGCAGGCCCGAAGCGTAGCGCCCGGCGGACAGCTGACGCAGCTCGATCTTGCGCTTTTTCATCAGGCGCATGACCTGTTCATGGTGAACCAGCTCTTCCCGGGCCAGTCGCGACATCAGGTTGATCAGATCGACGTGGGAGTGATACTTGGCAATCAGGCTCAACGCGGTACTGGCGGCCTTGAATTCACTATAATCTGCAATATCACTACGAATCTAATTACATCAAATACAATATCAAAAAAAACCAATAAAAATTCTGCATAGTGTTTAGATACACGGTTTCTAGTGGTATAACTTAGTCATCGCAAAACACAGAACACCCAATAGGGGCGGATCTAAACGCGCACCCAGAATGTGAATTTGCATCATATTTTTATAACATAACGAAGGTCAAAAAGAATGCCCTACGCAGTCGGCTACGCACGTTTTTCGAGCGTAAAACAAGGTTCAGGCAGCAGCCTAGAAAGGCAGCAGGCTATGATAGCCAAATGGATTGATACAAACCCAGAATACAAAATTTTCCCAAAGAACTTTGAGGATTTAGGACGCTCTGCTTCTAAAGGTGACCATCTAAAGCACGGATTCGGAATGCTACTACAAGCTATTGAGCTTAAAGAAATTGGCGAAGGAGACGTTATTCTGGTTGAAGCAATTGACCGAATTGGACGCTTACATGAAACAAAAATGATCTCACTGATACATCAAATCGTAGAGGCTGGCGTACGGATCATCACACTTCAAGATGGTGCAGTATATGGTCCGATCATCAAGGCTGACCAAATCTGGTTACTTGTCGGAAAAGTACAACAAGCCTTTATATATAGCGAGAGCCTCGGAAAACGAATCAAAGAAAGCTATAGAATTCGTGAACAAATGGCCAAAAAAGGGATACTCCCAAAAAGAAGAACGCCAATTTGGCTAAATTCTGATGGAACACTAAAGGATGACATTGCAGAAGCAATGAAAACTGCCTTTGAAGATGCATTATCAGATCTTGGGGAACGCAGAATTCTAAGGAGATTGAAAGCTAAACATCCGGCGTTTGAAGAAAGTCATCCAGCAAGCGTGAGAAAGTGGCTTACAAATAAAACTGCAATCGGCTTCTGGCGCGAACACTTAATTTACCCGCCCATTGTCAGCCAAGATTTATTTTACCAAGTCCAAAAGAGATTTGAGGAGGCTTATGTACCAGCTTCGGCACCCAGCAAACATTTTCTAGCCGGGCTTGTGAGATGCGGAAACTGTGGGTCTAACTTCCAAGTGAAAGTTAATAAATATAGTCCGAACAGCATGCACTGCTCTGCTCGTAGCATACATGGCATTGAGAGATGCGAAAACGGCAAATCTTTTCCTGCACCGGTGTTGCTACATATCTGCTACGACACTGCGACACTTTCAATGGAAAACGCTTTACAAAATATCGAACTATCAAAGGCCAAGAAAAAAAACATCATTATTGACGGCCAATTGAACGAGATCGCTAAAAAACTGCAAAATCTGATAAATTCTATAGAAAAATACGGGCCAGTACCGGAGTTCGACAATCAAATAAACCTCCTGATTTTCGAAAGAAGGAAATTGGAAGACGAAAAACTTTATTTTACCGAAGACGATACAATGAACACAACTAGCTACGAGGATGCGTGGGATTACCAGTATGAATTGATCGAAGAAGACCCAATGCGCCTAAACGCACTGCTTCAATCTGTACATTATCAAATCAAATGTTATGCCAATGGGAACATCCTAGCCAATACTACTGGCAACGAACTTAGCAATTGCACTTACATTGGTTATGATAGAAAAGCACAAGTGTACAAAATTCAAACATTGGATAAAATGCACCTCTTAGCCAATAGAGAAGGAAGCCTGACGAGAGAGCGCACAGCAAAATT
This sequence comes from Pseudomonas sp. ES4, assembly GCF_050586665.1. Taxonomy (NCBI): domain Bacteria; kingdom Pseudomonadati; phylum Pseudomonadota; class Gammaproteobacteria; order Pseudomonadales; family Pseudomonadaceae; genus Pseudomonas; species Pseudomonas sp. ES4. Next base: position 56,670 of record NZ_JBOBDO010000017.1, on the reverse strand, counting down.
TCTACAAATGCTACAGGCACAACGTAGCGGACATCAATTTGACTCCATCTCGAATAAAGATATTCGACTCGAGGACTTCAGCCTCATGGATGAATTAATGACGCCTTGATCTTAACCATTTACTGCGGGATGGAGTAATCCGCTAGATATTGAAAGCCATCTTCAATTTTTACTTTAAATCTTGCTCCACCAGCACATTAAAGCGACCAAGCAATAATATTAATGTAAAAATGATTTGCATCATTTTTGAGCTTGAAAATATCTCTCTTGATTCTACTTCGAAGCTTTAAAAAAAGTATATATTTATTGTATCAGCACGCTGATACCCGCGATTTAGACACCTCTTTTGATATTATTACAACATACCTACCAGGCCGTACATCTTCGCCCTTAGGTGCCTTTTTTATGTTTGTAATATTTATACTATTTCCATGTTGTTACGTGATTATCAAAGGCATCCTGGAAAGCACATCAAAAGCGGGTAAAAATTAAAAACAACAACTTCTATTAACTGGCATTTACTATGCCTATGAAAGGTAAACCTTAGTGATCGCAACAATTATTCATACCGCCCTCGCTGCTCCTGGCGCCGGCAAAACACAAGCAATGATCGAAAAACTTCCTAATTACATCAAACAAGGTGAGAGAGTAATTATTGCGCTCCCGACTCGCCGACTGAACGGAGAAATTCTTTCTCGCATGAAGGATTTCAATTTGAATCCAAAAGTCATCAACAGCGATGAAGTCCACAACAAGTCCGTATCCAAATCCATAGAAGGAACTCTACGAAACGGAAATGAAAACTTGATCCTTGTAACACATGAGGGGTTGAAACTGACCAACCCTGAGCTTCTTCATGGCTGGACTTTGGTGATTGATGAGACTCCCACCCCGCTGACACTTCACCACGATACTCTGGGAGATCTTGAAGCTCAGCAAGTCTTTCGCATGACTGATATCAACGATAATTTTTTGACTATCAAACCTGGCATGATTACGGAGATGAAGCAGCGAATTAGCACTTACAAAGCGTCTAAAAAGGACCAAAGCAAAGCGTCTACCCTCTCCGGGCTTGAGTACAAGTTGTTTGAAGCCTTGCTGAGCAAACAAATTATATACATTGAAGAAGGGCTTAAAAAAGGCAAGGTGGTCTTTCACTTTCACACCATGATTGAAAGTAATATTTTCTCACATATCAGACACGCCAAAGAAACGCATATCCTGTCGGCAACGATTGAAGGCGGCCTCTTTGACTTATTCTCCAAGAGATTTGGGTTTCAGTACAAAATATCGCCGTTCACTCCTGCACCTTTTGAGTACAGCTGTAACATTACTATTTTTCCTATGATGAATGGAATGTGGTCAAAGACCCAAGCTTTGAAAGGTGAATGCGGAGACAGCTATTGGCTTCACTTTGCCAATTACAATGGCCAAGTAATCGACAAAGTATTAGCGAACGCAATCAATCACACACCAGAAGAGGATTTCCTGGTGATCGCCAACAACTGGACCGACTTTGGCCCTCACTACGATATCCCCAATAAGAAAAATGGTATCGACTACAGCCCTATTGACTGCCGTGGCTTGAATATTTACAAGGGTAAAACCGCAGCGAGCCTGCTATTCAGCGGTCGCCCTTCACCTAATGATCAAAAGAGCTTGCAGATTCTTTCTGACAAATACGGGATCAGCCACAACGACTTGATCAATGCATGGGTTGTGACGAACAAATTAGATGCCAGCCTTCAAGCTGTCACTAGAACAGCAGTTCGAGATAGAGAAAACAAGAAACCTGTTTTCCTGTACGTGCAGGACCTACAGGTGGCCGAGTATCTAAAAAGTACGCACATGACCAATGCAATTATTGATACAAGCTTAGCGATGACACCCCCTAAACAACAGGACAATCGGTGCGCTGTCACACTAGATGAAAAAGACAAAGCATCTGATTTCATCAAAAGCTCCTTCGAAAAAGGAATGCGGCGCCCGGCCGTTAACAAAGCCTTGATTGAGCTTTGGGAAGTCTCCGAGGCCACTGCATCTCGGTGGACCAGGGCTATCTTTCAAGGAGTGAATCCGAAATCTGCTGAAGGTCTCGAACAGTTCGTCGCCTAAACAGACATGGCCCCGTCGAGACGGGGCTGTCAATCTACATTGGAAAACCGATCATATTCCTAAGAATAATCCTTAGAGATATGATTGCTTTCAAACCATTCAAGCTCATCCTAGAACCAGAACACCATTCTAATCACAGAGGGAATCAGAATGCCCGTAGGGCGTGATGGCGCGAAGCGCTTTAACAACACAATTTAAACCGTATAATACATCTAGACTTCGAAATTACTAGAACCATAAATTCTCAGCCTTCGGCTTCGACCTTCGAATGTCTCTAATAAAAACCGTACTAGGATGGGACTTCTAAAAACCTGTCGACTCATATGGTTTACACTCGCCCTACGGGCGCACTCGCAGTGCTCGTGCGTTTCTAAATTAACAGCTAGAATCCTATCCGTTTATTATAACGCTTTTAATGGTACAACCTGCCTTCAAACAAATCCGTTCCAGCCGCCTTGGCGCTGTTTCGGCGTTGATTGACGAGCACCAAAAACGCGAAGACATAGTGACGCAGCTTGAGCGCTCCCCCTACCAACTCATGCTACAAGGAAACTCCTATAATGTTGGCGCTGATTGAGAACTGAGCCACCCTGCCGATTGAAAATTCACCCTGGCCGGATTGCTGATTTTTGCATCAACAATTCAGGATAAGCTTAGCAGCAGTGTCCCGGTGACAGTCGCACTAAGCCCCACCGCATGCAATACGGCAGGTTTTTCCTGGTGTAGTTCAAAACGGCTCATCATCCTCTTTACCATCATCGTCCTTGCGCTTACGTTCACGTGATTTGATCTTTAACTGTGCAATCAAACTGCTGTGTTGCGAGCGGTAGAACTCATTGCCCGTTTCGGCGATGTGGTAGTGGTGCGTGAGCCGATCCAGCAATGCAGTGGTCATCTTGGCGTCGCCAAACACGCTCGGTCATTCCGAGAATCTAAGGTTTGTGGTGATGACGACGCAGGTGTGCTCGTACAGCTTGGACAGCAGATGAAATAACAGGGCACCACCGCTCTGGTTGAAAGATAAATACCCCAGATCATCGAGCACCACTAGGTCTGTCAGAATCGCTCCAGGGCTGCAACAGACAGACCTAGTGGTACTCGATGAACTGGGGTAAGCACACACTATTTGTTTGAGTAGCGATTCGCGCCACGTTGATCAGACAAATGCTGGGGACGTACTGTGCGTTCGCCAAAGCCGTCAAAGGCAGTGAGCATCGGTATCATTTCAACCTGTTCCAGATCCAGGACGTCTGGCATCGTCAGCCCTTGTACTGCGGGTGTTTTTACACACTCTGGGCCAAAAGCGGTAGCTGGTAAATACCGCCGGGGTCTAACCCCAACAGAAGAACGTCCATTAATGGCCCGCCAAAAATCGCAGAAGCATACTTAATGCCCCCCCTTCATTTGATGCTGCAGCCTTACACACTCAGACAGAGGTATTTGATTTCCAGGTAATCTTCGATGCCGTACTTGGAGCCTTCACGGCCCAGGCCCGACGCCTTGATGCCGCCAAACGGCGCGACTTCGTTGGAGATCAACCCGGTGTTGACGCCGACCATGCCATATTCCAGGGCTTCCGCCACACGGAACACACGACCCAAGTCACGTGCATAGAAGTACGACGCCAGACCAAACTCGGTGTCGTTCGACATCGCGATCACGTCGGCTTCGTCTTTGAAACGGAACAGCGGCGCCAATGGACCGAAGGTTTCTTCCTTGGCCACCGCAGCATTATTCGGCACGTTGGTCAGAATGGTCGGCTCGAAGAAGTTGCCTTCCATGACCTTGCCACCCGCCAGAACGGTGGCGCCTTTGGACACGGCATCAGCGATGTGCTCCTGAACCTTGGCCACGGCTTTTTCATCGATCAGCGGGCCAGTGGTGGTGCCATCGTCCAGACCGTTGCCGATCTTGAGTTTGGCCACGGCCACTTTCAGCTTCTCGGCGAACGCGTCGTAGACCGAATCCTGAATGTACAGACGGTTGGCGCAGACGCAGGTCTGGCCGTTGTTGCGGTACTTGGAAATGATCGCGCCTTCGACGGCCTTATCCAGGTCCGCGTCGTCGAACACGATGAACGGCGCGTTGCCGCCCAGTTCCAGGGAGACTTTCTTGATGTCCTTGGCGCATTCAGCCATCAGCTGGCGACCGATTTCGGTCGAGCCGGTGAAGGAGAGTTTGCGCACGATCGGGTTACTGGTCAGCTCACTGCCGATGTCGCCGGCGCTGCCGGACACCACACTGAACACACCGGCTGGAATGCCGGCACGCTGGGCCAGTTCAGCCAAAGCGAATGCGGAAAACGGAGTTTGCGAAGCAGGCTTGAGCACCATGGTGCAACCGGCGGCCAGGGCCGGGCCGGCTTTGCGGGTGATCATCGCGGCCGGGAAGTTCCAAGGGGTGATTGCAGCGGTCACACCGATTGGCTGCTTGATCACGATCAGGCGCTTGTCTGGCTGGTGACCCGGAATCACATCACCGTAGACGCGCTTGGCTTCTTCAGCGAACCACTCGATAAAGGAAGCGGCGTAAACGATTTCGCCCTTGGCTTCGGCCAATGGCTTGCCTTGTTCGAGGGTCATCAGGCGAGCCAGGTCGTCCTGGTTCTCGATGATCAGTTCGAACCAGCGACGCAGCTTGTTCGCACGGTCCTTGGCGGTCAGTGCACGCCAGGCCGGTAGCGCTTTGTCAGCGGCTTCGATTGCACGGCGGGTTTCGGCAGCGCCCATTTTCGGCACGGTGCCCAGAATTTCGCCCGTTGCCGGGTTGGTGACGTTGATCGTCTGACCATTGTCCGCATCAATCCAAGTGCCATCGATAAAGGCTTGTTGGCGGAACAACTGGGTGTCTTTGAGTTGCATGATGAACTCCGATTTCAGTACAGAAAGACAGGCGGCACCGCAATGCCGCTATTGAGACAAATGAGCGAGAGATCAGACTAGAGCACTTCTTCTCTTGAGCTCGCTATTGAGAATGAAATCATTCTCCGAATAGTCCACTGGGCAATCGATCACGTGTACACCCGGCTCGCTGATGCAGCGCTCCAAAAGTGGCAGAAAACCTTCGGCGCTTTCCACCCGATGTCCCTTGGCACCATAGCTTTGCGCATACATGACGAAGTCCGGATTACCGTAGTCCAAGCCGAAATCGGTGAAGCCCATGTTCGACTGTTTCCAACGGATCATGCCGTAGCCGTCGTCGCGCAAGATGACGACCGTCAGGTTCATTTTTAGTCGTACCGCTGTTTCTAGTTCCTGGCTATTCATCATGAAACCACCGTCGCCGCAAACCGCGACCACCGGACGGTCCGGGTAGACTAAATGCGCAGCCATGGCCGATGGCAGTCCAGCGCCCATGGTCGCCAAGGCGTTATCCAAAAGCACGGTATTGGGCTTGTGGGCCTTATAATTGCGTGCGAACCAGATCTTATAAATGCCGTTGTCCAAAGCCACGATGCCTTCGGACGGCAAGGCACGACGCACGTCAGCGACGAAACGCTGCGGGTAAATCGGGAAGCGGTTATCGTCCTCACCTTCGATAATCTGCGCTTCATTGGCTTCACGGATGGCCAACAGGCGGCTGAAGTCCCAATGTGATTGCGGCTGCAGCGCTTCGCCGATTTGCCAGACAGCATTGGCAATGTCGCCCACCACTTCGATCTGGGGGAAATAGACGGGGTCGACCTCAGCAGAACGAAAGTTGATGTGGATCACTTCGGTACCGCCACGGACCATGAAGAACGGCGGTTTTTCGATGACATCGTGGCCGATATTAACTATTAGATCTGCGGCCTCAACGGCTCGATGTACGTAGTCCCCAGACGAAAGAGCGGCGTTCCCGAGAAAGCGTGGGTGACGCTCGTCCACAACACCTTTACCCATTTGCGTTGTGACAAAAGGAATACCGGTATTGTCGATCAGTTGCTTAAGTACCTTTGCAGTCATCTTGCGGTTGGCACCGGCGCCAATTACAAGAATTGGGTTGCGAGCGGCCTGCAGCTTCTCTACCGCGGCGTCGATCGCCTTGTGCTCAGCCAGCGGACGACGGTGCAGACTTGGAGTGATAGGCGTGCTGTCCGTCTGTTCCGCGGCGATGTCTTCCGGTAGTTCCAGATGCACTGCGCCAGGCTTTTCTTCTTCGGCCAGACGGAAAGCCTCACGCACACGCGAGGGAATGTTGTCGGCGGAAGCAAGCTGGTGGGTGTACTTGGTCAGCGGCTGCATCATGCCAACCACATCGAGAATCTGGAAACGACCCTGCTTGGACTTCTTGATCGGTTTCTGGCCGGTGATCATCAGCATTGGCATGCCGCCCAGATACGCGTACGCACCCGCCGTGACCAGGTTGGTTGCCCCAGGCCCCAGGGTTGATAGGCTGACGCCTGTCTTCCCCGTCAGGCGGCCATAGGTAGCCGCCATAAAACCTGCGGACTGCTCATGGCGAGTCAATACCAGCTTGATATTGGAGCGGCGCAACGACTCCAGCAGATCCAGGTTTTCTTCACCAGGAATACCGAACACGTACTCGACACCTTCGTTTTCCAGGCATTGCACAACGACATCCGCGGCCTTGGCCATTTCTCTACCTCGATATCTGTGAGCGCTTGCGCGCGTTTTACAAATGTTGATCAGCGGCAAGCGCGACTTTCACGCTGACGGCGCTACAGTTCTTCAGTCAACGCTTTGCGAGCGCAACAGACACATCTCGCGGCATGCCATCTGCCCCTTTTTGGGCCCAGACAGGGTTGCCAAAGTTTATGACGGCGTGCAGGATCCCGATTGGCGCCAATTCATCGATTACCGCATGGTTAAAGAGCGTTGATCATCAAACTGAAAGTAGCCCCCTTGCCGCCAGGTTGCTCATTAGTGCTCGTAGTCCAAATGTCCATGGCAGTGCCTGGTCGCTATAAGTCACCTGATTGTGCAGCGCTCCCAAAAACGGACTCGCAATGCGGACCTGATCCCCTTGTTTGTGTGTGAAACCGCTGCCCGGTAAATCACGGTCCTGGGTAGGTGCGAACAAGGTGCCGAGAAACAACATGAATCCGTCAGGGTATTGATGTTCCTGGCACAAGGTCTGGGCAACCAAATCTATCGGATCGCGGCTGATCTGGGCCATCGAACTGCTGCCCTCCAGACGAAAGCCGTCTGAGCCCTCGACTTGTAATTCAACGATACAGTTACGCACATCGTCCAGCGTAAAACCTTCATCGAACAGGCGAATGAACGGACCGAAGGCGCAAGAAGCGTTGTTGTCCTTTGCCTTGCTGAGCAGCAACGCACTCCGGCCTTCGAAGTCACGCAGGTTCACATCATTACCTAAGGTCGCACCTAGGATCTCACCACGGCTATTCACCGCCAGAACGATTTCGGGTTCGGGGTTATTCCACTTCGACTTCGGGTGAACGCCTATCTCGCTTCCAGTCCCAACGGACGCCAGTACCGGCGCCTTAGTAAATATCTCGGCATCGGGTCCGATACCCACTTCCAAGTATTGCGACCATAGCCCCTGTTCGATCAACAGCACTTTTAACCGCTCGGCTTGTTCGGAGCCTGGCTTAATCGCGCGCAGGTTATCGCCAATAGCGGCCATAACAAGGCCACGCACACCTTCGGCTTTATCTGCGTCACCACCCGCCTGCTCTTCGATCACGCGCTCGATCATGCTGGCGGCGAAGGTTACCCCGGCTGCCTTGATCACCTGGAGGTCGGCAGGAGGCAGCAAGGACGGCAATTTGTCGTCGGCATGAGTGCCAGTGTTGGCCAGTAGCGCCTCAACACTGCTGATATATCGGCCCTTGAACGTCCGAACTGCCTGCAGAGGTGACGGCAATTCAAGTAGCTCACTCAGGGTGGGGAAATGTTCTGACAGGTCGAAGACACCATCGACACGCAGCACCACCGGCGAAGGGCCAGAGACGTTACCGGGTACCCAAGCGCGCCCGATCAATGTGCCTTCAAGCCCGTCAATGGGTAGGGTATTCGCGCTAGTCAAAGGTGTGGCGGACATAAATAGTCACTCCTGGTTATACGTTGGGTGGAGGAGTAAACCTATTCCAGCCTTTCGATAATTCCCAATGACATATATTCAGCAATTGATAACCTAGGTTTATCATCAAGGACATCGAAAATGAACCACGAAGACATTTCATTCGCGAACGTAAGCAAATGGCTGAAACTGAAGCACTTGGTACTCATTGACACCCTTGCTCGCACGCGCAACATGCATGCCACAGCCGAGTTAATGAACCTGTCGCAGCCCGCAATCAGCAAGGCTCTGCGCGATATCGAACTGCTGCTGGGTTTTGCCCTGTTTGAGCGCCAAACTCGCAGCATGGGCCTGACTGAGCTCGGCGAATACGTGACGCGCTTTGCACGCGCGACCCTGTATGACACGGAGTCTTTCGTCGACCAGATCAACAAATTGCGCAAGGGAGGCCACGGCCACCTCAGGGTAGGTTCGATTTTCGGCGCCACCTCCGTAGTACTGCCCGAAGCTATAGCGCAGATTAAACGGCAACGACCGATGCTATCGATTGAGGTGAGCGAGCAGACAAGCAATCAGCTATTGGAAATGCTCGAACACAAGAAGCTTGACCTGATAATCGCTCGCTTTACTGATGAGCGTTATCGGCAACCCTTCGATTTTCAACCACTGGCCCCCGAGCCTTTCTGTCTCGTTGCAAGCAGTCAACACCCGCTCTGCGCGTTCGACGAAGTTGCTACCTGTGCTCTGAGTGACTGGCCGTGGGTGATGTATCCATTCAATACCCCCATACGTCGATGTATGGATATCGCCTTCAGCGCATTCAACATCCCCTCTCCTGTCAACACCGTCGAAACCATCTCGATGCAGACCTTCCTCCAGTTACTCCAATCAGGACCGATGCTCGCGATGCTGCCCGAATCGATGGTTCAGACACAGGTCCAGAGTGGCTTGCTCAAAATCCTCCATAGTCCGTTCAAGGTCGACCCGCAGGAATACGGCGTCATCACTCGAAAGGACGAAGTGCTGAGCGAAGCCGCACGGACCTTCGTCGATATTCTGCTTACTTTCGCTCGGCAACGTAGTGATTTACCGAATTTTGCTCCTGGTAAATCCCTCGTGAAATGCTCCGATTTAGCAGTTTTAACAAACCATGATGAGAAATAGTAATTGGCCAATTCAAAGGTCTCATTGGGCAACGGGGCCTGCCATCCCTATATTTGCACGGGTGACAACGTCTCCTTGATGCTGAGCTTTAGTCAAAAGCGAATTCAACTTATATCAGCACACTTCCGAGCCAAACGAATTCGTCTCGCATCAGATCGAAGAGGTTGTCTATTTTTTTAAAACTCGTCCTGCCCCATGCAGGAGAGTTATTTATTCAGCTTTGGAGGCAACGATGCCAGAAATTACAGGCTACAACTTCATCGGCGGTCAGCGCAGCGCAATCGGAAGTCGTACTGTCAAAAGTGTCGATGCTCGCACCGGCAAAGACCTTCCGTTTGCGTTTCATCAAGCAACCCTGGAGGAGATAGACAGTGCTGCTTTAGCGGCGGCGGCAGCCTATCCGGTATATCGCAGCCTGAGTGCTGCCCGTCGTGCGGAATTCCTCGACGCCATTGCCGATCAGTTGGACGCCCTGGGCGACGATTTTGTGGCTCAAGTCTGTCAGGAAACGGCACTGCCAACCGCACGTATTCTCGGTGAGCGCGGTCGTACCAGTGGCCAAATGCGCCTATTTGCAAAATTGCTTCGCCGTGGCGACTTCTATGGCGCGCGCATTGACCGTGCACTGCCCGATCGTCAACCATTGCCACGCCCGGATCTTCGTCAGTACCGCATCGGTTTGGGCCCTGTGGCAGTTTTTGGTGCCAGTAACTTCCCGCTCGCGTTCTCTACCGCGGGTGGTGATACTGCCGCCGCGCTAGCTGCTGGTTGCCCGGTAGTGTTCAAGGCTCACAGCGGCCATATGGCCACGGCTGAACATGTAGCCAACGCCGTGATCCAGGCCGCCGAGCAGACCGGCATGCCTGCGGGGGTGTTCAACATGATCTACGGCTCAGGTGTCGGTGAGGCGTTGGTCAAGCACGCGTCAATCCAGGCAGTGGGCTTTACGGGTTCACTCATGGGAGGACGCGCGTTGTGCGACATGGCCGCCGCGCGTGACCAACCAATCCCTGTGTTTGCCGAGATGTCCAGCATAAACCCGGTGATCCTCCTGACCCACGCGTTGAAGGTGCGGGCGGCGAGTATTGCCAATGAACTGTGTGCTTCAGTTATTCAGGGTTGCGGACAGTTCTGCACCAGCCCAGGTCTCGTGTTGGGAATTCGATCCAGTGAATTCAGCGCCTTCAAGCTGCGCCTGGCCGCTGTATTGGCGGATCAACCTGCACAGACCATGCTGAACGCAGGTACCTTGCGCAGCTATGAGCAGGGACTTGCGCGACTACACGCCCACCCTGGCATTAATCACTTGGCTGGCAACTCACAGCAAGGTACCGAGGCACAACCGCAGCTCTTTGCTGCAGATGTGCAGCTACTTCTTGAACAGGATGAAATCCTTCAGGAAGAGGTCTTCGGTCCGACCACGATCGTTGTCGAAGTGGAGAGTGAGGCTCAGTTGACAGCTGCCCTCAACAGCTTGCACGGGCAACTCACCGCAACGCTAATCGGGGAAAATGAAGACTTTGAACACTTCGGCGAACTGACCACCTTACTCGAACACAAGGTAGGTCGCATCCTGTTCAACGGTTATCCAACCGGGGTTGAAGTGTGCGATGCAATGGTACACGGCGGCCCTTACCCCGCGACCTCCGATGCACGTGGTACTTCAGTGGGCACTCTTGCCATCGACCGTTTCATGCGGCCTGTATGTTTGCAAAATTACCCAGAATCGCTGCTGCCAGATGCACTAAAAGACGCGAATCCGTTAAATATCATGCGACTGGTGGACGGCGTTTCTACCCGCGATAAGATTTGAACGATAAACCGAAGTCCCACCCTTCAACGCTGTTTTGGATTTGTTATTGCTTCGGCTAAACCCTCTCACCGCGGGTGTCGGTCGAGGCATTATTAGTACCCGACTCAGCGCGATTGGGGCGTAAAAGTAAGTGCCACCCTCTACAACTCATTGCCATAAGCGATGATTTGGCTCTCATCAATGATTATTGACCGAGTGTATTTCGGTAAAGGTGCGCCACAAGCGCACCTTTTTTATTGCCCTCCTATTTCTTAATCGCTCTTGGGACCCGCGTAAAGTGACTATTCACTCCATGTTCGGCTGCCAACAACTTTGTCAGATCAGAACGTGCCAGGGAAACTTCCGCCGTCCAGCAACAGGTTTTGCCCGGTAAGAAAGCCAGCGTGGGCGCTACAAATAAAAGCACAATATGCGCCGAACTCGTCAGGCTGGCCGAACCGCTGGGCCGGAACGTTTTCGCGCCGCTGTTTGCTGATCTGCTCCACGCTTGCGCCATTGGCTTCGGCAGCAGCGGTGAGGGTTTTGTGCAGGCGCTCGGTCTCGAATGGACCAGGCAGCAGATTGTTGATCGTTACGTTATTCCCGGCTAACCGCGACTGACGCGCGAGCCCCGCGATGAAACCGGTCAAGCCGCTGCGGGCGCCATTGGAAAGACCCAATACATCGATTGGCGCCTTTACCGCTCCAGAGGTGATGTTGACGATGCGGCCAAATCCTCGCTCTGCCATGCCATCAACACAGGCCTTGATCAGCTCAATGGGCGTTAGCATGTTAGCATCCAGCGCCTTTAACCAATCGTCGCGTTGCCAGTCGCGGAAGTCGCCCGGGGGCGGACCACCCGCGTTGTTGATTAGGATGTCCACTTGAGGACAAGCCATTACCATTTTCTCGCGCACCGCCAATTCGCTGACGTCGCCCGCTACTGTGCGCACTTCGATGCTCGGCGCCAAGCTGCGCAACTCTACGGCGGCGGCCAGCAAGTTCTCATTCCCACGGGCGTTGATCACCAGATTGACGCCCTCCTTCGCCAAGGCACGTGCACAGGCCAACCCTAAACCCTTGCTGGCGGCACAGACGATCGCCCAGCGCCCCGATATTTCTAATTCCATAATTCTGCCCCTGCCAACTTACAAATAAGAACTACTGGACAATTAAGTTACCACTGTTTACTACTGAATCAAGGGATGAGAATTAGTGATCTGCCGATCAAGTTTTGTCATTATCGAGAACCGTCACAGTTGATTACAGTTCGCCAACCAATCAGTTTTTCCTTGGTTTGCCGACGACGGCCAGTTAATAAACGCCGGAGCAACTTACGGTCCCGTTGCGGCTCTATTTATCGGTATCTCGAATGCACATTTAAGGAGGCCTTTCTGGTCAGTCAGGTTCTGCTTGATCGGAACCTGTATTCGTTCAGACTGAGATAAATCCTATGTTCTACGAAATGCGTACTTACACCATTCAAATCGGCAAGATGCCGACGTACCTCAAGCACTTCGAAGAGAACGGCCTACCAGTGATATCACGCTACGCCACTCTTGTGGGGTGGTGGTATACCGAAATCGGCGAGCTGAATAAGGTTGTCCAGTTCTGGGCCTACGAGAGCCTGGATGATCGAATCAGGAAAAGGGCTGCGCTGTATCAAGACCCCAGCTGGCTTGAAGGTTTTGTACCGAAAGCATTCCCGATGCTTGAAAAGATGGAATCCAAATTGCTGATCGCAGCGGATTTTTCGCCGATCAGATAACTTCTGAACACTCCATCCGGTCGGTGCCTTTCCCCATGATTCGCTGTTTCAGTTCATTGATGAGCAGGATTGCCGCTGGGGAACGATCAGTCCCTTTGCGACTTATGATTCCATAGGGCTCGATCAACGCGCGCAAGGCCACAGGCAACTTAACCAGCAGATCGAATTTTTCGCACAATCTGGCCACTTCCATTGGAATCACAGCCAATAAAGCCGGATCCTGCTGCACCAGCAGGATGGTGGCGAAAGTGGAAGAGGTTTCCAGCGGATAGCGCGAAACCTCTAGCCCTGCCTCGTTCATTTCTCGCTCCAGGGCTTGGTGCATCGGCGTATCTTTGGGGTATACCACCCAGCGGTAACAACCCAATTGCGAAAACTGCAGGTTCTCGGCATGGGCCAACGGATGATCTTTACTGGCAACCACCGCTAAGGGTTCGTCGCTAAGTGTGATGCAGTCGTAATCGTCCGATCGTTGAGCCACGCTTGTACGACAAATAGCCAGATCCAGCCGCCCCTGTTCCAGCAAGCCCAGCAAGTTGGCACTGGTGTCTTCCACCACTTCAAGCGCCAACTGAGGCTGCTTGAGTCGCAACTCCGTCAACGCCCGCGTCAGTAATGGCACTCCCCCCATAATCACCCCGACCGAAAGGCGTCCACCGTGACCTTGCATAATGCTCAACATGTCGTCATGCAAGTGCTCCACATCGCTGTAGATCAATCGCGCGTAACGAATCATGCAGCGACCCATTTCGTTGGCCACCAAGCCTTTGGGCTGACGTTCGAACAGTGGCATTCCAAACAATGATTCAACTTCATGCAGGGCTTTGGTAGCGCCCGACTGGGAAATTGAAATCTGGGCGGCTGCCTTGTGTAAGGATCCGCGTTCATCCAATGCAATCAGCAATCGCAACTGTTTGAGCCGTAAGCGTGAAGCAATGCTGCCTGGAGAGGGAACCATATCTAAGAGTGCTAGTCCTTTCGACGCCGAGTTTAGCTGATTTCAGATAACCGCAGTTGGGTGTTACGCAGGTGAGTCTGAATCGCTGCACGGGCAGCCGCCGGGTCACGTGCTCGAATGGCATTCGCAATGGCTACGTGTTCTTCATGAAGCTGTCGTGAAAACTCCTCGCGCTCTGAGTACTTCTTGCGCACAACGATCATTCCAGCCTCCAGGTACTGCTTTAAAAAAGAAAGCGTTTTAACGAAATAGGGATTGCCACTGGCGTGAGCAATAGCATGGTGAAACTCGATGTCTTCCGGCACGCCACCTTTGCCCTCAATATTCGCCGTCGCTATCTTCTCCAGCGCGAGGTCGATCGCTGCCATCTGTTCTTCGGTGCGATGCAGGGCGGCTTCGGATGCGGCCTCGGCTTCAATGGCGCGTCTGAGAGCCAGAAGTTGAACGACAGACTCCGGTTCTAGTGCTTCCAGATAGTCGATCCGCAGAGAGCGGATACCTGTAGATCCGGTCACGAAAACGCCGATCCCCTGCCTCGCTTCGACTAGGCCCTCATTTTTCAAACGAGAGATGGCCTCCCGGACAACGGTACGGCTGACCCCGAAATCCTGGGCAAGTGTCGCTTCTGAAGGAAGCTTGCTGCCCATCTCGAAACTGCCTTTTTCGATTTCTTTCTGCAGTTGCTGAGCGACAGTTTGACTCAGTGTGCGCGTTGGGATTTTTTCGAACATACCTGATCCTGGCCCTTGAGGTGATACGGTTATAATACAAGAAAATTTAAATGCAAAGCTTCTTTGCGACGCCCCTTCCACGCATATGGCGGGCTATGGATCAACACGAACACCCTCCAGTGCGTCTCATTTTGAAAACTTAACTTGTACTATAACCATATCACCGCATAAGCTAGCCCCAGCCTCAGGTCGAGGCAACGGTCAACCTACGCCCGAGTGAAGTCTCTGCCTGAACGGTCATCAGCTTGAAAAACAATAATTGGAGGCGTGTCATGAGTCGCATTACCCAAGTCGATGTCATCCCCTTTACCTTCGAGGTCGAGAACCTTTCGACGAGTAGTACTCGGGGTATGGGTGTAGGCAACCTGCGCTACGAAAAAGGCAACAAGCTGTCTGTCATGCGGTACGCCGTTGCTATCCGCACGGACGATGGCTTTGAAGGGAGGTATGTAACTCATCTGGTCGGTTCTCAGTCCGCACTCGCGCAGACCGTGATGCTTGCTCCCCATCTGCTCGGTCGAGATCCAGAACACCGAGAGTTCATTTACGACGATTTCAAGCGTCACCTGCGTGCCTACGACCACATGGGCCACGGCCCGCTGGATATTGCGCTGTGGGACCTGGTCGGTCGGAAATACAAAATGTCCATTGGTTCCATGATCGGTGCGTACAAGCAGCGGCTTCCAACCTATGCCAGCACGCATCACGGACAAGACGAGCCAGGTGGACTGGATTCGGTTGCGGCCTTCGCCGACTACGCAGTCGAATGCGCGGAACTTGGCTTCCGTGGTTTTAAAATTCACGGATGGCACAATGGCGAAAAACATCGCGAGGCACAGGTACTTCTCGCGACACGAAAAGCCATCGGTGATCGCATGGACATCATGATGGATCCGGCGAGCGCGCTACACACGTGGACTGACGCGCTATATGTTGGTCGCGCTTGCGACGAAATCGATGCGCTTTGGTATGAAGACCCCTACCGCGACGCTAGCGTCTCTGCAAACGGACAGCGTTTACTCCGGGAAAAACTCAAAACCCCTCTTCTTGTCAGCGAGCATGTCCGGGGCCTGGAGCAAAAGGCGACTTTCATGATCGCTGGCGGAGCAGACTTGATTCACACCGATCCGGAATACGATATGGGTATCACCGGCACCCTGAAGATTGCTCATCTGGGTGAAGCGCTGGGGCTCGATGTACAGGTACATGCCAGTGGTCCTGCTCACCGAGCCTGTGTTGCAGCAATACGTAATACACTTTATTACGAGCTCGCCCTGGTCGGCCCAGGCATGCCCAACCTGATCCCGCCAGTCTACCGCTGCGGTTATACGGACCAAATGGATGCCGTTGGGAAAGATGGTTGCGTTTCCGTACCGACCGGTCCGGGATTGGGCGTTGATTACGATTGGGACTACATTGAAAAACACAAAATCGCAGAACATCGCTTTCGCTTGTAATAATTAATCCCCAACAACTCCCTAGCGTATTGAATAACTCAAGGAACTCAGCCGCGATCTCAGTTGATAATGAGATCGCTGGCGAGTGCTACGTGATCGATTACTCAGCCTGTTCGATTGCGCTGCGTGAGTTTTCCGAACTCGAGACAATAAAAAGATATTTCTATGAAAACCAATAGCGTTACAACTGTGGATGATGCAGCTCCTGATAAAGAGGCACAGGCTTACAGTAAAGTGGTGTGGCGAATTATGCCGCTCCTATTTCTCTGTTTCTTAGTTGCCTATCTCGACAGGGTCAATGTCGGGTTTGCAAAATTGCAAATGTCAACCGACCTTAATTTCAGTGAAACTGTGTACGGCCTGGGCGCCGGCATTTTCTTCATCGGTTACTTTTTCTTCGAAGTGCCCAGCAATCTGATTCTGTATCGAGTTGGGGCCCGGAAATGGATTGCCCGAATCATGATCACGTGGGGCATCATCTCCGCGTTGATGATGTTCGTAACCACGCCGACGTCCTTTTATGTCATGCGTTTTTTACTCGGCGTAGCTGAGGCTGGTTTTTTTCCAGGTGTGATTTTGTACCTTACCTACTGGTTTCCCGCGCGGCGTCGCGGCCGGGCCATAGCGATGTTTATTACCGGCATACCGATTTCCGGCATCATCGGCAGCCCACTCTCGGGCTGGATTCTGCAGGCGTTCAATGGTGTTAATGGCTGGGCAGGCTGGCAATGGTTGTTTTTGCTGGAGGGCGCGCCAACTGTTCTCGTTGGTTTGTTGGTCTGGAGATTTCTGGATGATGGAATTGCAGATGCCAAATGGCTGGATCCTGAAGAAAAGAAAATTCTGCAAGACAATATCCGTGCGGACGTCGGTGAAAAAACAAGTCACTCATTTAAACACCTATTGCGGGACACAAAAATCTGGATTTTGGCCTTGATCTATTTCGGCGTGCTCATGGGGCTCTACGGCGTCAGCTTCTGGCTCCCAACCTTGATCAAAGCAACCGGTGTTGAACGGCCGCTGGATATCGGGTTGTTGTCAGCCATTCCCTATATTGTTGCCATTATCGCAATGAACTTAATTAATCGTAGCTCGGACCGGCACGCGGAAAGGCGCTGGCACTTTGCAATCCCAGCAGTTTTGGGCGGACTCGGCCTTATTTTCAGTGCGGTTTTCGCTCAAAACCCGGTGTATTCCATCATTGCCCTGAGTGTGGGTTGCGCGGGGATCCTGACGATATGTCCACTGTTCTGGACCCTTCCAACGGCATTTATTGGTGGAGCAGCTGCTGCAGGAGGCATCGCGCTAATTAACTCGCTAGGGAATCTGTCGGGGTTTGTGAGTTCTTACTTGATTGGCTTCTTGAAAGATCTGACACACTCCACCAGCATTGGTATGTATATGCTGGGCGGCGTTCTGTTTGTGTGTGCAGCACTTGTCATAGGATTAATACCGGCTCGGCTGGTGAATCGCTGAGTAATTTTTCTCAAACAGCGAGCGTCAAGTGTGTTGTATTGACTCAGTACGCCACTGCTGTCTGCTGCCGGTAATTACTGGCTAAGCGTCCGAGCCCAGAGACATCAATTCGCGAGAACACGACTGGATGCTCTGGGCCGGCACGACATGAAGTTACTTTCCAGCCGCCTCTTCAATAACTTTAGCGACGCGGACTGGTTGGCTTAAAAACACGCCATGACTCGCTTTGATTTCGGTAATTTTGTCGTTACCACGGGTGTACATAAAACGCTGCAAACTGGGGTCGATCAACTGGTCCTCAGTCGATAGTACGGCATAGGCCGGCTTGTCATGCCAAGCTGCAACTGTCGTTTTGGCGCTCGCGGCCGCTACGGCAAGTGGCATTTGCCCGATCGAAAGGAAGTCCGCTTGAGCTTTCGGAATGTCCGCAGCGAAGTCGGCATGAAAGACTTTCGGATCCAAGGACAGGAAACCGTTGGCGTCAGGAAGCAGATTTTTTGAAACGGGTGGAATCTTGTTCGATAAATCGATCAGGCTTTCGCCTACATCCGGTTGCATCGCCGCGACGTAGACCAGGGACTTCACGTTGGGATGATCACCTGCCTGAGTAATGATTGAACCACCGTAGCTAGCCCCCACCAGTACCGTCGGGCCGTCCTGCTGGTCCAATACACGCTTGGTCGCCGCAACATCATCTGTCAAAGATCTCTGCGTATGGGCAACGATACTTACGTGATAACCGTCTTTAGTCAGTTGATCGTATACGCCTTTCCAGCTTGAGCCGTCTACCAAGGCGCTGTGCACGAGAACTACGTTTCGAACTTTCGATTCCGGCAATGTCGAGGCGGCCACTGGCAGCGCGACAGCGAGAGCGACCGCGCTCAACATAAGTTTCGGAAATTTGATCATGTGTGGCTCCAAAAATTGAAAAACAAGGAAGAATCATTAAGTTACGGTGAGTGAAAATTGAATCGCTTGAAAATCAGCTCTGTTCCAGCGCAGGTCTACGGACAACGGCATTGGCGAAAACCATTAACAACCCGGCGGCAGCAAGCAGCCCCCCGGCAATGGGAACGGCCGCATAACCCCAACCCGCGGAGATAACCCCCCCACCTACAGCAGCGCCCAACGCGTTTCCGAGGTTGAAAGCACCCACGTTGACCGAGGCAGCGAGACCCGGTGCCTCAGCAGCGGCTTGCATCACACGAATCTGTACTGGAGGCACAATCGCAAATGAAACAACTCCCCAGACCAGCAACCCGATGGCAGCGCCGATGTGACTGCTCAACAACAACGGCAACAAAACCATTGTCACGGCGAGCAAGCCGAGAAAAAGCTTGGTGCTCCCGTCCAGCGACCAATCGGCTAACTTGCCGCCTATTACGTTACCGAACGTGAAACCCAGACCGATCAACACCAGCCCGAGAGTAATGAAGGCAGCTGAAGCCCCAGTTAGGCTTTCAAGCACGGGAGCTACATAGGTATAAAGGGTGAACATCGCGCCGGCGCCCATTACTGTGGTGGCCATCGCCATCAATACGGTCGGGCGTGTCAGGACTTTGAGTTCCCGGCGCAAATCCGGCATTTTGCCGACCTCGCCTTTAGGCAAAGTGATTGCCAGTGCGATGATTGCCAGCCCCCCCAACCCCGCGGTACCTGCGAACGCCATTCGCCAGCCAATTTGTTGGCCGATCCAGGTGGCAGCAGGGACCCCTCCGATGTTGGCGATCGTGAGCCCCATGAACATGGTCGCTACCGCACTAGCTTGTTTTTCCTTCGGCACGAGGCTGGCAGCGAGAACCGAACCCAAACCGAAGAAAGCGCCATGATTGAGACTCGTGACGAGCCTTGCAGCCAACAGAGTCCAATATCCCGGAGCAATTGCGGACAATAGATTGCCGATGACAAAGAGCGTCATCAACAGCATCAAGGCTTTCTTAACAGGGACCCGCCCGAACGCCAATGTCATAATCGGTGCACCAATCATGACGCCCAGTGCGTAAGCACTGATGAGCAGACCGGCTGTAGGAATCGAAACGTCAACCCCGTTGGCGATGACAGGGAGTAGCCCCATGGGGGCGAATTCAGTAGTGCCTATTCCGAATGCACCAATGGCCAGTGCAACAAGAGCCCAGATGGGTTTCATGACGTAGTCCTGTAGGGGGTGACTGTAGGCCTCATACTAAGGGTGTTGTTTTTTGCGATAAACACCACAATCTTCAAGACACTTGTGAGTAATAATCATCCATGAACCACGAACATCTCCGCGTTCTGATTGAAGTTGCGCAACAAGGAAGCTTTTCCCGCGTGGCCAAGCAGCGCGATCTCGACCCGTCCGCGGTGTCTCGAATCGTGCAATCCATGGAGCGTGAGCTGGGTGTCAGGCTTTTCCAGCGTTCCACCCGCCAGGTGGCATTGACCGATGCCGGCAGTGTGTATCTGGCGAGGGTCTCTCATCTGCTAGAAGAACTGGATGCTGCGAGTGATGAACTTAAGTCCATGGAGAACCACCCAAGAGGCACCTTGAAGGTGACGGCATCCGTTGCATTCGGACAAGCTTGCCTGGTTCCGCTGATACCTGAATTCATCAAGCTTTACCCGGATATCCACCTGGAATTACTGCTGACAGACGCCAATGTGGATCTCATTTCCGAGCGCATCGATTTGGCGCTGCGCGTCAGTCCCCGGATGGCTCAGGAAATGGTTCGAGTGAAGTGGTTTGATGCAACTTATAAGGTGTGTGCAACGCCAGACTATTTGCGACAGCATTCAACCATCGCAACAGTCGAGGATCTAAAGCTCCATCGCTTTGTGTTGTTTGGATATCCGCAACCGCAGTCGTTGTGGCTGGTTCAGGACGGACACGGTACAGAACACAAAGTGCCAGTGGCGCCGGCAATGGTTTGCTCTAATGGGCTGGCACAACGTGAATTAACGTTGGCAGGTATTGGCCCTGCGTTGATGCCTATCTGGTTGGCGGCACCTGCCTTACAATCTGGTGCGCTAGTTGAGGTGTTACCTGAGTGCTCGATCACGCCTACCGATTTTGCAGGAGCAGCATGGCTCTTATATCCCAACCGTACGTTTCTACCTGCAAAAACACGCGCTATTGTTGACTTCCTGCTGAAACGCAGTCCACCGTCTTGGAGTGGAATGCGCTCCTAGGATGAGAGATACAAGTACCACCATCGGATAACCTGGGAAAGCAGACGGATCGCGCCTGCTTAAGGGTGTTCATATGCTGCCGCTATCCGTACCGCCCGAGAGCATTTACGAATAGCCTCATTCTTTCCAAACGTGCGGGTTCACCAAGTCTCGTGGTCGCTCGCCCAACAGTGCGGCCCGTAGATTATCAATCGCACGGTTGGCCATCGCACTACGACATTCGAACGTCGCCGCGCCAACATGCGGCAGCGTAACAACATTACGCATCGTGAAAAGTGGAGATTGCGTCATAGGCTCTGTTTCATAAACGTCCAATCCCGCGCCGCGAATCTGACCTTTGAGCAGCGCCTGTACCAATGCTGCCTCGTCGACCACAGGGCCACGAGAAACGTTGATAAGAAATGCGCTGGGCTTCATGAGGGCCAATTGCTCATGACTGATCAGATGCCGGGTTTTTTCACTCAGCGGTACCACTACGCAGACAAAGTCTGCATGCGCCAGCAACTGCTCGAGGCTGCATTGCTGAGCGCCTAGTTCATTTTCCAACGCCAGTTTTCGGCTGTTACCGCTGTAGAGGATGGGCATGTTAAAACCCAGACGCCCTCGACGAGCAATCGCGGCACCAATGTTGCCCATGCCTACGATACCTAGCGTTTTACCATGCACATCGCTTCCAAACTCATTTGCGGTGACAGACGTTTGCCACTGACCGTCCTTTGTCCATCTATCCAGCTCAGCAATTCTCCGCGCGCTGCTCATGACCAGAGCAAAGCCTAGATCCGCAGTCGTTTCAGTCAGAACGCCTGGTGTATTGGTTAACATCACCCCACGCTCATTTAAATATGACAAATCGTAGTTGTCGTAACCGACTGAAACACTGGACACAACCTCAAGTTTTACAGCTCTCTCCAGCAGAGCTCTATCGAGCTTGCGGTCGACGCCGATTAAACCGTGAGCATGGGATAACGCTTCGTTAAAATGCTGGGTAGGATCACCCTGCTCAGGAGTGGGGGCAATGACATGAAAGTCTTGTTGCAGTCGCTCAGTCATGGCTGCAGAAATAGGGGTGAAGGCAAGGACTGTTTTTTTCATTATAAAGAGCCTGGTTCAGTTGGATTTAGACAAGCGTAACGCTGTGTTTTGCAGATGAGTTTGCGTCGCTGCACGGGCAGCTTTTGGATCGCGGGCACGAATGGCGCGGGCAATGGCAGCGTGTTCTTCGTGAAGTTGGTGTGAAAACTCTTCACGCACCGCATTCTTTTTACGCGCCACAATCATGCCGGCTTCCAGGTACTGCTTTAAAAAAATGAGGGTTTTAAGGAAATAGGGATTGCCACTGGCATGGGCGATAGCATGGTGAAACTCAATGTCTTCCGACACGCCACCTTTGCCCAAAGTATCGGTTGTATCAATTTTCAACAATGCAGCATCGATGGCTGTCATTTGTTCTTCCGTGCGGTGCAGCGCCGCCTCGGACGCAGCTTCAGTCTCAATAGCTCGTCTGAGTGCCAGAAGCTGAACAACTGACTCTGGTTCGAGCGCTTCCAAATAGTCGATTTTCAGAGAGCGTATCCCAGTAACTTTGGTGACAAACAAACCTATACCCTGTCGCGCCTCGACTGAACCTTCATTCTTCAAGCGAGAAATAGCTTCTCGAATAACGGTGCGACTCACGCCAAAATCACGCGCAAGCGTGGCTTCCGAAGGAAGCTTGCTCCCTATCCCGAAACTCCCTTTTTCAATTTCTTTCTGCAGCTGCTGAGCCACGGTGTGGCTCAGGGTGCGGGTTGGAATTTTGTCGAACATACGTCATCGATGCCTGTGAGGTGATATGGTTATAGTACAGGCTAAATGGAATGGCAACGGATTTTTACAGGTAGCGCAGTGTCGGTTTCTGATAGCCCGCCTCTCCTCTGCATTCATCCAAGCCGTTGGGTCCTGTGCGACGAAACGCGGATTTTTTTAAAAAATTAGCTTGTACTATAACCATATCACCGCATAAGCTGAATCCGAACGGCGCCGCCAAACCCGCGCTCGCCTTATGCAAAACAGTTGACGCATCGCATAACCGATTGAAAAAACAATAATTGGAGGCGTGTCATGAGTCCCACCAGCCAAAACGATGTCCCCGCATTGCGTCCGTTGCGCGCAGCGCTATCACGAATGCCGCTCGCGCTTCGCGGTCTGCAATCTGCCATTACGCGTTTCCGACCAGACAAGGCAGTGAGTCTGCTGGGGAAAATGAATGCGAATCGGTGCCGTTCCCGGACTGAGCATCGATTACGGGTGGGATGACGAGAAAAGAAGTAAACCGCAGATCATAATTTCGCTTGCACTGAATAGAGTTCGACTTTTCTAAAAGTAAAAAAGTAACTAACAACAGCACTGTGAGTACCTGTCGGTACTGATTGGCGACCGCCTGAGAGTGTGTCGCAAGGATCGCTGTTCCTGTTTGATTACTTAGCAAGCGCTTTTTCGGCAGACCTACAATAAAAAGAGATCCACTATGAGTACTAAAGACATCACAGCTTTCGACGACGCGATCCCTGACAAAGAGGCTCTTGCATACAGCAAAGTCGTTTGGCGAATATTGCCATTGCTGTTCCTCTGCTTCATAGTTGCCTACCTCGACAGGGTCAACGTCGGCTTCGCCAAACTGCAAATGTCAACCGACCTTAATTTCAGCGAAACTGTATACGGTCTCGGCGCCGGTATGTTTTTCGTTGGCTACTTCTTCTTCGAAGTACCAAGTAATTTGATTCTCTATCGCGTCGGGGCCCGGAAATGGATTGCCCGAATCATGATCACGTGGGGCATCATCTCCGCGTTGATGATGTTCGTAACCACGCCGACGTCCTTTTATGTCATGCGTTTTTTACTCGGCGTAGCTGAGGCCGGATTTACTCCCGGCGTGCTTTTATATCTAACTTACTGGTTTCCCGCGCGACGTCGCGGCCGGGCCATCACCATGTTTATGGCGGGTATCCCGATCTCCGGCATTATTGGTAGCCCTCTTTCTGGCTGGATCCTGCAAACCTTTAATGGCGTTTATGGATGGGCCGGCTGGCAGTGGTTATTTTTGTTGGAGGGCGCGCCCACTGTTTTGGTCGGTTTGCTCGTCTGGAAATTCCTGGATAACAGTATTTCGGAAGCCAAATGGCTAACCGCCGAAGAAAAGAAAATTCTGCAAGATAATATTCGCGAGGATGTCGGCGAAAAAACCAGTCATTCATTCAAACTGGCACTGAGCGACATCAGGGTTTGGATTCTGGCTTTGATCTATTTTTGCGTGCTGATGGGGCTTTACGGCGTGAGTTTCTGGCTGCCGACCTTGATCAAAGCAACAGGTGTTGAACGGCCGCTGGATATTGGATTGTTGTCTGCCATTCCCTACATTGTTTCGATTATCGCGATGAGTCTCATAAACCGGAGCTCCGACAAACACGCTGAACGGCGCTGGCACTTTGCAATCCCGGCAATCATAGGCGGGGTTGGCCTGATATTGAGTGCAGTCTTTGTTCAAAGCCCTGTGTACTCCATCATTGCATTGACCGTGGGCTGTGCAGGCATCATGACCATAACCCCCCTTTTCTGGACGTTCCCCACAGCGTTTCTTGGGGGAACAGCGGCTGCCGGCGGTATTGCGATGATTAACTCGCTTGGAAACCTGTCTGGGTTTGTAAGTTCTTATCTGATTGGTTTCTTGAGAGATCTGACACATTCCACCAACACCGGAATGTACATGCTCGGCGGTTTTCTTTTTCTCTGTGCAATTCTTGTTATGACTGCGATACCTGCCCGACTAGTTAATCGATGACCCTAGGCTGGTGTTGAAAATAATGATGGGTGGGTAACTCGAAGCCCGCTTCAGTACGCGCGCAATGTCAAGTCTCCCCGCATTGCGCGCTAAAGTGTACTGCCGGCTTGAATCGATGGATAAACACCAAGGCCCTGAATGGCTTCGAAATGGTCAGCATCACCGGCTCGCTCGCATGGAAGAATCGTCAGTCTTCAATCCACATACACGGCGTCGCCAGTGGCGGCAGGTTTCAAGCGTACAGCGGGCGCATGCTCGAATTCGAAGTCACCACTCGCCCGATGAAAATCACCGTGATCGCCCACCAGTGTCGTCTGTAACACAGTAATTGCCCCCTGCATCGGCGCCACCGTGCAGGGTATTTAAATCAAGTATCACGCTCCCGCGGACAGCGCATCTGTCACTGCGGGACCAACCCTCCTGAATCCAACTACAAAAAAATTGAGGCGTTTTACATGAGCAACAAGAACACCGTTGTCACCCTTGCACTGGGCGCCATTGCACTAAGCACCCAAGCGCACGCTGACTTTCTGAGCGACAGCAACGCAACATTGGGCATGCGCAATTTCTACTTCAATAACGACAACCGCGATGGCACCGCTTCCCCGTCGAAAACCGAAGAGTGGGCCCAGGGTTTCATGCTGGACTACAAGTCAGGCTACACCGATGGCGCGATTGGTTTTGGCATCGATGCATTGGGCCTGACAGGTATCACCCTGGACAGCGGCAAAGGTCGGCACGTCGGCAGCTCGATGATTCCGTCGGGTAGTGATAACAGCGCTGTCGACTCGTGGAGCCGACTGGGGTTGACTGGCAAGGTCAAAGTCTCGAAAACCGAACTGCGCCTGGGCACGCTGATGCCCAAACTTCCGATCCTGGTATCCAACGACGGTCGCCTGCTGCCACAGACCTTCGAAGGCGGGCAAATCACCTCGGGCGAGTTCAAGGGTCTGACCCTCACGGGTGGCCGAATCGAACATGCGACAGGCCGAGGCTCCAGCGACCAAACCGGGCTGGCCACCACCGGCGGTACCCATGAAAGCAACGCGTTCGGCTTTGCTGGCGGTGACTGGAAAGTCACTAAGGACCTGACCGCCCAGTATTACTACGCCAACCTGGACAGCTACTACACCCAGCAGTTTTTTGGCCTCATCCACACACTGGCGATTTCGGACAATCAATCCCTGAAAACCGACCTGCGCTACTTCAAGACCGACTCATCGGGTGAAAACAGCTCGGGCACCTCGGGTTACAGAATCAGTGGCTACACCCGAGACGGCGATGGCGAAATCGACAACCGAACCTGGAGCGCCGCGCTGATTTACACCTTGGGTGCCCATGCCGTCACCGCCGGATACCAAAGCGTGTCCAGCGGCAGTAACTTCACTCAGCTCAATCAAGGTGCGCTGCCGGACAAGGGCGCTGGTGGCTCCAGT
Organism: Pseudomonas sp. ES4; assembly: GCF_050586665.1. Classification (NCBI taxonomy): domain Bacteria; kingdom Pseudomonadati; phylum Pseudomonadota; class Gammaproteobacteria; order Pseudomonadales; family Pseudomonadaceae; genus Pseudomonas; species Pseudomonas sp. ES4. The sequence continues at coordinate 30,803 of NZ_JBOBDO010000017.1, read as the reverse complement.
CTGTACCTGTACACCGATCGCCTGATTCAATCCTTCACTCGTGCCGGCGAACGCACCGCGTTCGGTCAATATTCCTATGACTTCGCAGCCCTCGGCATTCCGGGTCTTAAAGCCTCTGCCATGTACCTCAGCGGCGACAACATCAAGACCACGACCGGCTCGAACCAGAAGGAGTGGGAGCGGGATGTCAGTCTCGACTACGCGTTGCAGTCCGGCCCGCTCAAGGGGCTTGGATTTGGCTGGCGTAACGGCAAATCAAACAGCGAGGCGTCCCGAAACCAGGATCAGAATCGCTTGATCGTGAGCTATAGCATACCGCTGCTTTAACCACTCGATTGCATGATATCGCGCACACTTCGAGGACGCTGGCCTGACCCTTTTACCTCAGCGCTGACACAGAGCCAGCGCTTTATTTATAATCGTGATCTATGGATTTCACTGTGGCTTTCAACAGCACTGCCCGAGCCGCCATAGAAACTCCGCGATGCGCACACCAACATGGTGGCGGACGCTTCAGAGGCGAACAAACAATGACGGGACGGCCGGGGGAGAAAGTGTGTCTGCAATTTCAGATATAGGTCAACTGCTGCTCTTCTCGACAGGCAGGAAACAGCCCAGAGTGTGTAAAAACGCCTCCGCGAACCCTTGCTATGATTTCTGAGGATTTCATCGCAGGGATCGCCCATGAAGCGCTTTATCCAAGGTGAACATCGAGGCCAAGGCACCTTACTTCCCGAGAGCCTCGACGACTACGTCAGCGATACCAATCCGGTGCGTGTAGTCGACGTCTTCGTCGACGAACTCGACTTGGTCAATCTGGGTTTTGAAGGTGCCATTCCCGCCGATACAAGCCGGCCGGCTTACCACCCCGCGATCCTGCTGAAGATCTACATCTACGGCTATCTCAACCGCATCCAGTCGAGCCGGCGTTTGGAGCGAGAAGCTCAACGCAACGTCGAGTTGATGTGGTTGACCGGGCGTTTGATGCTGGATTTCAAGACCATCGCCAACTTCCGAAAAGACAACAGCAAGGCCATCCGAGGTGTCTGTCTCCAGTTCGTCGTGCTGTTTCAGCAATTGGGACTGTTCGGAGAGCATCTGGTCGCCATCGATGGCAGAAAATTCAAAGCAGTCAACAATCGCGACCGCAATTTCACCAGCGCCAAACTGAAGCGGCGCATGGAAGAAATTGAATCGAGCATCAACCGTTACCTGACGGCACTCGATGCTGCCGATCGGCAAGAACCAACAACTTCCGAGCCCAGCGCCGTGCGGCTGGAAGAGAAAATCGCCAAGCTCAAAACGCAAATGAAGGAGCTTCAGGCGATCGAAATCCAGCTCAATGAATCGCCGGATAAACAGGTCTTACTGACCGATCCAGACAGCCGCTCCATGATGACGCGCGGCTCGGAAATCGTCGGCTATAACGTCCAGACAGCGATCAATCCCCAGCACCATTGGATCACTGTGCACGAGGTGACTAATGTCGGTTCTGAAAGCGATCAACTCAGCTCAATGACAAAGTCGTCACGCGAAGCGATGGCGTAAAAACGCTGTCGTTAATAGCTGACCGGGCTTACTTCAAACGAGAAGAAGAAACCCTGGCTTAACCCGATGCCGGCATTGCAGCCTATTCTGATAACCAGATGCGTTGAGACTCCGTGCTATACCCCCGCCGAATTCAAATGTCAGTCCGATGAAACCCGCGCGCGGGTAACTATGCTGATCACACGTCAGGGTGAGCTATGCGATTGTGAGCTGGGCTGCGACCTGGTGACAGTCAACGCAAAATCCCCACCATCTTGCACAGCTCAATGCATATGGCCTGCTTCTCAACCCGACTCGACCGCCGCCAAAGCCAGTAGTTTTGCTACCGGCTCAATTCTGAATTGCAGCGTGGGTGCCCACCACTCTTGAGAGCACATTGGTAGCAAACACCACCTGGCTTGAGGAAAACCGCGAGCGACTCGAAGCGATGGGCGACCGCCATCTCAACACTGCAGAAACTACAGTGGCACAAGAAGCTGATTAAACGAGCTTCTGAAAGCATGACGGAAAGCATGATTTATTTGCCACCAGTTGCTCAGGGCAACGCTCATAACAATAACGGCATACACGATAGGAAAGACGTACTCAAGAAACCAAGGTTTCAGCATTGCCCCCTTTACGAAGGCCAAGATTCTGCTCAACCATACCAACGGGCGATAAGGGGTGATCGTCTCATGGGCACCCGAACCACTACCAAGTACATCAGTGCTGTGATCGATTGTGTAGGTTATAGAAAACGTAACATTCGACAGCGCTGCTTTCTCGGCAGATATGGCATCACCATCGTTGTGAGTTTCCAAATATCCAGATGGATTAATTGCAACGACTCTACCAGTATCGCTTCCCCTGAAATCAGTTACAGCCTTCAACAGCCTGCGGCGGTATACCTTGCCGCACAGGAAGACCAAGACCTCCTGAAACACACCCTGCATTTTGTCATCAGGGAGCCACATCCCATCAGGAAACTGCTGAATGTACCGAAAAAACAGGTAAGCGTTTGCAATTGCTAACGCCAGCCATGCCTTCTCTCGGTTCTGCGCAAGATGGATAGAGTTTCCCAAAATACTGATGGAGTTGAGGTCTACCGAGAAGTAATAAAGGACTAAAACGAGCGTGGAAAAGGTCATAAGAAAACCACGCGCTTTCTTGAACCCCGTCTCATCGAAATCTGAGCCCATTTGCGTCCCTAGAAGTGTTGGAGCAGCTCACCAAATAGAAGCGAGCGATGCTAGCACGCTAATGGCGGTACTGAGACCATTGGGATCGCTCTATTTCTAAATCCGGCTTCAGCTCCATTTTCTTTTTCTGCAGCCCAAATGACTATCAAAAGAGTTTACTTCTCTGGTAGTGCGATAGCCGCCTACCACCTACTATCAAATAGATATATAAGATAGACATATGATAGCATTATCATTACTCTATCGATTCATACAGTAAAGGATAGTCAGCGATGAAAGCTCACCTCTATCTGCGAGCCAGCACCAAAGATCAAGATGCTAACCGCGCGAAGGCAGCATTGGAGACGTTTGCAGCCGAAAAGGGCCTTAACGTCGTTGGGATCTATGCTGAGAACATCAGCGGAACTAAGCTCAACCGTCCTGAGTTGATGCGCTTATTGGAGGTGGCGGAGGCAGGTCAGTGCATCGTGTGCGAGTCAGTCGATAGGCTTTCGCGCCTATCCCAAGCTGACTGGGACACACTGAAAGCTACCATTAGGGCCAAGGGCCTGCGTCTAGTAGTCGCCGACCTACCAACCAGTCACATGATGATCGAAGACAAAGGTATCACCGGCCAAATTATGGAAGTGATCAATAGTATGTTGCTCGATCTGATGGCCACTATGGCACGGTTAGACCAAGAGAAGCGGGTTGAGCGGATCAAGCAGGGTTTGGCAAACAAACGCATTGCAAACCCAAGTTGGACGCCAAAGGGTAAGGGTAAGAATGTCGAAAAATGGGCCAAGGTACTCTCGTTAATTACGAAGCACCCCACAATGTCGGCAGACGACATAGCCAAACTCGCCGATGTAGGGGTTGCAACGGTTTACCGGATCAAGCGGAGCGCCTAGGCAGCATACCCCATGCACCGGGTTGTAGGGATTCACGATGGCTCATCCAACAACCGGTATTTAATAGTAGGTACATGTACCTGGCTCCGTTGTATGGGATAACGGAAGCCCGGACGGTTTAATACTTGTTGTGAGTAATTGTGTGCCGCTTGATCACCCAATTGCATTATCAATGACCAGCTAATCGCGTTGGTGCTGACCACCACCTGCATCCGGTTTTACCAATTCACGCCGAAGAAACAATCGGCGGAGAACAGTGAGAAGTGGTCACTAGACAAGCTGATGGCAAAATAGTAGCGTCATCTGACGGAAGCTACCAAGCACGACGCGTTGCAAACTATGTACCTTCCCCATAACTTTACTTAAGGCTGGCAAAAAATATTCTACAAATTGGCCAGCTTAATATTCATGCAGCTAAATGCTAAAAAGGCCTGTCAATGGAAAACATCGAAGTTAAGGGACTATTATCTGTCGAGGTCAAAGCCCCTCCTATAGTGGCTGGTACTATTGCGACTGTGAGCTTAATTATCAGAAATCCTTTCTCGGAAAAGGTCGTAATTGAGTCCATTCAAGCTCCAACTTCAGCTCCACTACTACCTTCACAAACAGTACAAGCGGGGAACTCGTCTCGCGACGATTATATGGGGCAAGGTTTGATTAATCGCTTACTTACAAATTTTTTAAATTTCCGAGTCAAGGAAATCAGCTTCGGGTCACTTACCGCTGAATTCCCCGGCCCAAGAGGACGTAATTTCCACATAAATATGGAGCCGCAATCAAAGTTGACCGTGAAAACTCCATTCGGACCTAACGATAACGTACATATTAATAATGCAGAAGGGGCCGAGGTCGTGTTCGACACCCCCAATACAGACACCGGTCCCGATATCAGTAAAGAGAGGGAAATTCCGCCGTATCAGGAGGATTTGGCTTCGTTCGAGTTACAGACAGCCAACTGGTTGTTGGTCAAGCCAAAAGCACTCGAGTTATATGCGCTCATAAAGTTCCGGGTTGGTGATGAATCCCGCAGCCAAGTTGTGCCCGTAACGGTGTCTGTTCAACCGCCTGTAAAGTCAATTGTTCTTGGTACGGTATCAGGGGGCATACTCGGTTGGCTTGCACGGCAATTGAACAAAGGCATTCTTTCACCGGAGTTTTCGGCCGCAGCCTCTATCGTTAGCGTTTTGGGCGTAATTGTGATGGCCACGATTCTGGCCATTGTTTTATCTCGACAAGATTCATCGAAAGGCTTTGTAACTCTTGAGGATTTTTACGGTGCATTCGTGGTAGGCGCAATTCTCGGATATACGGGCACCCAATACTTTGAAACATCAATTAGAGCCGCAGTAGGAAATCAAAATTTGTGACTACACGCCTAAATACAAACTGAGCAGGCCACGATTAATTAGCGGTGGATCAATTGAAACTATACGCTACCGCTAATTAATTAGTCAGTATTTTGCATGCTGAATCGGTCAGAAGCAGACTTGTAGTTACCCACGATAGCAGGCAGTTTCAATCATCATGATTACCCCATAGTCAAAAAAGCTAACATGAGACCTCCTTCGAAGCCCCACGCATAATTAGACGACTAAAATTATACTTATTTTAAACCTAGAATATCTTCCACTTCATATTGGCACATTTTTGGAAGGCCGAGCTTCGCGATATCCTGTCGAATGAGAATATCAAGATAATCTTCTGGTTCAGAAGACTCACCCCAGTTTAGTTTATTTTTGAGCCGAAGCGCCGTAAACCTCGAAAAACCCAACGCCATTAGGCTCAAATTAACTTTATCGCAAGATCCAAACTCCATATAGGTATGATATGGAGCTATTTTTATTGAAGATCTCAAGTAGCCTCTATCAAACATGGCTTGACGCAATACATCTTCATACGCACTAAAATATTTAACCAAACTGAATCTAATTTTTTTCTCGATAACCGACAATACACTTCTAATTATTGGAGAAGCCTTTGCAAAGGGATCCTCTTTACGGGCTCTTACTATACGCTCACGGATCAACTGCCCGATTGGAACACCAGTAACCCATTTGTGAGCCAGTCCACAGTACCATAAGATTTGTAACTCACTCAACTCCCACTCAAACGCCTTGCAAATTAATTCAACTGCTTTCTCCATGCGAGATTTTCCGCCTCGGTCAAATGGCGAAATAAGTACTAACTCATCTATATCGATTTCTTGCATAAACCTATCATAAAGTTTTTGAAGATGATCAGGCCTCAGGGCCCGATGAGTATCAAGAAGCTCAGGAGGAAGGGTAACATCTAGTGATCTGACTATATTTAAAGTCTGCGCTAGCTCCTCTGAATTAAGTGTCGACTCATACTTCCTCAAAACTTCTTCAATACTGCTTTCCATGCTCTCATGAAAAAGTCTACCTAAGCCTGCCTCGGCCAATTCCTTACGATTTTCACCCTCAACATCTCCTTGCATCAAATCTTGAATCAGAGTTCCGCCATCCTCCATCATCTTTGACATAGAAGATTGAATTTCTTGGAGCCCATCTCCGGAGAAAGATTGTTCCTCCCATAAATCGGGTGTTAGACACCAAACATTACCGTGAAACTCTTTAAGAAGACGTCCCGCCCTTCCAGCAAGATTCAAAAAATCCGGCCTATGCATGGGGGTAGATCCGCTTTTTGGATTTTCAATAACTATATGTTTTGCAGGAAGGTTTACACCTTGTAGAAGAGTGCTGGTACTGCAGATGTATTTAATTTCTCCCGATTTAAATAACGCCTCCACCCCAGATCGTACAATGGATGGCAAATCCCCGTAGTGAAATGCGACCCCACGAGGAAGAGTTACAACAAGAGGATGTTCTTCATGAATTTCCGATTTAATAAAAGATACAAAATCATTAACCTCATCTGAAACCTCGCATTCACCTAACGACTTAGCTAAGGATTTGGCTAGGTCCTCCGCCTCCGCGGGACCATTAGCAAATATAATGGTCGACTCCCCCGGCTTCGTTATCAATCTAGCAAATGCAGATCTTCTCTGCAGGATTGGCGGACGAAACCTCATACCAAGTTCATAACTTCCGACATCCACAATACCAAAACGAGCAAGCAGCTGGAAACTTGCCACTTTTGGACGCTGCCCCACTTGCGAAACTAAAATTATATTCTGCGATACAGGTGATATTTTTTCAGTGAAGAAATATCCATTATCCAATCTATTAAATAGATTGAGGAAATATCCAGGGTTTCGGATAAGCGGGCTCGCAAAGAAAATTGATGCTGCAGGATATCTTTTCAAAGTAAGATCGATTGCATTCTGAAGAACAATTCCCCTCTTACCCTTATGTATTTCATGCGCCTCATCAACAAATATAGCGTCTATCTTGACAACATCATTTTCAGGCTTAAGCAAGCTCAATAATCTCTCTTGCGTCAGCACATACACCACACTATTTGACCTAAGATGCTCCTCCAACGGAAATGGAGCAGACCTCACAATAACATTCTCAATAGCTTGAGCCCTAACGGTGGATCTAACCCTAGATGACACTTCCGATATAAGAGCTCTAGTTGGAACAACATATATTATACATCGATCAATCCGAGACGAAAGCCGTCTCATTAGATCCATATTAAGAACAAAAGACTTTCCAGCAGAAGTCGGAGCAGAAACGCTTAGCGAACGTTCACCGCTCAACGAAGAATAAAGCTTATATTGAAAATTTGTTAAAACAACCTCATCAGCAACAGAGTTCTCTGCTTCTCTAGCAAGTCTTTCGAGGGACAAACTAAAAGGAATTTCGGGACTAAGCCCATTAGTATAGCGAGCACGTAGGAGGTGCCTTCCCGGGAAATTCCCTATGCGAGAAAAAATCAAATCAGCTGCCCCACTAACTTTGGAATAGGCATCCGAGTAACCATCCAGTAGCCTAGTAACAATTTCGTAGGCCAAATTTATATCATCGCTCTCCTCAGATATCGACAATGCTGAGGCAAGACCAACCAATCGATTACACTCTAATGCCGACAACCCATCCTTTTCTTCATAGTGATCTGCAATCAATTTCAAAACACTACTACGGTAAAGCTTAGTAAGGGGTACTTGAAATTCTTCCTCAGTAAAATCCATTAGTTTAAAGCCTCATTGAAGGCGTTACGAAACTCTTGAACAGATGGAAAAGGTATAAAAAAAACCTCAAATCGCAGATGTTTTTTTTCAAAGTTAGAGAATCTAGCATTCAACATTTTCGCTAACCTAACGCTATCAGCGAGCAATCTTAGACGAAATTCTGCAACATGCTTTTTCACATCTGCGGTTGGATCCGCTCCATATTCGGACCAGTCATAGCCGATTAGACAAGCATGATTTATCCTCACTCCGGGACCTGGCTCACCAAATTTTATTAAATCCCTTACAGCCTCGCGCACGTCTTCATCAGCATACTTAAAATGCTTTGTCACCATATTGAATTCATGCTTATACATTTCACCCTCGTGAAACCCATCCACACTATCAAGAGCGGCACTAATGGCGCGACCTACGTCTTGGTACATTTTCGATTCACCAAAATAGAAATCCACAACCTCATCCTCTGAGTTCCATTTCATGTGAATTCCATCAGAACCTTTAACTTCGTCTTTATGATTTGTTTTAAGCTCCATCTTCGCTACAACTTGTGGAGCCTGGAGAATAGCCTCACTCAAAAAAAACAGTAATGCCTCTCCTGCTTCACCACTTATATCGGGATTATCTATGGTGACCACAGGATGGCGAAATAAATCTCGAGCCTCTTTCGTAAGCTTAGCTGCCTGCCTAGCATTAAGTTGTTCCGGGCGATTTTTACAGGATATACAATACTCAATTATATATTGATAAAGAGCCTCCGCCAGTGCCTTTACAACTGGGCGACCGTTACCATCAAACCGCATATGGTGTATGCGCATACTGGCAACAACACCACCGATTAGTTCTTGATGCTCAACAACATCCAGACATGAATCCAAATCGGATTTATCTACAGAAAGGAATCGCCCAATATCAAGTTCGTCCATAAACACACCACTTATGACAAAATCCGACAATAAAATCATGCAAATGCGATAAATAACTGAACCGCTAAAAAATTACGTTAACTTTCGCATAGCACTATCCCTGACGTAGGCAAAAAAAAATCATGGCGATTTGCCACGGGTCGACATTAGCGCGAGTACTGATGCACGTAAAGAGTCTGATATGGCTAGATTGGTAGTACGGTCAAGCGTGAACTTAATGACTGATAGCTTCTGTGAGCTGATTAGAGACTGATTTTGTTTGTTCCTAAGCTTAGCCATTCATCACTGGTGATCCTAGGCGGAGCGATGCTACAGCTTGCCTAATGACTCCTGTAGACGTCATCTGACTGATGCCATAAAACCTAGCCACCTGGTGCTGCTAACAAAAGGATGTCGATCTCGTCTGAACGCGCAACGTCGCCGCTAAGATGGTTTGTATGCGGACGAGATGAAGTCATTAAGTAGATGGTCCTGAAAAAAGGAGGGGGGACCAACTACATGCTGTCAGAATGGCCTAAAGGGGCTTATGGGTCCCTTTTTCATGGGCATGCCCCGTTCAAAAAATTTAGATCTGAAAATTTTCCAGCTCCAAAAATTTTTGCTGGTAAATTTTACGTACAACCCAAAAACGAAAAAGCCCCGCAGACCTTGATCTGCGGTTTTTTTTGGGCGGGGAAATAATGGTCATAATCCACGTCACGCCGCTGCAGGCACGCCGCTGTGGAAACGAAACTCCACGTCCGGCGACTCGATCAGCTCCCGCTCGGCGGCGCGGACCTTCTCGATCACCTGGGCAATGTCTTTGGCGTCGCCATACTGGTAAGCCAGCTTCAAATAACCCTGAAAATGCCGGGCCTCACTTTTCAACAGACCGAAGTAAAACTTGCCCAACTCTTCGTCCAGATGCGGCACCAGCGCCTCGAAACGCTCGCAACTGCGGGCTTCGATGAACGCGCCGACCACCAGCGTATCCACCAGTTTCACCGGTTCGTGACTACGCACCACTTTGCGTAGGCCCGAAGCGTAACGCCCGGCGGACAACTGACGCAGTTCGATCTTGCGCTTTTTCATCAAGCGCATGACTTGCTCGTGATGCACCAGCTCTTCCCGAGCCAGACGCGACATCATGTTGATCAAATCGACGTGGGAGTGATACTTCGCGATCAGGCTCAGGGCAGTGCTAGCAGCCTTGAATTCACAATTCTTGTGATCCAAAAGCATGATGTCTTGCTGGCTCAGGGCAGCTTCTACCCAAGCTGCAGGGGTCCGGCATCCCAGAAAATCATGGATTTCAGGCAGCATGGGCAGGCCCCACAATTCGTAGTTGCATTGCCGACTTTTTCTCACAGTTTTTGTGATCGATCAGCAGGGTTTCCTGATCAGCCAGCGCGGCCTGAACCCAGCCATCGGGGGTGCGGCAGCCGAGGAACTCGTGAATTTCGGGAAGGATCATGGGGCTCACGGACAAGAGGTTCAAAATCGAAGGGCGCCGATTATACCGGCCTGCCAGCAGACCACCAGTCGCGACCGTTGATATACATCAAGTCCCGAATGGCCAGCCAGCAACTATAGTTGTCCAACGCAGTATTTTTTACTTCATGGAGATCCCGATCATGCAAGCCATTCGCAGCATTCTGGTGGTCCTCGAACCTGAACACTCGGAAAGCCTGGCGCTCAAACGGGCCAAGCTGATTGCCGGCGTGACCCAGGCTCATCTGCATCTGCTGGTCTGCGACCGCAAGCATGACCATAGCGGCATGTTGGGCGTGCTCAAGGCCGCGCTGATCGAGGACGGCTACAGCGTCACCACCGAGCAGGCCTGGAACGAAAGCCTGCACGAAACCATTGTCGATGTGCAGCAGGCTGAAGGCTGCGGACTGGTGATCAAACAACATTACCCCGACAGCCCGCTGAAAAAAGCCCTGCTGACCCCGGCGGACTGGAAACTGCTGCGTTACTGCCCGACGCCGGTGCTGCTGGTCAAAACCTCGAAACCCTGGACTGGCGGGGTCATTCTGGCGGCAATCGATGTCGGTAATACCGATGCCGAACACCGCACCTTGCACGCTTGTATCGTCGATCACGGTTACGACATCGCCAGCCTGGCCAAGGCCCATTTGCACGTGGTCAGCGCCCATCCATCGCCGATGCTGTCGGCGGCCGACCCGACGTTACAGCTCAGCGAAACCATCGAGGCGCGCTATCGCGAACAGTGCAAATCGTTTCAGGCCGAATTCGATATTGATGACGAGCACCTGCATATCGAGGAAGGCCCGGCGGATGTGTTGATTCCGTTCATGGTCCACAAGCTGCAAGCGGCGGTGACGGTGATTGGTACCGTGGCGCGGTCCGGTTTGTCAGGGGCGTTGATCGGCAATACGGCGGAAGTGGTGCTCGATGCGGTGGAGAGCGATGTGCTGGTGCTGAAGCCGGACACGATCATGGACCATCTGGAGGAGATCGTGACCCAGCATTGATATAGGCAGCGCCAATAAGGACGCCTTCGCGGGCAAGCCACGCTCCCACAGGGTTCGTGTCGATCACAACCATTGTGCACGACACAAACCCTGTGGGAGCGTGGCTTGCCCGCGATGCTTTTCAGCCGCCGAACGCGTCTTTGAGGAAACCGGGCGCAATGTAGCGCTGGTAATGCGCCTCGGAGAGCAAAAAGAATTCCCGATCAATGGCATCCCGCAGTTCCGGCAGGTTCCAGTCGCGAAACTCCGGCATCAGCACCATCCCGTAGGCTTCCAGGTTGTTGATGACCCGCGCGCCCCGGGCGATCAACTGATACGCCCAGCAATATTCCGACTGATGCGGCACAAAGCGGATCTTGCGCTGCTCCAGCTGCAGACGCAGGCGCTGGGGATCGAAAACTTCAAGCTTGCTGGCCATCACTTGGGACAGCAGCAGCTCAAGACGCAGCCACACCGCGCGCTTTTCCTCCTCGTTGTAACCATTCCAGTTGATCACTTCATGGTGGAAACGCTTGCAGCCTCGGCACACCAAATCACCGTAAACAGTGGAGCAGAGGCCGACGCAGGGGGTCTTGATGGTCTGATTGGGCATAGGTTGGGAGAGCACGGGAAAGCAGAACAGGTCGGCATGTTAGCCCTTTGTCTAACATTCATCACCCCTCAAAGTTCGAGGGCCAACTTACCTTTAAATTTTTTTTGCCGTAGAATCAGCCAGCCTTTTAAGGCGCCAATGTCCGTTAGAAGCTGTTTTCAAAGCGTCACGAGCACAGTCGTTCCTTCAGAGCGGTGTTGGCGAAGGGTTTTTCCAGCGGGGAAAAGCCCAACGCCAACCCTCATCAGCTCCCCGTTCTGCAGGCGTAAAACTTTGAAAGCAGCTTCTGTAAGGAATTGTCGGTAATTCTGGCTAAGCGGCCCACAACGCCACGCAGCGCATGAGTACGGCAATTTCGGGATGAGCGTCCCGGACACCCATTTGGGACCACTGATGAGGGTAATAACTGTGCTTGAAGCCTACCGCAAACATATCGAAGAGCGTGCAGCACTGGGTATCGTTCCCCAGCCGCTAAACGCCGAACAAACTGCAGGCCTGGTCGAGCTGCTGAAGAATCCCCCGGCGGGCGAAGAAGCTTTCCTCGTTGACCTGATCACCAATCGCATTCCGCCAGGTGTGGACGAAGCAGCCTATGTAAAGGCCGGTTTCCTGTCTGCCCTCGCCAAAGGCGAAGCAAAATCCCCTCTGATCGACAAGAAACGCGCTGTTGAACTGCTCGGCACCATGCAGGGCGGCTACAACATCGTGACGCTGGTCAATCTGCTGGAAGACGCCGAACTGGCGCCAGTCGCTGCCGAAGAACTCAAGCACACCCTGCTGATGTTCGACGCTTTCCACGACGTCGCTGAAAAAGCCAAGAACGGCAACGTTCACGCTAAAGGCGTGCTGCAATCCTGGGCTGACGGCGAGTGGTTCAAGAACCGCCCTGTCCTGGCCGACAAGATCAGCCTTCGCGTGTTCAAGGTCACCGGCGAAACCAACACCGACGACCTGTCCCCTGCTCCGGACGCCTGGTCCCGCCCGGACATCCCGCTGCACGCCCTCGCCATGCTGAAAATGGCCCGTGAAGGCATCGTGCCTGACGTCCAGGGCGTCACCGGTCCGATGAAGCAGATCGAAGAAATGCGCAACGCCGGCTTCCCGATCGCCTACGTCGGTGACGTGGTCGGTACCGGTTCTTCGCGTAAATCCGCCACCAACTCGGTGCTGTGGTTCTTCGGCGACGACGTTCCTTTCGTACCGAACAAGCGTGCCGGTGGTTTCTGCTTCGGCAGCAAAATCGCTCCGATCTTCTACAACACCATGGAAGACGCGGGCGCACTGCCAATCGAATTCGACGTTACCAACATGCACATGGGCGACGTGATCGACCTGTACCCGCATGCTGGCAAAGTCTGCAAGCACGGCACTGACGAAGTCCTGACCACCTTCGAAATGAAGACTCCGGTGCTGTTGGACGAAGTTCGCGCTGGCGGCCGGATTCCGCTGATCATCGGTCGCGGCCTGACCGATAAGGCCCGTGCCGAATTGGGCCTGGGCCCTACCGACCTGTTCAAGCTGCCTGAAGCACCTGTCGACACCGGCAAAGGCTTCACCCTGGCACAGAAAATGGTCGGCAAGGCGTGCGGCCTGCCAGAAGGCAAAGGCGTTCGTCCTGGCACCTACTGCGAACCGAAGATGACCACCGTCGGCTCCCAGGACACCACCGGTCCGATGACCCGTGACGAACTGAAAGACCTGGCGTGCCTGGGCTTCTCGACCGATCTGGTGATGCAGTCCTTCTGCCACACCGCGGCTTACCCTAAGCCGATCGACGTGACCACCCACCACACCCTGCCAGACTTCATCATGACCCGCGGCGGCGTTTCCCTGCGTCCGGGCGACGGCATCATCCACAGCTGGCTGAACCGTATGCTGCTGCCGGACACCGTCGGTACCGGTGGTGACTCGCACACCCGTTTCCCGATGGGCATTTCGTTCCCGGCCGGTTCCGGTCTGGTCGCGTTTGCCGCAGCCACTGGCGTTATGCCGCTGGACATGCCGGAATCGATCCTGGTGCGCTTCAAAGGCAAAATGCAACCGGGCGTCACCCTGCGTGACCTGGTTCACGCCATTCCTTACTTCGCGATTCAGGCTGGCCTGCTGACCGTCGAGAAGAAAGGCAAGAAGAACGCCTTCTCCGGCCGCATCCTGGAAATCGAAGGCCTGGACAACCTGAGCATCGAGCAAGCGTTCGAGCTGTCCGACGCCTCGGCCGAACGTTCGGCTGCCGGTTGCACCATCAAGCTGTCGAAAGAGTCGATCACCGAGTACCTGAGCTCCAACGTCACCCTGCTGCGCTGGATGATCGGCGAAGGCTACGGCGATGCGCGCACCCTGGAACGTCGTGCTCAAGCGATGGAAGCCTGGATCGCCAACCCTGAGTTGATGGTTGCCGATGCTGACGCCGAATACGCTGAAATCATCGAAATCGACTTGGCCGACATCAAGGAGCCTGTGCTCTGCGCGCCAAACGATCCGGACGACGCCCGTCTGCTGTCCAGCGTTGCTGGCGAGAAAATCGACGAAGTGTTCATCGGTTCGTGCATGACCAACATCGGCCACTTCCGCGCTGCCGGCAAGTTGCTGGAACAGGTCAAAGGCCAGCTGCCAACCCGTCTGTGGCTATCGCCGCCGACCAAAATGGACGCTCACCAGCTGACCGAAGAAGGCTACTACGGCATCTACGGCAAGGCCGGCGCACGCATGGAAATGCCGGGCTGCTCGCTGTGCATGGGTAACCAGGCACGTGTAGAACCGAACTCCACTGTTGTGTCGACGTCGACCCGTAACTTCCCGAACCGTCTGGGTGACGGCGCGAACGTCTACCTGGCTTCGGCCGAGCTGGCGTCTGTTGCTTCCATCCTGGGTCGCCTGCCGACCGTCGAGGAGTACATGGAATACGCTGGCAAGATCGACAGCATGGCGGCCGATGTCTACCGCTACCTGTCCTTCGACCAGATCGCCGAGTTCCGTGAAGCTGCTGCGAACGCCAACATCCCGGTCGTTCAAGCCTAACGCTGCAACGCAATAAAAAACGCCGCCCATCGTGAGATGAGCGGCGTTTTTTTATGCCTGAAGAAATATGGGGCCCACTGCCTGGCTTACCTGAAGAACGAGGCGCCCCCCATCGCGAGCAGGCTCGCTCCCACAGGAACGGGTGCAGAACCTGTGGGAGTGAGCCTGCTCGCGATAGCGGACTCACAGCCCCATAGAAACGTCAGTGGTCGCTCAAATTCAAGCTGTCAGCGAATAGATCAACGCCGAAATCGCCACCAGGCCCACCGCCGTCACGAAGACGTTGGAAGCCTGACCGCGATAACGCGCCATGGCCGGAACCTTGCGGATTGCGTACATCGGCATCAGGAACAGGATCGCGGCGATGATCGGACCACCGAGGGTTTCGATCATCCCCAGAATGCTCGGGTTCAGCGTGGCAACGATCCAGCAGACCACCAGCATGAAGGCGGCAGTCATGCGATCGAGGGTCTTCGGTGCCGGGCGCTTGCCACTCTTCACGATCAGACCTTTAAGGCCTTCGCTGGCGCCGATGTAGTGGCCAAGGAACGACTTGGAAATGGCCACGAACGCAATCAACGGCGCCGCGAAGGCGATGGTCGGGTTGCTGAAGTGGTTGGCCAGGTACGACAGGATCGACAGGTTCTGCGCCTTGGCTTCCGCCAGTTGCGCCGGCGACAGGGTCAGCACGCAACTGAACACGAAGAACAACACCATCACCACCATCAAGAGGTGGGCCCGGGACAGGATCTGCGAGCTGCGCTCTTCGGCGTGATCGCCGTAACGACGCTTCTGGTCCACCGCGAACGCCGAGATGATCGGCGAATGGTTGAACGAGAACACCATCACCGGAATCGCCAGCCACAGCGTATGCAACAGTGCCGAGGGTTCCGGCAGTGTCGATGCGGTGGCGAGAATGCCGCCGTTCCAGTGTGGAATCAGGAACACCGCGAGGAACAGCAGCGCAACAATGAACGGATAAACCATCAGGCTCATCGCCTTGACGATCACCTGCTCGCCGCAACGCACCACCGCCAACAGGCCGAGGATCAGCACCAGCGACAGCACGGCGCGCGGTGGCGGCATGATGTGCAATTGATGCTCGAGGAAACTGCCCACGGTATTGGTCAGGGCCACGCTATAAATCAGCAGGATCGGGAAGATCGCAAAGAAATACAGCAAGGTGATCAGCGCACCAGCCTTGATCCCGAAGTGCTCTTCCACGACTTCAGTGATGTCCGCGCCTTCGCGTCCAGACAACACGAAGCGGGTCAGGCCACGGTGTGCGTAAAACGTCATGGGGAACGCCAACACCGCCAGGACCAGCAACGGCCAGAAGCCGCCCAGACCCGCGTTGATCGGCAAAAACAGCGTGCCGGCCCCGATGGCTGTGCCAAACAGGCCCAGCATCCAGGTGGTGTCATGGCGATTCCAGCTCTCAAGCGTCGCTGGTGCCGTCGATACATAGCGTTCGTCGACGCTATTGGCCTGATCATTCATCCGGTGGGATCTCCGCATTCCGGTCAGTTGCTACCCGGTCAGGACGAGTCGGAAAAATCCGACAGGCAGCGCCCTGGCCGAAACAGGGGCGCGATTGTCCGGGATTAATCAGCAGAAGCAAAGACTTAGCTGAGGAGTGGTTGAACGGATCAGATGCTTGGCATCCCTTTATTGAATAGCTGTTCTAAAAAAATCTATCCAATAAAGGATTGTCGTCCTGTAATTTCGATTCCGACTGCTGGCCGTCAGCCCTTACCTGCGGAGCCCTCTCATGCCACTCGTTCGCGTCGACATCAAGAAGCATCAAGACCCTACTCACGCCAAACGTGTCGGGCAATTGATCTACGCCGCCCTGCACAGCGCCATCGCCGTGCCCGAGAACGATAACTTCCAGATTCTGGCCGAGCACGACGAACAGCATTTCATCTTTGATCCCGGCTACCTGGGCATCAATCGAACCGACAATCTGGTGGTGATTCAGATCACCCTGAGCGAAGGCCGCACGATCGAGCAGAAAAAACTCCTCTACAAAACCATCGCCGAGAGCCTTAACGCGGAACTGGCGGTGCGCCTGGAAGATGTATTCATCAATCTGGTGGAGGTAAAGAAAGAGAACTGGTCGTTTGGCAATGGAATAGCCCAGTACGTCAGCTGATTGCTGGCAGCCCGGATATTTCCCACCCCGGGTACGGCCGTTGACACGCCCGCGACGCCGGGTGAACCCAAGGCCCCGCCAGCAATGGACCGGGGTCTTGTCGTTTCATCAGCGCTATTGATCATCGATATGCAGGTCGGTCTGTACCATGGCGCGGAAAAACCCTACGACGGTGAACGGGTACTGGCGAACATCCAGCAACTCATTCGTCAGGCCAGGGAGCGCAACATGCCGAAACGGTGCCTTCGCCAAGGTATTGAACACCGTGGATGTGTGAGCGCCAAGGAACGCTCCTACACTGAGGTCGCAGGCCACAAGCCTGCTATCTTTGGTTAATGCCAGACCGTTGCGCCATCAGCCATCCGAAGCGACGTTCGAGCCTCCGAACTACCGATGCCCACAGGAGCCCAGCATGCCCGCAACCGTTCTGGTACTGGTTGAAACCATCAATGAGTACCTGCCGATTCTCGAACATCAGGGTTTTCACCTGATTCTGGCTCCCACACCTGCCGAGCGCGCCGACGCCATCACGCGCCATGGCGCCCGGATCGATGCGGTGCTGACCCGTGGTCCATTGGGCTTGTATGCCGACGAAATCGCCGCCCTGCCCAATCTCAAGATCATCTGCGTGATCGGTGCCGGTTATGAACATGTCGACCTGCAAGCCGCCGCCAACCGGGGCATTACGGTCACCAATGGCGCCGGAGTCAACGCCTCTTCAGTCGCCGACCATGCCATGGCGATGCTGCTGTCGCTGGTGCGTGACATTCCCCGTTGCGATGCCGCCGTGCGCCGGGGTGAGTGGCCGAAAATCATGCGCCCTTCCCTGGCCGGCAAGCACCTGGGCATCCTGGGGCTCGGTGCGGTCGGCATGGCCATCGCCAAACGCGCCGCCCACGGCTTCGACATGACGATCAGTTACCACAACCGCCAGCATCGCAGCGACGTGCCGTACAGCTTCCGCTCGACGCCCACCGAACTGGCACGGGAATCAGACTTTTTGATCGTCGCCACCCCTGGCGGGCTAGGCACCAAGCACCTGATCAACCGGCAAGTACTCGACGCTTTGGGCCCCCAGGGGTTCATCGTCAACATCGCCCGAGCCAGCGTGATCGTCACCGCCGACCTGATCAGCTCGCTTGAGCAGCGCAGGATTGCCGGCGCTGCGCTGGATGTCTTCGACACAGAACCCCAAGTCCCCAATGCCTTCAAGGCGTTGGCCAATGTGATCCTCACCCCGCATGTCGCCGGTTTGTCCCCGGAAGCCACTCAAGGCACCGTGGAGCTGGCAGGTCGCAATCTGGTGGCGTTCTTCTCCGGCAACCCGGTTTTGACCCCGATTGCCCTGCCATCGTCGATGAGCATGATCTGATTCACTATTCAAACAGATGTATCAAAAACAATGATTGTCCGGCAACACGCTCACCTATAAGGGCCGTTCGTGGTTGTGGGTGTCGGGTGTGCGCATTAGATTAGCCAATAGTCTCAGGCCTCCAGAATAAGCAGAAGGGATAAGCATGGCGCTTACTGACCAGTCCACCCGTATCCGCACCGGCGAAGAACTCGATGCCAGCCTGATCGATCCATACCTCAAGGCCCACATTCCGGGCCTGAGTGGTTTGCCGCAGATCAGCCAGTTTCCAGGCGGTGCGTCGAACCTCACCTACTTGCTGGAATACCCCGAACAGGAGTTCGTCCTGCGTCGCCCGCCCTTTGGCCACAAAGCCAAGTCCGCCCACGACATGGGCCGCGAGTTTCGCATCCTCAATCAGCTCCGGGACGGTTTTCCGTATTGCCCGAAAGCCTACGTGCACTGCACCGACGAATCGGTGATCGGCGCCGAGTTCTATGTGATGGAACGGGTCAAGGGGATCATCCTGCGCTCCGAACTGCCGCCGGAACTGGGTCTGGATTCGGCGAAAACCGAAACGCTGTGCAAGAGTTTCATCGACAAGTTCGTTGAACTGCACCGGGTCGATTACAACGCCTATGGCTTGGGTGACCTCGGCAAACCCGAAGGTTATGTCGCGCGGCAGATCAAAGGCTGGAGCGATCGCTACGAGAAAGCCCTGACCCCGGACGCGCCGAAGTGGGAAGCGGTCAAAGCCTGGCTCAACGACAAGATGCCGGCCGATCACCCGACCTCCAGTATCGTCCACAACGACTACCGCTTCGACAACGTGATCCTCGACCCGAACAACCCGATGGACATCATCGGCGTGCTCGACTGGGAACTGACCACCCTCGGCGATCCGCTGATGGACCTGGGCAACACTCTCGCCTACTGGATCGAAGCCGACGACCCGGCCCCGGTGCAATTGATGCGCCGCCAGCCAAGCCACGCCCCGGGCATGCTGACCCGCCGTGAGTTCGTCGATTACTACGCCGAGCGCGCTGGCATCCAGATCGACAACTTCGACTTCTACTACACCTACGGCCTGTTCCGCCTGGCCGGCATCGTGCAGCAGATCTACTACCGCTTCTTCCATGGCCAGACCCAGGACAAACGCTTCGCGCAGTTCATTCACATGAACAAACTGCTGGAGCAGATGAGCCTGCAAGTCATTTCGAAATCCAGCCTCTGATCACGCCACTGGCCCCAATAACAAGGAAAAACCATGTCCAAGACTCAGTTGTTCGACCTCGACGGCAAAATCGCATTTGTATCCGGCGCCAGCCGTGGCATCGGTGAAGCCATCGCCAAACTGCTGGCCCAGCAAGGCGCCCACGTCATCGTCTCGAGCCGCAAACTCGACGGCTGCCAGCACGTAGCCGACGCGATCATCGCCGCCGGCGGCAAAGCCACTGCGGTGGCGTGCCACATCGGTGAAATGGAACAGATCAGCCAGGTCTTCGCCGGCATCCGCGAACAGTTCGGGCGCCTGGACATCCTGGTCAACAACGCGGCGACCAACCCGCAGTTCTGCAACGTACTGGACACCGACCTCAGCGCTTTCCAGAAAACCGTCGATGTGAACATCCGCGGCTACTTCTTCATGTCGGTGGAAGCCGGCAAGCTGATGCGCGAAAACGGCGGCGGCAGCATCATCAACGTCGCGTCGATCAACGGCATCTCGCCAGGGATCTTCCAGGGCATCTACTCGGTGACCAAAGCGGCGGTCATCAACATGACCAAAGTGTTCGCCAAGGAATGCGCGCAGTTCGGCATCCGCTGCAATGCCCTGCTGCCGGGCCTGACCGACACCAAGTTTGCTTCGGCACTGGTGAAGAACGAGGCCATTTTGAACACCGCGCTGCAACAGATTCCGCTCAAGCGTGTAGCGGATCCGAGTGAGATGGCGGGAGCGGTGTTGTATCTGGCCAGTGATGCATCGAGTTACACCACCGGGGTTTCGTTGAATGTGGATGGTGGGTTCTTGTCCTGATCCGATGTAGCGGATGAACAAAAGGCAGCCTTCGGGCTGCCTTCTTTTTTGCGCTTATGATCGTTCCCACGCTCCGCGTGGGAATGCAGCCCGGGACGCTCCGCGTCCCAAAACGCACACAGAACGTCCATTAAGGCATTCCCACGCACAACGTGGGAATAATCGCGCGAAAGAATATTAATTCCACCATTTGCAAATAAGGAATATTTATTCCATAAATAGCCCCTCCTGAAAATAAAATCCAAAAGGACCCCGGCTATGCACGAACTCGGTATCGGACTCATCGGCACAGGTTTCATGGGCCGCGCCCATGCCTTGGCGTTTCGCAACGTCAGTGCGGTTTTCGAACTGCCCCTCAAACTCAAACTCGCCGCCCTGGCCGACGCCGATCCTCAGCGTGCCCGCCACTGCGCCGATGCCTGGGGTTTCGGCACGGCTCATAGCGACTGGCAGCAACTGATCGATGACCCCAAGGTCAATCTGATCGCCATCACCACGCCCAATCATCTGCACTACCCCATGGCCATGGCCGCCCTCGCCGCCGGCAAACCGGTGTATTGCGAGAAGCCGTTGGCCGTGAACCTGGAACAGGCCGACGCCATGCGCCTGGCGGCCAAAACGGCGGGCGTGGTGACGCGGGTGGGTTACAACTATCAGCACAACCCGATGATCGGGCTGGCCCGGGAGCTGATTGAAAACGGCGACCTGGGTCGGATCATTAGTTTCCAGGGTGAATTCAGCGAAGATTTCATGGCCGATCCTGCATCCCCCTGGTCGTGGCGTTGCGATGCCAATCATGCCGGTGGAGCATTGGCGGATCTGGGCAGTCACTTGCTGGCCATGGCCCGTTATCTGGTGGGCGATGTCGAAGCAGTGAGCGCCGACACCCAGACCGTACACCGGCAACGTCCCGCCACGGCTGGCAGTCCGGAGCAACGCAGCATCGCCGTCGATGATCAGGTCCATGCCTTGTTGCGGTTTGCCAATGGCGCCCGGGGCACGTTCAGCAGCAGTTGGCTCAAGCACGGCTACAAGAATCATCTGAGTTTTGAAATCAGCGGCACCCGAGGAACGTTGGTGTTCGATCAGGAACGCCTGAATGAACTGCGTCTGTTCCGTGCCGGTCAGGACGGTTTCCAGCGCTTGCTGGCAGGTCCCAATCTGCCGGGTTATGCCGCGTTCAGTCCGGCGGCAGGGCATCAGCTTGGATACAACGAGCTCAAGACGCTGGAAGTCCATGATCTGGTGTTGGCGCTGGCAGGCTTGTCTCAGGGTGGAACGGATTTCGAGCAGGCGTGGGAAGTCGAACGCCTGGCGACAGCGATCCGTTTGGCCGCACAAGAGTCGCGTTGGGTCAGGATCGAGGAAGTTTGAGCAAAACGCGCAAATACTCGCCAGCGGCACAGCGCCGCTGGCGGTTCAACGTGAGCAAATACGTGCTTACTGAGTGACGCAACGAGTGAGCGTCGTTTCCCGGGTCACCTGCCCCTCAGCCCTCACATCGCCTTGCACATCAGTGTCTTCAGTGGTTTGGCAGGTGCGCACAGGGGGTGGAGGCGGTGCCGCGGGAGGTGGCGGCGGAGGACTGGCACACCCCCCGAGAATCGCCATGCAGAGTGCGAACGACAGTGTTGTAAAAGTGCGTTTCCCAAGACTTTTCATAGATTGACCCGCGGTAAGTGATCGAGATCTTCCGCGACCCAACATTCTCACCGCTTATCAGCGGACCGGTCACAGAAAAAATACTTTCGTATTCCTCATACGACCGCCGGCAAAACCTGACAGTTCCTAGGACATCTGGCGACAATGCAACGTGCTGCTCTCAAGTTCATAACGCAGCTCGTCGATCAATGCTGCCACCGCCTCCGGCGTTCTGAGGTTGGCCACGTTCAACCCACTGACCACCAGGTCCACCTCACCCGATACGGGATGATAGAGCTTCACCGTCAATGAATGATCACCCGTGACATTGCACTCACAGGCCAACGGGGAAAAGCTCCGCTCCAGTTGCATACGCAATTGCGCCACATGAATCATCCGGCAGTTCCTGTCGCTGTTTTGATAGGGAGGCGATACCCGCAGATCGGTATCGCACCCTCACAGACTAAGAACTGCCGCGCCCGTCCAGAACATGAATTTGCACCCCCTCGAGTAGTGCATTTGCACCTAACGCTGGGCCTTTGGCCGCCACTCGCTGGAGAACAAACCGCGTTCGCGAGCCCAGACAATCGCCTCGCTGCGACTGTGAACGTCGAGTTTGGAATACACCGTCGAGACATGATTGCGCACGGTGTTCGGCGCAAGTTTGAGCCGTGCGGCGATTTCCTTGTCGGCCAGGCCTTCGCAAATCAGGCCGAGCACATCACGCTCGCGGGCAGTCAGGTCGGTGAAAGACACACTAGGCAACAGCGGCGAGTTGACGTTTTTTACGTTAGCGAGTTTCTCGATGAGCGTGCGGCTGAACCAGGAAGCGTCCTTCATGACCTCTTCGATCGCCGACACCA
Organism: Pseudomonas sp. ES4; assembly: GCF_050586665.1. NCBI lineage: Bacteria > Pseudomonadati > Pseudomonadota > Gammaproteobacteria > Pseudomonadales > Pseudomonadaceae > Pseudomonas > Pseudomonas sp. ES4. The sequence goes on along the minus strand of NZ_JBOBDO010000017.1, from coordinate 8,015 downwards.
ACTCCAGCTCTGTGCGTTTACGTTCGGTGATGTCCATGAACACCAGCAGGTAGCAGGGCCTGTCCTGAATGTTCACGGTGTCGGCCGAGACTGCGCAATCGATCAGCCCGGCGCCTTTCTTGCGTACCCGGACATCGACACGATCCACGCTTCCGTTTTTTTCCAGCGCGGTAAACAGTTGCGCGCGGGCGCCTTTGTCATCGATAAAATCGATCTGCGTGACCGATTTGCCAAGCACTTCTTCACTGGTGTACGCGAGCGTATCGAGGAAGGCTTCATTGACGTCCATCACCACCTGATCGACGGCGTTGCACACCAGGATCGGCACTGGGGTCAGTCGAAAAGCCTTGGCAAAACGTTCCTCGCTCTGGCGCAGGGCGACTTCGGCCTTATGCCGAGGCTCGATGTCGACGAAGGAAAACAGCATGCAGGCTTCATCATTCAGCTCAAGGGGCTGGCCGGCGACGATCACCTGTTTGCTGCCACCTTCGGCTAACTGCAGCTGCGCCTGCATTTGAGGAATGGTCACCCCTTCGCGCAACCGCTGCTTGGCCAGGTCTCTGTTTTCGGCGCCCTCCAGCACGTCCAGTTCATAGGTCGAACGGCCGATCACCTGATCACGGGTATAGCCGGTCATCTCCAGAAAGCCCGGGTTGACTTTGATATAGCGCAAATCGCTGAGGCGACAGATCACCGCCGGGGCAGGGTTGGCATTGAAGGTTTTTTCGAAACGCTGTTCGGCGCTGGCCCACTCCGTGACATCGTTCATGATCAGCACCAGCGACTCCGGTTTGCCAGCGCTGTCGGCCAACACCATGCTGCGCACGCTGTGAACCCAGGTGCGCTCTTCGTCGTCGGCGGGCGTCACTTCAACCAATACATCGCTGAAGGACTCGCCTCGGGCGACGCGGCTGATCGGATAGTTGTCGGTCTGAACCGGATGATTATTGCGATAACGCAAGGCGAAGCGCTTGGCGTACTCGTTGGCATTCGCCCCCAGCTCGCTGAGTTGCCCGACGCCGTGCATGGCCAACGCGGCGTCATTGGCCCAGAGAAGGGTCTGGTCGAGTTCCAGCAGAATCACCCCATCGGACAGGCCGGCGATGATCTGCTGCAACTGACGGCGATTGGTTTCGGTGGTCAGGACGTCCTGGCTCATTGGATCTCCACGCGTACGGCGGCGCCTTCATGCGCCGCCCTGTGAAGATTACGACCGCGAGGGGGTGGGATAGTGCAAATGGCTCACCTGCGGGAACTTGCGAACGCGCCCCCTGTAACGAGGACGGCAAATTTCCGGAGGTGAGATCTTTGTGCTCGCCTATACTGAAAAGGGTAAACAGTTCTGCCGAGCTCGATTACTAAATCATTGATAAATATGGTGATTTAATAGCCTTGGTATCCTTGGAGGTTGCTGGTTAAAGATATTTCTCTGTGATGATTGGGTGTCGTAACGAGGATTTGATATGAACGTCTTGTTGAAAGAACTTCAGGCCTATCATCATGAGGTGGCTATAAAAATCACTCGGATCAAAGAGTTGCTGAGAAAAATGAAGCATGAATCCGATGCTGCTGATGACTGCAAGCTGTTGTTCAAGATGCTGGAAGCCTTGCATGGTGATGCAGAGCGACACCACCACGAAAATGAAGAACTGATTCGGCTGGCCTTGCTAACGACTGAGGCACCGATCCACCAACGGGTCAAGGATATCGAGCGAGATCACCAGGCATTTGGGCGCATTGCCGGACAGTTGAAGACATTGGAGGACACAACTCTGGAAACGAGAGTAATTGCTGACACTGTCGATGACTTCATCAAAAAATACTTCGATCATATGGACTCGGAGGAAAATATTTTCTTTCCGTTGGCAGATAAATGGCTGTCAGACGATCAGTGGCAGGAAATAACGCGTCAATGGCATTAGTTGGCGTTCACCGTATACCTTCAATATTGCAAGTCCCTTCGCTTTGGCGCGCAACATTGCTGCACTGAGTCACTGCACATCCTCAATCAGTGCCTCGACAAAAAACTTTGATCTTTTGGTCGTAGCGCCCCTCTCACTGCGGCTGCCCTAAACTCGCGTAAACGATTGATTTAATGCTGTCCCTTATCTGCCTGGAGAGTTTCCATGATCCTGGATACGTTACATTTCACGCCCTGGTCCGCGTTGGCAGGCGGAGCGTTGATCGGCTTGGCGGCGAGCGTGATGGTCGTGGCCAACGGACGGGTCGCCGGGATCAGCGGATTACTCGGCAGTCTCCTATCGCCAGGTGATTCGGGACGGGGCGAAAAAGCCTTATTCATCCTCGGGCTTCTGGCGGCGCCCCTGTTGTGGGCGCTGTTTGAGGTATGGCCGGCCATTGAATTCAAGACCGGCACCGTGGGGCTGATCATCGCCGGGTTGTGCGTCGGGATCGGCACCCGTTATGGCTCCGGTTGCACCAGTGGCCACGGGGTGTGCGGTATCTCGCGGTTGTCCCCGCGCTCCATCGTCGCGACGTTGTGCTTCATGTTCGCGGGCTTTGTGACCGTGTTTGTGCTGCGCCATCTGCTGGGGTTTTGAACATGAAAAAACTCACGGCTTTCCTCGCAGGCCTCTTGTTCGGCATCGGCCTGCTGTTGGCCGGCATGGCCAATCCGGCCAAAGTACTGGCGTTCCTCGATATCACCGGTCTGTGGGATCCCTCCCTGGCGCTGGTGATGATCGGGGCGATTGCCGTGGCCTGGGTGCCGTTTCATTGGGCCATGAAACAATCCAAGGCGTTGCTGGGAGGGCCGATGCAGTTGCCGGTCAGTCGTGAACTGGATCGGCGCTTGATCGGTGGTAGTTTGCTGTTCGGGGTCGGTTGGGGCATTGCGGGGATCTGCCCCGGGCCGGCACTGGTGCTGTTGCCGACGGGGCATTGGCAGGCGTGGGTGTTTGCGATTGCCATGCTGGCGGGAATGTTGATGTTCAGCGTGTTGCAAGCGCGTCGATAAATCGCCTCGCCTGGTTCAATGTCCAGAGGTCGTAACCTTCGGCGGCGCAGTCATTGCCGAAGGCTACGATTTTTGCGTTTCAGGCTGCCGATGCTCCGCTGGCAATCGCCGCCGACGCCGCCAGCATCGCCCGCAACAACACCGCACACCCGGCCGCCAGGTCATCCGGCGCGGCATTTTCGATTTCGTTGTGGCTGATCCCGCCTTCGCACGGTACGAAAATCATCCCGGCCGGGCCGAGCTCAGCGAGGAAGATTGCGTCGTGCCCGGCTCCGCTGACGATGTCCATGTGTGACAGGCCCAACCCTTGGGCGGCGCCGCGTACCGCTTCGACGCAGCCTTTGTCGAAGTACAGCGGCGGGAAGTCCGCCGTGGGTGTGAGTTCGAAGGTCAGGCCGTGTTCCTCGCAGGTGGTTTCGATGACTTCGCGGACCTCGGCGATCATCGAGTCCAGTCGCGCCGGTTCCAGATGCCGGAAGTCCAGGGTCATGCGAACTTCGCCGGGGATGACGTTGCGTGAGCCGGGATAGGCTTGCAGGCAGCCGACAGTGCCGCAGGCGTGAGGTTGATGACCGAGGGCGGCGCGGTTGACTGCACCGACGATCACCGCGGCGCCGACCAGGGCGTCCTTGCGCAGGTGCATCGGCGTCGGGCCGGCGTGGGCTTCGACGCCGCGCAGTTTCAGGTCGAACCATTTCTGGCCGAGGGCGCCCATCACCACGCCGATGGTTTTGTGTTCGTCTTCAAGGATCGGGCCTTGTTCGATATGGGCCTCGAAATAGGCACCGACGGCATGCCCGCTGACCTTGCGCTCGCCAGCATAGCCAATGGCGTTCAAGGCTTCACCGACGGTGACGCCCTCGGCATCGACCTTGGCCAGGGTTTCTTCGAGGGTGAATTTTTCTGCGAATACGCCGGAGCCCATCATGCACGGCGCGAAGCGTGAGCCTTCCTCATTGGTCCAGACCACGACTTCCAGTGGCGCTTCGGTTTCCACGCCCAGGTCATTGAGGGTGCGCAGCACTTCGACCCCGGCCAGTACGCCAAAGCAGCCGTCGAACTTGCCGCCGGTGGGTTGGGTGTCGATGTGGCTGCCGGTCATCACGGGTGGCAGGTTCGGGTTGCGGCCCGGACGACGGGCGAAGATGTTGCCAACGGCGTCGATGCTGACGGTGCAACCGGCGTCCTCGCACCAGTTGACGAAAATGTCCCGGGCCTGACGGTCGAGGTCGGTCAGGGCCAGGCGACAGACGCCGCCCTTGACGGTGGCGCCGAGCTTGGCCAGGTCCATGAGCGACTGCCACAAGCGGTCGCGGTTGATGTGCTGATGGGTGGACTGCAGAACGTCTACGGCAGCGTTCATGATGATCTCCTCAGTTTTTCTTCTGATAGTTCCCACGCTCTGCGTGGGAATTCATCCATGGACGCTCTGCGTCCGCTTCAGGGACGCGGAGCGTCCCGGGCTGCATTCCCACGCAGAGCGTGGGAACGATCAAACCGTGGATTTTGCGATTGATGGGCTGGGGCGCATCGAGCACAACCCGTAATAAATCAGCCCACCCAGCACCGAGCCGGTGAACCAGCCATAGTCGTAGAACCAGCTGAATGCATCGCTGCCGAGCGACAGCAGCGTCAGCGCCACTGGCACGCCAAACGCGATAAACCCGAACCAGTTCCACGCCGGGTAAACGTCATCGCGATAGAGGCCAGCCAGGTCCAGTTGCTGTTTCTTGATCAGGAAATAGTCCACCACCATGATTCCGGCGATCGGGCCCAACAGGCTCGAATAGCCCAGCAACCAGTTGGAATACACCGTCTCCAGGCTTAAATCCGAGACGATCAAACCGAGCTTCTTCAACAGCTCATGGGCCATCAGCGCCAAACCGACCAGGCCGGTGAGCATCACCGCTTTGGTGCGGTTGATGAATTTAGGTGCAACGTTCTGGAAATCATTGGTCGGCGAAACGATGTTGGCCGCGGTGTTGGTCGACAGCGTGGCGATGATGATCAGCGCCATGGCCAGTGCCACCCAGACCGGGCTCTGGATATGCCCGATCAGGGTGACCGGATCGGAGACGGTGACGCCCACCAGTTTTACCGAGGCGGCGGTCATCACCACGCCGAGGGAGGCGAACAGAAACATGGTCAGGGGCAAGCCGATAATCTGCCCGACGATCTGGTCCTTCTGGCTTTTCGCAAAGCGGCTGAAATCCGGAATGTTCAGGGACAAGGTGGCCCAGAACCCGACCATGGCGGTCAGCCCGGCGGCAAAGTAACTGGCCACGCTGGCCCCTTCCGGACGCTTGGCCGGGATCGCCATCAACTCGGTCATCGACACGTTCGGCATCGCCCACACCAGCAGCCCCACGCCCACCAGCACCAACAACGGTGCCGAGAGGGTTTCCAGCCATTTGATCGAGTCCGCGCCGCGAATCACCACCCACAGGTTCAAGGCCCAGAACACCATGAAGCCGATCACTTCACCGGTACCGCCGAGGGATTTCCAACCGTCGAACACCGAGCCGAGAAACAGGTGAATGGCCAGCCCGCCGAACATCGTCTGAATGCCGAACCAGCCACACGCCACCAGCGCCCGGATCAGGCACGGAATGTTCGAACCGAGGATGCCAAAGGACGAGCGCAACAACACCGGAAACGGAATGCCGTACTTGGTGCCAGGAAAGGCGTTCAGGGTCAGGGGGATCAGGACGATGATGTTGGCGAACAGAATAGCCAGCAGCGCTTCGCCGACGCTGAGGCCGAAATGCGCAGTGAGCACACCGCCGAGGGTGTAGGTCGGCACGCAAATCGCCATGCCCACCCATAACGCGGTGATGTGCCATTTGTTCCAGGTTCGTTCGTGCACCTTGGTCGGTGCCATGTCGTGGTTGTAACGGGGGCTGTCGAGGACGTCACTGCCGGCTTCGAGCTCAAACAAGCCGTCGCGCTCGGTCACTTGCGATCTGATCTGTTGCATGGCCGCTCCACTGTTCTTTTGATTATTGTTGCTCATCAGGGGCTGACGGGATCAATTAACGTGCCGGTTACCCCGTTTGCGCATCGGGCAGTTCCATAAACGCTTCATAACCAACTGATGTTTATCAGTTTTATTGATTTAGCCGATGAGTCATCGGTTACTTGCCTGTTCACTCAGGCCGAATGCCAGGCAAGTTGTCCGAACAGTCAGGACTCAATCTGGTGCATACCACTTTTTTTTCAATGTCGCGCATCAACCATAGACCATTCTCAAGCGGCTGATTTCACATAAGAAATCTCGTCTATTTTTACAACCTGTCAAGTGCGTCAAAATGGTGAGAGGCCTCCCCATTTTGGTGATTCTTATAATTAATCTTTAATTATCAATTACTTATAACAGTTATAAGCATATAAAAAATATTCTTGCTCAATCCTCAAACTCAGACTAGCGTTTATTCCTGACAGCGCTGACAGGAATACACCTGTTTGCGCAGGCTTCCTATAAAACATTTAGAACCGGCACAAGTCGGTCATTGCCTGCGAGGAACTCGGAATGTCTCTGTTGATCCGTGGCGCCACCGTTATTACCCATGATGAGAGTTATCGCGCCGACGTCTATTGCGCCGACGGCGTGATCAAAGCCATCGGTGAAAATCTTGATGTTCCGGCGGGTGCCGAAGTGCTCGACGGCAGTGGCCAATACCTGATGCCCGGCGGCATCGATCCGCACACGCACATGCAACTGCCCTTCATGGGTACGGTGGCCAGCGAAGACTTCTTCAGCGGCACCGCGGCGGGACTTGCCGGTGGCACGACGTCGATCATCGACTTTGTGATTCCCAACCCGCAGCAATCCTTGATGGAAGCGTTTCATCAGTGGCGCGGTTGGGCCGAGAAGTCGGCGTCGGATTACGGTTTCCATGTCGCGATCACCTGGTGGAGCGAACAGGTGCGCGAGGAAATGGCCGAGCTGGTCAGCCAGCACGGGGTCAACAGCTTCAAGCATTTCATGGCCTACAAGAACGCGATCATGGCCGCCGACGACACCCTGGTAGCGAGTTTCGAGCGCTGCCTGGAGTTGGGCGCGGTGCCGACCGTGCATGCGGAAAACGGTGAGCTGGTCTATCACCTGCAACGCAAGTTGATGGCCCAGGGCATGACCGGCCCGGAAGCGCATCCGTTATCGCGCCCTTCGCAGGTGGAAGGTGAAGCGGCCAGTCGAGCGATCCGCATCGCCGAAACGTTAGGCACGCCGCTGTACCTGGTGCACGTCTCGACCAAGGAAGCCCTCGACGAAATAACCTACGCCCGCAGTAAGGGCCAACAAGTCTACGGCGAAGTCCTGGCCGGGCATTTACTGCTGGACGACAGCGTCTACCAACACCCGGACTGGCAGACCGCCGCCGGTTACGTGATGAGCCCACCCTTCCGTCCGCGCGGCCATCAAGAGGCGCTTTGGCACGGCTTGCAATCGGGCAACCTGCACACCACCGCCACCGACCATTGCTGCTTCTGTGCCGAACAAAAAGCGGCTGGCCGTGACGACTTCAGCAAGATCCCAAATGGCACGGCCGGTATCGAAGACCGCATGGCAGTGCTCTGGGATGAAGGGGTGAACACTGGGCGTTTGTCGATGCAGCACTTCGTAGCGCTTACCTCCACCAACACCGCGAAAATCTTCAACCTCTACCCGCGCAAAGGCGCGATTCGCGTCGGTGCGGACGCAGACCTGGTGCTGTGGGATCCGGAAGGTACGCGGACGATTTCAGCGCAGACTCACCATCAGCAAGTGGACTTCAACATCTTCGAAGGCAAGACCGTGCGCGGCGTACCGAGCCACACCGTTAGCCAGGGCCGGGTGGTGTGGGCCGATGGTGATTTGCGCGCCGAGCGTGGTGCCGGGCGGTATATCGAGCGGCCGGCGTATCCGGCGGTGTTTGATTTGCTGAGCAAGCGGGCGGAGTTGAACAAGCCTGTTGCCGTGAAACGCTGAGATCGAGGCCTTCGGCCATCGCGGGCAAGCCACGCTCCCACAATGGAGCGTATTTTCCAGATTTGGGCT
>NZ_JBOBDO010000016.1:0-144820 GCF_050586665.1 Pseudomonas sp. ES4 | reverse complement strand
CGGCTGTGCGTGGGACACGCTTCGGCGTGGCTGAGTTTGGTGGATCCTCAGTTTCCTACTCCCGCGCACGGCTGCCACCCAAGCCCGTAGGAAAGGCCGTTGGTAGCTTGAATTTATCCATCAAGGTCTCAAAAAATGAAAACACTTCATCCCGATCCTCCCTATGAAAAACCAACCCCCCATCCCCAAAGCCGCTTCATGGCACTCACCAGCAATTGCGACGACATGCCGACCCTGTTCGTCGACACCCAAGCGCCGCGGGATGTTTTGTATGACGCTGCCAACTTCCGAATTCGTGCCGTCACCCAAGTGATGGAGAACTTGTCCATGCGCGGTTCGATCGAGTGTCAGTCCTTCCTTCTCAGTGATTTTGCTTTGCTCTGTGCCATTCCGTTGCGGGATGGGTGTGATGTGCTGGATGTGTTGGGACGACGATTGAAGGCTCGGTCTTCGGAGTAGCGCCGGGGGGTTTCGCTGATGCTGTTCAGTTAAGTTGATACGCACGTTTTTGTAGCAGCTGGCGAAGCCTGCGTTCGGCTGCGCAGCAGTCGTAAAATCAGAGCTTGCGGTGTTTCAGGTGCACCGTGCAGGCAGGGTTTACGACTGCTGCGCAGCCGAACGCAGGCTTCGCCAGCTGCTACAGATCGTGTTGCGGCCTAGCTGAGGTGTGTTTTCCCCTTTATGCGTGCTGCAACTGTCCGCTCGGCTGTGAGGCCCTGACGTCCAGCCCCGTACAAGGTAAACTTCCCGCCCTTCGCAGGAGCAGCCATGAATTATCGTCACGCCTTCCATGCCGGCAATCACGCCGATGTGTTCAAACACCTGACTTTGACCCGCATCATCGCTTTGATGTCGCGCAAGGAGCAGCCGTTTGCCTATCTCGACACTCACGCCGGCATTGGTCTGTATGACCTGCAGGGCGATCAGGCGAGCCGTACCGGTGAATACCTGGAAGGTATTGCGCGTTTGTGGGATCAGCCGGATCTGCCGGCGTTGACCGCTGATTACATGAAGGTGCTGCACGAGATGAACCCGGATGGCCAGTTGCGCTATTACCCGGGGTCGCCGGAGTTGGCGCGGCGGCTGACGCGGCCGCAGGATCGGGTGATGCTCAACGAGAAGCACCCGGAAGATGGTGTGTTGCTCAAGGACAACATGGCTGGCGACCGTCGGGTCAAGGTGCATCTGGGCGAAGGCTGGCATGTGCCGCGTGCGATGTTGCCGGTGCAGGAGAAGCGGGCGGTGATGTTGATCGATCCGCCGTTCGAGCAGCTGGATGAGATGCAGCGCTGTGCGGCGTCGCTGAAAGAGGCGATTGGCCGGATGCGCCAAACCGTGGCGGCGATCTGGTACCCGGTGAAGGACCAGCGCCTGTTGCGGCGTTTTTATCAGGACTTGGCGGGTACGGGCGCACCGAAGTTGTTGCGGGTCGAGTTGCTGGTGCATCCGCTGGATACGCCGAACAGCCTGAACGGCTCGGGGCTGGCGATTGCGAATCCGCCGTGGGGTCTGGAAGAGGAATTGCGTGAGTTGCTGCCGTGGTTGTCCAAGAAGTTGGGGCAGACCCAGGGTGGGTGGCAGATGGATTGGTTGATTGCTGAAAGTTGACCAGTGATCGTTCCCACGCTCTGCGTGGGAATGCCTCAACGGACGCTCCGCGTCCACTTCGGTAGGGACGCGGAGCGTCCCGGGCTGCATTCCCACGCAGAGCGTGGGAACGATCAGGGCCCGAAAGTCAGATCGGGCAAGTCACGCCGGTACCGCCAATCCCGCAATACCCTTCAGGGTTTTTCGCCAGGTATTGCTGGTGGTACGCCTCGGCAAAGTAGAACGTCGGGGCTTCTTCGATTTCAGTGGTGATGGTGCCTTTGCCAGCCTTGGTCAGCTCAGCCTGGAACACTTGCTTGCTGTGTTCGGCCGCCGCCAGTTGAGCAGGGTTGGTGGCGTAGATCACCGAGCGGTACTGAGTACCGATGTCATTGCCCTGGCGCATGCCCTGAGTCGGGTTGTGCAATTCCCAGAACATTTTCAGCAGCTCTTCATAGCTGACTTTTGCCGGCTCGTAGACCACCAGTACCACTTCGCTGTGGCCGGTCAGGCCCGAGCAGACTTCTTCATACGTCGGGTTCGGCGTAAAGCCGCCGGCATAACCCACCGCCGTACTGACCACACCTTCGCGCTGCCAGAACTTGCGCTCTGCGCCCCAGAAGCAGCCGAGGCCGAAGATCGCGAAATCCACGTCCATCGCGAATGGGCCCAGCAGCGGGGCGTCGTGGACGAAGTGTTTTTCCGGCACGGTCATTGGGGTTTCACGGCCGGGCAGAGCTTGTTCTTTAGTCGGGAGCACGTTTTTGTTCACCAGGATTTCCGAGCGCAGAACCATGATCAGTCCTCTCAGTCAGGTTTGAATGTAAATACACAGACCGCCAGTGTGCCCAATGATGCCAAGTTAATCACTAGTCAAAATGTGGGAATGAGCCTGCTCGCGATGGCGTCGTGGCAGTCTGCATCGTTGTCGCTGATACACCGCTATCGCGAGCAGGCTCACTCCCACAGGGTGCTGTTGTGTTACAGCGATAGCGGGCCACGCGGGTAGCGTTTGAGCTTTTCGATCAGCTCTACGCCGGGGATCGGTCGGTCGAACAGGTAACCCTGGCCGACGTCGCAGCGGTGGCGGCGCAGGAAAGCCAACTGCTCGGCGGTCTCGATGCCTTCAGCCACGACCTTGAGTTTCAGGTTGTGGGCCATGGCAATCACCGCGGAGGTGATTTCCATGTCGTCCTGGTTGTCCGGGATTTCGTGGATGAAGCTGCGATCGATCTTGATGATGTCGATCGGGAATTTTTTCAGGTAGCTGAGCGATGAGTAACCGGTGCCGAAGTCATCCATGGCCAGGGTCAGGCCCAGGCGCTTGAGCTGATCGAGCTGCAAGTGGGTGTCTTCGGTGGCTTCCAGCAGCAGGCCTTCGGTGAGTTCGAGTTCCAGCAGGTTTGCCGGTAGCGCTTCTTCCTTGAGGATGTTGGCGATGGACGACACCAGGTCCGGATCGGAGAACTGCTTGGGCGACAGGTTGATGGCCACCTGAAGATTGCCCAGGCCCGCGGCGGTCAGGTCTTTGCTCATGCGGCAGGCCTGGCGGGCGATCCATTTGCCGATGGGGATGATCAGGCCGGTTTCTTCGGCGACGCTGATGAACTGGTCCGGGCGGATCATGCCTTTTTCCGGATGGTTCCAGCGCAGCAGCGCTTCCATCCCCAACAGGCGACCGCTGCGCAGGCAGAGCTTGGGCTGGTAGAACACGTCCAGCTCGTTCTGGGTCAGGGCGCGGCGCAGGTTGTTTTCGACGAACAGTTTGTAGCTCGCTTCGGCGTTCAGCGCTTCGGTGAACACCTGGACCTGATGTTTGCCGTTGGCCTTGGCCTTGTGCAGGGCGAGGCCGGCGTTGCGCATCAGGGTTTGCGGATCGCGGCCGTGCAACGGCGCGCAGGCCAGGCCTACGGAGCCGGTGACGCTGATCAGCTGGTTGTCGACGAACATCGGCTTGTCGAGGGTCGCCAGCAGTTGATTGGCAATCTGTTGACCCGCACGCAGGTCGGTGTCGTCCAGCAGCACGGCGAATTCGTTACTGGCGAACCGCGCCAGGCTGCCGCTCGGGCTCAGGCTGTTGCGCAGGCGCCGGGCCAGGCTGATCAGCAGTTTGTCGCCGGTCTGGTGGCCGAGGCTGTCGTTGATCCGCTTGAAGTTGTCGATGTCCACCAGCAACAAGCTGATCGGTGTATCGCTGTCTCGGGCGAAACGTTCGTCGAGGTTGCGGATGAAGGACGGGCGGTTGCCAAGGTTGGTCAGGTTGTCGGTATAAGCCAGGCGCTCGATGCGCTGCTGAGCGAGCTTGGTCTGGGTGATGTCTTCGTAGATGCCGATGTAATGCGTCAGCTCGCGGTTGTCGCCGTAAACCTTGGAAATCGACAACTGGCCCCAGTAGGGTTCGAGGTTTTTACGGCGGCTTTTGAACTCACCCTGCCAGCTGTTGCTCTTGGCCAGCGCCGAGGGCGCGTCGAACAGCAACTCGCTGAGGTTTTCCAGTGCCGGCAGTTCCGACAGCCGCTGGCCGTGGACTTCTTCGGTGGTGTACTGGGTGATCGCCGTGAAGCTGGGGTTGACGTATTCCACCACACCATCGCAATTGACCAGCAAAAAGGCGTTGGCGCTTTGCTCTACCGCACGCTGGAACAGGTGCAGGGCGCTGGTAGCGGTGCGGCGGTTGTGGTTGTTGATGACTTGGGCAAACTGATCCGCCAACTCTCCGGCGAACGCAATTTCGTCCGATTGCCAGGCGCGGGGCGTACCGGTCTGTTCCAGGCAGAGTACGCCGACCACTTGGCCATCGACGCGAATGCTGGCGTCGAGCATCGCATTCACATCGCGCGGACGCATGTGTTCGGCCATTTGCCGGGTACGCGGGTCGCGCATGGCGTTGTGGGCGTCGATGGCGCGGCCGGTCTGCAAGGCATCCAGGTAATCAGGGAAGAGACTGACGTCCATCGGCTCCGGCAGCAGGTATTCCTGGCTGGCGCGGTGATAGGCCGAAATCGGCACGAGCTGTGAACCTTCGAGGTTCCACAGGCTGGCGCAGTCGATTTCGTAAATGTCACAGGCGCTGCGAGTGATCAGTTCGGCGGCTTCTTTCAGGGAGTTGTTACTGCTATAGCGCTGGCGGGTCAGCAGCAGGATCAAGTCTTGCTGGGCGCGCACCCGGTCCAGGTGCAGAAGCTGTTCCTGCTGGGCGCGCTGATTGAGTTCCAGGGCGATTTGCAGGCGGGAGTTCTGGGTTTCCAGGTCCAGGGCCGGCAGCAGTTGCTCACCCTCGAACAAGCCGTCGATTACCAACAGGTAGCCGCGTAGCAGGTGTCGATTGTGTTGTTTGTAGGCTTCGCCCAGTTCTAGCAGGTTCAAGGAACCTGCGGCGGTGTGCAGTGTGTAGCGGATCAGGTAATGCGGGCTTTCGGTGAGTTGTTGCTGAACCGCGTCATGCAGCTGATAGCGCGCTTCGGGCTCCATCAGGCTGGCGTAGGGCGAGCCGACCAGAGCACAGAGCTCCACAGCCGGCAGGCCGAACTGTCGTTCGCAATTGGGATCGAGAAACAGCAGCGCCCAGCTCGCTTCATTCAGCCGTTCGAAACGCAGCATGCCGAGCCGCGAGGGCACAGGCAACTGCGTCACTACCTCGGCCACCATACGGCTGGCGGCATCGGGTTGGCTCTTCATATGGAGGGGAACTCACTTCGAATAGGCTGATCGCGCCGGGCTTCCGCCCTCTGTACTGTTAACTGCGGCAAGGTTGCATCATTGCGACAGTGACTGACAAGAGACATGAAGGCCAAGTGCTATAAGAATATGTCGGCAGGAGAGAGGATTTCTCCAATGGATGGCTAAAAGTAATCGTTTGGAGCCCTGTGGCGAGCGAGCTTGCTCGCGCTGGGTTGCGCAGCGGCCCAAAAATCTTGTGAGCGCTGCGCACTCAAGCGGGAGCATGCTCCCTCGCCACAGGTTTGGTTTAACGCAAAGGAATGCCTACCGATTGCAGCAGCTGGCCGTCCCGGTCGTGATAGTTGACCTGAACCTTCTCCTGATCAACGACCAGATGGGCAAAGTTGTCCTGGCTGACCACCTGGCTGGTCAGTTCATGCTGATAGTCGCCAGCGGCTGTTCGCGCCAACGGTTGGCCGAGGATGAAAGTGGATGCCTTGGCATACGGCAGCAGTTTGCTGTTGCACAAAGGCGAGGAGACGATGGTGTGCACCGCGAAGTCCGGGTCTTCGCTGTGGGTCAGGCGACTGGTCAGGGAGCCATGGACATCGCCGGACACGAAGAAGACGTTCTTTATTCGGTGCGTACGAATGGTCTCCAGCAGTCGTAGCCGTTGTTCCGGGAAAGCTTTCCAGGCGTCATCACCGTGAAGTTTGCGGTCGGGGTAGAACATTACGCTGGTGACCACGAACTTGACCCTGGCCGGGCTGTGAATCAACCATTTGCACAAGGCTTGTTCCTGCTCTTCGTCAAGGATGCGTCGATCATTGGCCGACAGGTTGCGTCGGGTTCGACTGTCAGTGACAAACCATTCGATATCGCCTTCGGCGAATTGATACCAATAGTGTTGCAGTTGCTTGTTTACTTGCCCGCTGGCAAGAAGTTCATGTGTGGGGCTATGACTGGCTTGATACAACTCATACGCCGCGATGGCATTTTTGTATAAGTAGGCATCTGCCTTGCTTTCGTTGGCGGGCCAGTTGTCTTCGATTTCATGATCGTCAAGGATCATGTAAGTCGGTACGCCGGACATTAACTTTGCAATATTGGGTTGGGAAAAAGCTGCGCGGTACTTACTGAGTATTGCCTTGTATTCCCGGTCGGGAGCAATGACGTTCAGGTCATCGACATAGATTTGATCGCCGGTCATCAACATGGCGCTGATGGGCGGTTCGGCCTGCTGCGCCAGATGGGTGATCGAGGCGAAAATCCTGTCGCCCAGATACGGTGCAGACGGGATGCCAGCGGTCATGCGCAGGTAGCGACAGGAACCGACGATATAGGCCCGTGGAATCGCGGCTTTGCTGGATAGTGTGCGAAACCGGTAGATGACGCGCGGCCATTGCAGCGGCAGTTCCTGAACCGTTTCCACGGTATGCACCGGGCTCATGGGGCTGAACCAGCCTGCCTGGTATTCGTACTCGGTGTCGGTGGCAAGTTCGTTGAGTGCAATTACGTCGGACATATCCCGCAAGATCGTCAACTTTGCAAATACACCTTGGGACCAGCGCTCTTCGCCTGTTCGTCGATAACGAATGCCTGCAAATACTGGTGCAGTGTTTTGAAGTTCGCCGCGCAAGAAAATGCGGACGTGGTTAGTTGTTGTGTGGCCAATAATAGGGCCGACAGTTGGTTTGAACATGTTCGAATCCATTCGAAGTAATGCTAACTAAGCAGATTAAGTTGTAGAAGAATCTATTGGGGGGCTACCAACTAAGATTAGTTATTGGCTTGCGAAAAATATCGGGCGGAAGTGGACTCGAGTTGTAGGCGGCGTAAGCCGTGAATGTAGGAATAAAACTTGGGAGAGGGCCCAATGCCAGTCAGTTCAGCCCTAATGCGGCCTGTAGCAGCTGCCGAGCCTGCGAGGCTGCGTTCGGCGGCGTAGCCGTCGTGAAACCGGCTAACGCGGTCTACCTGATGCACCGCAAGTTCTGATCTGACGACTGCTTCGCAGCCGAACGCAGCCTCGCAAGCTCGACAGCTGCTACCTGGAATGCTGAATGGGGATGGTTTTCTTGAGGGCAAAAAAAGCCCCGCCAAACTGGCGGGGTTGAGGTACGAGCGTGGCGCTCGGAAAACGTGGAACGCGACGGGCCCTCCGATGAAGGAGGGCCGGCCGGTGTTACAGCAGGATCGTGCGGATGTCCGCCAGCAGGTCGCTCAGACGCTTGGTGAAGCGTGCAGCAGCGGCGCCGTTGATCACACGGTGATCGTAGGACAGCGACAGCGGCAGCATCAGTTTCGGCTGGAAGGCTTTGCCGTCCCAGACTGGCTGGATGGTTGCCTTGGAAACACCGAGGATCGCCACTTCCGGCGCGTTGACGATCGGCGTGAAGCCGGTGCCGCCAATGTGGCCGAGGCTGGAAATGGTGAAGCAGGCGCCTTGCATGTCGTCAGCGGTGAGCTTTTTGTCGCGGGCTTTGGCGGCCAGCACAGCGGCTTCGGCTGCCAGTTGCAACAGGCTCTTCTGGTCGACGTTCTTGATGACCGGTACCAGCAGGCCTTCAGGGGTGTCGACGGCGAAGCCGATGTTCACGTACTTCTTGCGGATGATCGCCTTGCCGCTTGGTGCCAGCGAACTGTTGAAGTCCGGCAGTTCCTTGAGCAGGTGTGCGCAGGATTTGAGCAGCAGCGGCAGGATGGTCAGCTTGACGCCAGCCTTCTCTGCAACGGCTTTCTGAGCGATACGGAACGCTTCCAGGTCGGTGATATCAGCCGAATCGAACTGAGTCACGTGCGGAATGTTCAGCCAGCTGCGGTGCAGGCTCGACGCGCCGATTTGCATCAGGCGAGTCATCGGCACTTCTTCGGTCTCACCGAAGCGGCTGAAGTCCACGACCGGAATCGGCGGGATGCCCGCGCCGCCGGTTGCGCCAGCAGCAGCGGCCGGTGCTTCCTTGGCTTTCTGCATCATGGCTTTGACGTAAACCTGCACGTCTTCTTTCAGGATGCGACCGTGCGGACCACTGGCACCGACGGCGTTCAGCTCGACGCCGAACTCGCGAGCCAGTTGGCGCACTGCCGGGCCCGCATGAACCTTGGCGCCCGGCTTGGCCGGTGCAGCAGCTGGTGCTGCCGGTGCCGGTGCCGGAGCGGCAGGAGCAGCGGCGGCTGGAGCTGGAGCACTAGGAGCAGCAGCGGCGGTTGCCGGGGCAGCAGCAGGCGCAGCGCCTTTGACTTTCAGCTTCAGGATCAGGTCGCCGGTACCGACTTCGTCATCCAGCTTGACGGAAACACTTTCCACCACGCCCGCGGCAGGCGATGGAATTTCCATGCTGGCCTTGTCGGATTCCAGGGTGATCAGCGACTGGTCGGCGGTGACGGTGTCGCCAGCCTTGACCAGGACTTCGATGATCTTGGCCTTGCCCGACGAACCGATGTCCGGGACATGAATGTCCTGAACGCTGTCGGCAACCGGTGCAGCTGGAGCCGCAGAGGCTGGCGCCGGAGCAGCGGCAGCAGGCGCAGCAGCCTGGGCTGGCGCGGCAGCAGCAGGGGCCGCAGCACCCGCCACTTCCAGGTCCAGAATCAGGTCGCCAGTGCCGACTTCGTCGTTGAGCTTGACGCTGATGCTCTTGACCACGCCAGCGGCAGGCGATGGGATTTCCATGCTGGCCTTGTCGGATTCCAGGGTGATCAGCGACTGATCAGCCGCGACGGTGTCGCCGACCTTGACCTGGATCTCGATGATCTGGGCCTTGCCCGACGAACCGATGTCCGGCACGTGCACTTGCTGGACGCTGGCGGCAGCCGGAGCTGCGGCTGGCGCGGCAGCTGCCGGAGCAGCAGCCGGTTTCGCTTCAGCCTTTGGCGCCTGCGCAGCGGCAGCCGCAGGGGCCGCAGCAGCGGCACCTTCGACTTCCAGCTCCAGCAGTTCGTCGCCTTCTTTCAGGCGATCGCCCAGCTTCACTTTGATGCTTTTGACGATGCCGGCCTTGGGCGCAGGAATTTCCATGCTCGCCTTGTCCGACTCAAGCGTCAGGATGCTCTGGTCGGCTTCCACACGGTCGCCGACCTTCACAAATAGTTCGATTACTTCACCTTCACCGCTGCCGATGTCAGGTACGCGAATGAGTTCGCTCACAGAGTGTCTCCTCAGCAGTCCAGTGGGTTGCGTTTTTCCGGGTTGATCCCGAACTTGGCGATGGCTTCAGCCACCACTTTAGGCTCGATATCACCACGGTCAGCCAAGGCTTCCAGGGCTGCCAACACCACGAAATGACGGTCGACTTCGAAGAAGTGACGCAGCTTCTTGCGGCTGTCACTGCGGCCGAAACCGTCGGTGCCCAGGACTTTGAATTCCTTGGACGGGACCCACTGACGAATTTGCTCAGCGAACAGCTTCATGTAGTCGGTAGACGCGATGACCGGACCTTGACGACCGTTCAGGCACTCTTCGACATAGCTCAGTTTAGGCTTCTGACCCGGGTGCAGACGGTTGCTGCGCTCTACGGCCAGGCCATCGCGACGCAGTTCGTTGAAGCTGGTAACGCTCCACACGTCAGCGCCGACGTTGAACTGTTCACGCAGGATTTTCGCCGCTTCGCGAACTTCACGCAGGATGGTGCCGGAGCCCATCAGCTGAACGTGGTGCGCCGCTTCGCGGGTGTCTTCCTCGAGCAGGTACATGCCCTTGATGATGCCTTCCTCGACACCGGCCGGCATGGCTGGCTGCTGGTAGGACTCGTTCATCACGGTGATGTAGTAGAAAACGTCCTGCTGCTCTTCGGTCATCTTCTTCATGCCGTCCTGGATGATCACCGCCAGCTCGTAGCCGTAGGTTGGATCAAAGGTGCGGCAGTTCGGGATGGTGGCAGCCAGGATGTGGCTGTGACCGTCTTCGTGTTGCAGGCCTTCGCCGTTCAGCGTGGTCCGGCCGGCGGTGCCGCCGATCAGGAAGCCACGGGTGCGGCTGTCGCCAGCGGCCCAGGCGAGGTCGCCGATACGTTGGAAGCCGAACATCGAGTAGAAGATGTAGAACGGCAGCATTGGCTGGTTATGGCTGGAGTACGACGTACCGGCAGCGATGAACGAGCTCATGGCGCCCGCTTCGTTGATGCCTTCTTCGAGGATCTGGCCCTTTTTGTCTTCCTTGTAGAACATCACCTGGTCTTTATCGACTGGCTCGTAGAGCTGGCCGACGGAGGAGTAGATGCCCAACTGACGGAACATGCCTTCCATACCGAAGGTACGGGCTTCGTCCGGGATGATCGGAACGATGCGCGAACCGATTTCCTTGTCCTTGACCAGCTGCGCGAGGATCCGCACGAAAGCCATGGTGGTGGAGATTTCACGGTCGCCCGAGCCGTCCAGGATTGCCTTGAGGGTATCCAGTGGTGGCGTCGGGATGTCGAAGCTCTTGGCGCGGCGCTGTGGCACGAAACCGCCCAGTGCAGTGCGGCGCTCGCTCAGGTAGCGGGCTTCGGCGCTGTTTGGCTCTGGCTTGAAGAACGGCAGGTTTTCCAGCTCTTCGTCTTTTACCGGGATGTCGAAACGATCGCGGAACAGCTTCAGGCTTTCAACATCCACTTTCTTGGTGTTGTGCGCGGTGTTCTTCGCTTCGCCGGCACCGGTGCCATAACCTTTGATGGTCTTGGCCAGGATGACGGTCGGTTGTTCTTTGTGGTTGACCGCTTCGTGGTACGCCGCGTAGACCTTGTACGGGTCGTGGCCGCCACGGTTGAGTTTCCAGATCTCGTCGTCGGACAAGTCTTCAACCATCGCCTTGAGTTCTGGCGAGTTGAAGAAGTGTTCACGCACGAACGCGCCGTCTTTGGCTTTGTAGTTCTGGTACTCGCCGTCGATGACTTCGTCCATGCGGCGTTGCAGGATACCGTCGACGTCTTTGGCCAGCAGTGGGTCCCAGAAACGGCCCCAGATGACTTTGGTCACGTTCCACTGAGCACCGCGGAACACGCCTTCGAGTTCCTGGATGATCTTGCCGTTGCCGCGAACCGGGCCATCAAGGCGCTGCAGGTTGCAGTTGATGACGAAGATCAGGTTGTCGAGCTTCTCGCGGCCAGCCAGCGAGATCGCGCCCAGGGATTCCGGCTCGTCGCACTCGCCGTCGCCCAGGAAACACCAGACTTTTTGCTTGCCTTCCGGGATGAAACCACGGGCTTCCAGGTACTTCATGAAGCGTGCCTGGTAGATCGCCTGGATTGGGCCCAGACCCATGGATACGGTCGGGAACTGCCAGAAATCAGGCATCAGCCAAGGGTGCGGGTAGGACGACAGGCCCTGACCGTCCACTTCCTGGCGGAAGTTGTTCATCTGGTCTTCGGTGATGCGGCCTTCCATGAATGCGCGGGCGTAAACGCCTGGCGAGGTGTGGCCCTGGAAGTAGATCAGGTCGCCGCCGTGTTCGTCGGTCGGGGCCTGGAAGAAGTAGTTGAAGCCGATGTCATACAGGGTTGCGCTGGAGGCGAAGCTGGAGATGTGACCGCCCAGGTCAGAATCTTTCAGGTTCGTACGCATCACCATGGCCATCGCGTTCCAGCGTACCAACGAGCGAATGCGGCGTTCCATGAACAGGTCGCCAGGCATGCGTGCTTCGTGGGTAACGGGGATCGTGTTGCGGTATGGCGTGGTGATGGCGTAAGGCAATTGCGAACCGCTACGGGTTGCGAGTTCGCCCATACGGGTCATCAGATAGTGAGCGCGGTCTTCGCCTTCTTTGTCGAGAACCGATTCCAGGGCGTCCAGCCATTCCTGGGTTTCGACGGGATCGAGGTCTTGCATGGCTTGCTCCAGGGCGGAAAGGCTTCCAGAATCGGTTGCCTGAGTTTGCGACTGGCCTTGTGGGCAGACGATATAAATTCTTGGATTGCCGAGAGGTTGTTCCGGCGGCGTGTAGTTTTACTACAAATCATCGGGCATTTCAGCCTTTCGAATGTATATACGAGTAGTAAAACTACAGATGAGCGGCTTGTGGCCTCCAGCTGCGTTGTGAGAATAATCGTTAAGGTTGGTCTTTTGCCAACCAGAAAAGGTGAAAGCTTGATGCTGTCTGCCAAAAATAAAGAAATTTCAGCTATTTCTAACCTTTGTTCGACAGTCGATCAGGTAGTGCATTCTCGCGAATCACTACATGCAGCCCTCTACACGCCGATCAAGGATAGACCATGAGCCTCCCTTCGCTTGCCGAACTGCCCGGCATCCTCCTGCCGTTTGTCACCCGTGCCGAACAGTCGTTCCGCACGGCCGTCGCCGGCCTCGACGACGACCATGGCCTGGCCGGCTGGACGCCTGAACGCTGGGCGCAATTCGCCCGCGTCACCGCTGCCAGCGACTTCGTGATTGAACAAAGTGTCCGCGACCCGTTGATGTTGCTGGAACTGGTGCAGTCCGGTGAGCTGGATCGAAGCTTTGCGCCCGGCGAGTTGTGCGCACAGATTGCGGCCGCGGTGAATGCAGCGGACACCGACGATGAGCTCGGTCGCGCCCTGCGTCGTCAGCGTAGCCGTCATCAGGTGCGGATCATCTGGCGCGACCTGACACGTCAGTGCGATCTGATCCAGACCTGCCGCGACCTCTCGGACATGGCCGATGCCAGCATCGATCAGGCCTATCAGTGGTTGTACACGCGGCACTGCCAGCAGTTCGGCGTGCCGACTGGCCGGCGTAGCGGCGAGCCGCAACAAATGGTCATTCTCGGCATGGGCAAGCTCGGTGCGGTGGAGCTCAACCTGTCGTCGGACATCGACCTGATCTTCGCCTATCCCGAGGGGGGCGAAACCGTCGGCGTCAAACGCTCGCTGGATAACCAGGAATTCTTCATTCGTCTCGGCCAGCGCCTGATCAAGGCCCTGGACCCGATGACCGTCGACGGTTTTGTATTCCGCGTCGACATGCGCCTGCGGCCTTACGGTTCGGCCGGCGCATTGGTACTGAGCTTCAACGCGCTGGAGCAGTATTACCAGGATCAGGGCCGCGACTGGGAACGCTACGCGATGATCAAGTCGCGGGTGGTGGCTGGCGATCAAGTGGCCGGCGCGCAATTGCAAGAGATGCTGCGGCCGTTCGTTTACCGGCGATACCTCGACTTCTCTGCGATCGAAGCGCTGCGCACCATGAAGCAGCTGATCCAGCAGGAAGTGCGGCGCAAGGGCATGGCCGACAACATCAAACTCGGTTCCGGTGGTATTCGTGAAGTCGAATTTATCGCCCAGGCCTTCCAGCTGATCCACGGCGGCCGCGACCTGAGCTTGCAGCAGCGGCCTCTATTAAAAGTACTGAGCACGCTGGAAGGTCAGGGGTACCTGCCGCCGGCGGTGGTCAGTGAACTGCGCGAAGGCTACGAATTCCTGCGGTACACCGAGCATGCGATCCAGGCGATTGCCGACCGCCAGACCCAAATGCTGCCGGACGGCGCGCAGGATCAGGCGCGCATCGCTTTTATGTTGGGCTTCGCCGATTGGGCCGCTTTCCACGAACAGCTTATGTATTGGCGTGGCCGCGTGGCCTGGCACTTTGGTCAGGTGATCGCCGATCCCGACGAAGAGGAAGGCACCGAAAGCGAAGTGGTGGTCGGCGGCGAATGGCTGCCGCTGTGGGAAGAGGCTCAGGATGAAGAGGCCGCTTGCCGTCAGTTGCAAGAGGGCGGTTTCGCTGATGCCACCAAAGCTTTGAAAGCGTTGGCCGGTTTGCGCGGCAGTCCGCAATTGCGCGCGATGCAGCGCTTGGGTCGCGAGCGCCTCGATGCCTTTATTCCGCGGTTGCTGGCGCAGGCCGTGGAGCACGCCAATCCGGATCTGGTGCTGGAAAGAGTCTTGCCGCTAGTGGAAGCTGTGGCCCGTCGTTCCGCGTACCTGGTGTTGCTGACCGAAAACCCCGGCGCGCTGCGACGTTTGTTGACCCTGTGCGCCGCGAGCCCGTGGATCGCCGAACAGATCACCCGCTTCCCGCTGCTGCTCGACGAATTGCTCAACGAAGGCCGGCTGTTCAAGCCGCCGCTGGCACCGGAATTGGCCGCCGAGTTGCGCGAGCGTTTGACGCGGATTCCCGAAGACGACCTCGAACAGCAAATGGAAGCCCTGCGACATTTCAAACTGGCGCACCGCTTGCGCGTCGCCGCTTCGGAAATCGCTGGCAGCCTACCGTTGATGAAAGTCAGCGATTACCTGACCTGGCTCGCCGAAGCGATCCTCGAGCAAGTGCTGGCCCTGGCCTGGCGCCAGACCGTGGCCAAGTACGGTACGCCGCTGCGTACCGACGGCACTTTGTGCGATCCCGGCTTCATCATTGTCGGTTACGGGAAAGTCGGCGGCCTGGAATTGGGGCATGGTTCCGACCTGGACCTGGTGTTCATCCACGATGGCGATCCGCAGGCGGAAACCGACGGGCCGAAACCTATCGACGGCGCGCAATTTTTCACCCGGCTGGGGCAGCGGATCATTCACTTGCTCACGGCCCAGACCAACTCCGGTCAGCTGTATGAAGTGGACATGCGACTGCGGCCGTCCGGCGCGTCGGGGTTGCTGGTGAGTTCGCTCGGAGCGTTTGCCCGGTATCAGGAAAATGAAGCCTGGACCTGGGAACACCAGGCGCTGGTGCGGGCGCGGGTATTGGTGGGCAGCCCGGACGTCGGCCAGGCATTCGAGAAAGTCCGCGCGGCGGTATTGGGCAAGCCGCGGGACCTGGCGACGTTGCGCCAAGAGGTCAGCGAGATGCGCGCCAAAATGCGCGATAACCTTGGCAGCAAGAGTACTGCGGCGGGCACCGGGGCAAATGCCTTCGAGGCCACGGCGCCGTTCGATCTCAAGCAGGACGCCGGAGGTATCGTCGATATTGAATTTATGGTGCAATACGCGGCCCTGGCGTGGTCCGAATCGCACCCGCCATTGCTGCGCTGGACTGACAACATCCGCATTCTGGAAGGGCTGGAGGAGGAAGGGCTGATGCCCGCCGAAGACGCCAGCCTGTTGCGCGAGGCCTATAAAGCCTATCGTTCAGCCGCTCACCGGCAGGCCTTGCAGAAGGACGCCGGGGTGATACCGGGCGACCAGTTCGTGGACGAAAGGCGGCAGGTAGTGCGGATCTGGCGCGAGCTGGGGCTAAGCTGAGCAGGCGACGAGATTCAAATGTGGGAGCGGGTTTTTGTGGCGAGGGAGCTTGCTCCCGCTGGAGTGCGAAGCGCTCCCAAATCAGCTTGTGCAGTCTGTCATGAGAATGCAGTGGCAAATTTTGGGGCTGCTGCGCAGCCCAGCGGGAGCAAGCTCCCTCGCCACAGAGGTTTATGCTGACTGACATGAATGTGTATTAAATTGATCCGACGAGCCCCAATCAGCTCGTCCAAATGACCTGACGGTTCACCCCGCAGGTGCTGGATTATCGAGGCGGGGAGGCGTATGCCTCCCCGGTTCGTTTATGGAAACCACATGAAAATTCTGATCGTTGGGCCCAGTTGGGTCGGTGACATGGTGATGGCGCAGACACTGTTTCAGTGCCTCAAGCAGCGCCACCCGCAATGCGAAATCGACGTGCTGGCCCCCGAGTGGAGCCGGCCGATTCTTGAGCGCATGCCCGAAGTACGCCAGGCCTTGAGCTTTCCGCTCGGTCACGGTGCTTTGGAGTTGGCGACGCGTCGGCGCATCGGCAAATCCCTGGCCGGCCAGTACGACCAGGCGATCCTGCTGCCCAATTCCCTGAAGTCGGCATTGGTGCCGTTCTTCGCCGGCATCCCGAAACGCACCGGCTGGCGTGGCGAACTCCGCTACGGCCTGCTCAATGACGTGCGCACGCTGGACAAAGAACGTTACCCGCTGATGATCGAACGCTTCATGGCCCTGGCTTACGAGCCGGGTTCCGAACTGCCGACCCCGTATCCACGGCCGAGCCTGCAGATTGACCCGGTCACTCGCGAAGCGGCATTGGCCAAGTTCGGCCTGGCTCTCGACCGCCCGGTGTTGGTGCTGTGCCCCGGCGCCGAGTTTGGCGAGGCCAAGCGCTGGCCGTCCGAGCACTATGCCAAGGTTGCCGAAGCGAAAATCCGCGAAGGCTGGCAAGTCTGGCTGTTCGGTTCGAAGAACGATCACGCCGTCGGCGAAGACATCCGCTCGCGGCTGATTCCCGGTCTGCGTGAAGAATCGGTGAACCTCAGCGGCGGCACTTCCCTGGCCGAAGCCATCGACCTGATGTCCTGCGCCGACGCGGTGGTGTCCAACGACTCCGGCCTGATGCACGTCGCCGCTGCGTTGAATCGCCCGTTGGTGGCGATTTACGGCTCGACATCGCCGGGTTTCACGCCGCCATTGGCCGAGCACGTCGAGATCGTGCGCCTGGGCATCGAATGCAGCCCCTGCTTCGATCGCACGTGTCGTTTCGGTCATTACAACTGCCTGCGCCAACTCATGCCGCAAGCGGTGAACGAAGCCTTGCAGCGTTTGCAGGGCACTGTGGTCGAGGTCAAATAGTTTGCGGGTACTGCTGATCAAGACTTCTTCGCTGGGCGACGTGATTCACGCGTTGCCGGCGCTGACCGACGCGGCACGGGCGATCCCCGGCATCCAGTTCGACTGGGTGGTGGAAGAGGGCTTCGCCGAAATCCCGACCTGGCACCCGGCCGTGGGCAAGGTGATTCCGGTGGCGATCCGTCGCTGGCGCAAAAACATCTGGCAGACCATCAAGAGTGGCGAATGGAAACGCTTCAAGCAAAGCGTTCGCGCCAACAAATATGATTTGGTGATCGATGCCCAGGGCCTGCTCAAAAGCGCCTTGCTGACCCGATACGCCAAAGCCCCGGTGGCCGGGCTGGATAAAAACTCGGCCCGCGAGCCGATTGCCGCCCGCTTCTATTCCCGGCGTCTGGCCGTGGCCCGTGGGCAACACGCGGTAGAGCGAGTGCGTCAGCTGTTCGCCGTGGCCCTGGGTTACGACCTGCCAAAAGGCTTGGGCGATTACGGCCTGAACATCGAGCGACTGGTGGAGCTGCCGCGCAAGAATCCATACGTGGTATTCCTGCACGGCACCACGTGGGACACCAAACACTGGCCTGAAGCCTATTGGCGCGAGTTGGCCGAGCGCGTCGGTTATCTCGGCGTCGCGGTGAAGCTGCCGTGGGGTAATCCGATCGAGAAAGCCCGGGCCGAGCGCATCGCCAAAGACATGCAGCACGTCGAAGTGCTGCCCAAGCTGAACCTGGCGGGTGTCGGCAAAGTGCTGGCCGGCGCGCAAGCCTGCGTGGCGGTGGACACCGGTCTCGGTCACCTCGCCGCGGCGCTGGACGTACCGACGTTGTCGCTGTTCGGCCCGACCAACCCGGGCCTGACCGGCGCCTACGGTAAAGCGCAGATCCACATGGCCAGCGATTTCCCCTGTGCGCCGTGTATGCAAAAGAAATGTACGTATCAACCGACGGCCGAAGATGCCCGTCAGTTTGACCTTAAGCGCGAGTGGCCCCTGTGCTTCACGCGTCTGAATCCCGAGCGTGTCGCGACCCGACTGAGCACGTTGTTACTGGCTGAGGAGCTGCGCTGATGCAATTGGCATTCGTCTTGTACAAGTACTTTCCATTCGGGGGCTTGCAGCGCGATTTCATGCGCATCGCCCTGGAATGTCAGCAGCGCGGCCATCAGATTCGGGTCTACACGCTGATCTGGGAAGGCGACATTCCACCGGGCTTCGAGGTGTTGGTTGCGCCGGTCAAGGCGTTCTTCAATCATCGTCGCAACGAGAAACTCAGCGAATGGATGGAGGCGGATCTGGCCAAGCGTCCGGTGGACCGTTTGATCGGTTTCAACAAGATGCCCGGCCTGGACGTCTACTATGCCGCCGACGGCTGCTTCGAAGACAAGGCGCAGAACCTGCGCAACTCGCTGTACCGCCGTTGGGGCCGCTACCGGCACTTCGCCGAGTACGAGCGCGCGGTGTTCGCCAAGGACGCCAAGACCGAAGTGCTGATGATTTCCGAAGTCCAGCAGCCGCTGTTCATCAAGCATTACGACACGCCGCTTGAGCGCTTCCATTTGCTGCCGCCGGGTATCTCTCAGGACCGTCGTGCACCGGCCAATGCCGCGGAGATCCGCGCCGAATTCCGTCGCGAATTCAACCTCAAGGACGATGATCTGCTGCTGGTGCAAATCGGCTCCGGGTTCAAGACCAAAGGCGTGGATCGCAGCCTCAAGGCGCTGGCCGCATTGCCCGCCGATCTGAAGAAACGCACCCGGCTGTTTGTAATTGGCCAGGACGACCCCAAATTGTTCCAGATGCAGAGTGCCACATTGGGGCTCGGCGATAACGTGACGTTCCTCAAGGGTCGCAGCGACATCCCGCGTTTTCTGCTCGGCGCCGATCTGTTGATTCACCCGGCGTACAACGAAAACACCGGGACTGTGTTGCTCGAAGCCCTGGTGGCCGGGTTGCCGGTGCTGGTGAGCGCGGTGTGTGGTTACGCCCATTACATCGCCGAAGCCGACGCCGGTCTGGTGCTGGACGAGCCTTTCGATCAGGCGCAGCTGACCCAGTACCTGACCGGTATGTTGAACGACGCTCAAGCACGGGCGGCCTGGAGCCGCAACGGTCTGGCCTTCGCCGCGACGGCCGACCTCTACAGCATGCCGCAGCACGCGGCCGATGTGATTCTGGCGGAGCACGCTTAATGAAGTTGATGCTGGCTGAACCGTTCAAGAGCCTCTGGGCCGGACGCGACCCGTTCGCCGAAGTCGAAGGTCTCCAGGGCGAGGTATACCGCGAACTTGAAGCGCGCCGGACCCTGCGTACCGAAGTCAACGGCAGTGGTTTTTTCGTGAAGATCCACCGTGGCATTGGCTGGGGCGAGATCTTCAAGAACCTGTTTACCGCCAAGCTGCCGGTGCTCGGTGCCGGCCAGGAATGGAAGGCCATCCAGCGCCTGCAAGAAGTCGGTGTGCCGACCATGACCGCCGTGGCTTACGGCGAGAAGGGCAGCAACCCGGCGGACCAGCATTCGTTCATCATCACCGAAGAGCTGGCGCCCACTGTCAGCCTCGAAGACTTCAGCATTGACTGGGCCAAGCACTCGCCCGAGCCAAGACTCAAGCGAGCGCTGATCGCCGAAGTCGCGCGCATGACCGGGATGATGCACCGGGCCGGGGTCAACCATCGCGACTGCTACATCTGCCACTTTCTGCTGCACACCGACAAACCGGTGACGGCCGACGATTTCAGACTCTCGGTGATCGACCTGCACCGTGCCCAGACCCGTCCGACGATTACCCGGCGCTGGCGCAACAAGGACCTGGCGGCGCTGTATTTTTCGGCGCTGGACATTGGCCTGACCCGCCGCGACAAATTGCGTTTCCTCAAGGGCTATTTTCAGCGGCCCCTGCGCCAGATCCTGGGTGACGAGGCCGGGTTGCTCGCCTGGCTCGACGGCAAGGCCAACAAACTCTACGACCGTAAACAGCGATACGGGGATGCGCTCTGATGGCGGGTTGGACACTGGAGCCTGAGTACAGCGATCTGGCAGAAGATTTCGGCAGCCTTGAGGCCGTGTTTTCGCTTCAGGGCGAGCGCTTGACCCGCGACCCGTTGTCCGAGGTCATTCGCGTCCAGCGCAATGGCGTCAACTATTACGTCAAACGCTACGTGGGTGCGGGCAAAGGCCTGCGCCGTTACCTGGGCAAGCCTCGGGTGAAGGCCGAGTGGCAGAACCTCAAGCGCTTCGCCAAGTGGGGCATTCCTACCGCTGAAGTGGTGGCCTGGGGCCTGGAGCGTCGCGGTGCGGCGTACGATCGCGGGGCGATGATCACCCGTGAACTGCCCAATACCGAAGACTTGTCGGCGCTGGCCGAGCGGCGTGATCCGAAACTGGCGGACCGCGCCTGGGTCGACAATGTCAGCCGGCAGCTGGCGAGTTATACCCGGACCATGCACGACCACCGCTTCACCCATAACGATTTGAAGTGGCGCAACCTGCTGATCGACGATGAGCCCCGGCTGTTTTTGATCGACTGCCCCAACGGCGATTTCTGGCGCGGCTTCTGGCTCAAATACCGGATCACCAAGGACCTGGCCTGTCTGGACAAGGTCGCCAAGTATCAGTTGTCGGCTACCCAGCGCCTGCGCTTTTATCTGCAATACCGCCAGTGTGATCGGCTGAATGCCGCCGACAAAAAACGGATTCGGCACGTGGTGAGATTTTTCGAGGGACGCGAATGACTGATTTTCTGGCCGCTGAAGACCGTGCGCTGCTTGAGCGTCACGGCCTCGGCACCTTCGATGCACTCTGGGCCAAGCAGCTCGACGCTGTGGACGAGCCCAACACCGCTCGCGGCGGCTGGAGCAGCGTGTTTCGGCTGAATCTGGAAGGTCACGGCTACTACCTCAAGCGCCAGAGCAACTACCAGATGCGCACCTTGCATGCGCCCTTTGGCGAGCCGAGCTTTGCCCGTGAATTTCGCAATATCAGTCGCTATGAAAAGCTCGGAATTCCAGCATTGAAAGCGGCGTTTTTCGGTGAGCGTAAAGTCGACGGCGAAGTTCGGGCGATTCTGCTAACCCGTGCCCTGGACGGTTGGGATGACCTGGATTCGCTGTTGCAGCGCTGGTCGGACCTGAGTTCGGCGCAGCATTCGGCCATTCTTCAGGCCTGTGGCCTATTGGCCCGGCGCCTGCACGGCGCGCGTCAGGTTCACGGTTGCTTCTACCCCAAGCACATTTTTCTCCAGGCCACTGGCGATGGTTACCTGGCCCAACTGATCGACCTGGAAAAGACCCGGCCGTTGCTGTTTGGCCTGCGTGATCGGGCCAAAGACCTGGAGCCGTTGCTGCGTCGGGCGCCTGAGTGGAGCGAAGCGCAGTTGCGTGAGCTGCTGGCCGCCTATCTGGATCAATCGCAAGACAGTTCGTTGATCGACGCCTGGCTTGCGCGCCTGATCGCGCGGCGCACTCATAAGGAGACGCGCTGATGCGTTTGTCTGAGCTGAAAAACGCAGGACGCAGCCCGCGCCTGCCGCTGAACATTCCACTGGCCGATGCCGCCGGCCCTGCCGAGTTGCAATTGCTAAGTCTGTTGCGGGTGTTGCCGGGGCAGCGTTATGTCGGTGCCGGCGTCTGGCGCGGGCGCCCGGTGTTGGCCAAGTTATTGGTCGGCAGCAAAGCGGCGCGGCATTTCCAGCGTGAACTGGACGGCGTGCGGTTGCTGGCGGCTCAGGGGTTGACCACGCCGTTGTTGCTGGCGGATGGCCTGAAGGACGGCGAGGGCGGTTGGCTGCTGTTCGAGTTCATCGAGGGCGCCGAAAGCCTCGGTGAAACCTGGAAACAGGTCGAGCATTTGCCGGTGCTGGCGGATATGCAAGGGGCTGTGCTGGCCGAGGCGTTGGGCGCCATCGGCCAAATGCATCGCAAGGGGCTCTGGCAGGAAGACCTGCACCTGGACAACCTTTTGCGCCAGCGCGGCCGGTTGTATTTGATCGATGGCGGCGGCGTCTGCTCCGAAACCCCTGGCCAGCCGCTCTCGCGACAGAAAGTCCTGGAAAACCTCGGGGTGTTTTTCGCCCAGTTGCCCAAGACGCTGGAGCCTTTCACCGAAGAGCTGCTGGTGTATTACCTGCTGAGCAACGGCGAGCATGCCTTGCCGATGGAGGCGTTGCAGAAGCAGATCAACAAGGTGCGCAGCTGGCGCCTGAAGGACTTCCTGATCAAAATCGGCCGCGATTGCACGCTGTTCAGTGTCCAGCGCGGAGCGTTCGGCTTGCGGGCGATTCGCCGCGAGGAAGAAGCGGCGATGCTGCCGGTGCTGGCCCAGGCCGATGTGTTGCTCGATCAGGGCCATCTGTACAAGACCGGCGGCGCGGCGAGCGTCGGCAAGGTCGAGGTGGGCGGCCGCACGCTGGTGATCAAGCGCTACAACATCAAAGGTTTTGCCCATTGGCTCAAACGCTTCTGGCGCCCGAGCCGTGCCTGGCACTCCTGGCGCGAAGGCAATCGCCTGGCGTTTCTCGGCATCGCCACGCCCAAACCGTTGGCGTTGCTGGAGAAACGTTTTCTCTGGCTGCGCAGTCGGGCTTATCTGGTGACCGAGTATTTGCCGGGGCCGGACATCATCGAGCGCTTTGCGCCTTACGTTGAAAGCGGTGAGGCACCGGAAGCCGAGTTGCGGGCGCTGGATCATTTGTTTGCCGAGCTGATTGGCGAGCGGATCAGTCACGGGGATTTCAAGGGGCATAACCTGTTCTGGCAGGACGATCGCTGGGCGCTGATCGATCTGGATTCGATGTGTCAGCACGCCTCGCTCAGCAGCTTCGCCCCGGCGTATGCGCGGGATCGGGCGCGGTTCATGCGTAACTGGCCTGAGAGCAGCGCGCTGTATCAGATCATCGATCAGCGTCTTCCCAAAGATATCTCTAGCGCTGCCTGAATCGGACCTTCGGTCCTATCGCGAGCAGGCTCGCTCTCACACTGGATCTCCGGCGACACAGATCCCCTGTAGGAGCGAGCCTGCTCGCGATGGGGCCAGAACAGTCCCCCGAGATTAAGGGACAGGTTCTTATGAAATGTCCTACATGATCTGCAGAACCCGTGAACTGTGCCCTGAATAGCCGCAATGCTAGTTTGCCTGACGTTCACGGAGGGCAGATTTTGACAATAAAAATAACGCTGTTGCTGGGCGCTTTTGCACTGGTTTTATCAGGCTGCGGGACCGCTGTTACAGTGCTGCAAGATGAAGAAGACGCGGCTCGCAGTCTTAGAAAACAGAAGACCTACTGCCAGTCCATCCCGCGTATCTACAGTGGTCTGGCGTTCGACTTTTGCGTATTGAATGCAGCGCCTGATCCCACGGGAATTCTCTTGCCGTTCGTATTGGTGGATTTCACCCTGTCGGGTGTTTTCGATACCGTCCTCCTGCCCTATACGGTTTACCGCCAGGCTACTGACGGCAATATCAGCATCTATTGGCGAGCAGGCCGCTGATGAGCAATGCCGCCTGCTATCGCCCGAGCCATCTTCACGGGGGCAATATGCGCTGGGTCATTCCCGCCATGTTTACGCTATAATCCCGCCCTTTAGCTGCCACTCGCCCTTTGCGAGGGCACATTAATCTTTGAGGCGCCTTGCGCCTGCATGCAGACTAAAGAGGCTAGACCCCTGTGGCATTGACGATTCTTGGCCTGTCCGGCGCCCTTAGCCATGATCCTTCCGCAGCCCTGTACATCGACGGCAAGCTGGTCGCGGCAGCTGAGGAAGAGCGCTTTGTGCGCGATAAACATGCAAAGAACCGCATGCCTTACGAGTCGGCGAAGTTCTGCCTCGAGCAGGCCGGCATCAAGCCATCCGACGTTGATGTGGTAGCGATTCCGTTCGCGCCGATCAGCCTGTTCGGCAAGGCTCGCTGGCAGTACGCCAAGCGTTACTGGTACGCCCCGGATCGCGCTCTTGACGCGATCCTGATGGGCAACCGTCGCTACAAGCGTTATCGCAACAAGATTGTCTGGTGCCTCGAGCAACTGGGCTTCGATCCGAAGAAAATCAAGATCGAGCCGGTCGAGCACCACCTGGCCCACGCCTCCAGCGCTTATCACTGCTCCGGCTTCAAAGAGAAAACCGCGATTCTGGGGATCGACGGCAAGGGTGAGTACGCCACGACCTTCTTCGGTTACGGCGAGAATGGCAAGATCCACAAGATCAAGGAATTCTTTGATCCGGATTCCCTCGGCGGCCTGTATGGCGCGATCACCGAGTTTCTCGGTTTCGATATGCTCGACGGTGAGTTCAAGGTCATGGGCATGGCGCCGTACGGCGACGCCAGCAAATACGATTTCTCGCGCCTGGCTTCGTTCGAAAACGGCGAGCTGGTGATCAACACCGACTACGCCAACGTCATCGGCCTGCGTCGTTACAAGGAAAAAGGCAAAGGTTACTACTTCTCGCCGAAGCTGATCGAGTGGCTGGGCCCGAAGCGCGAAGGTGATATCGCCGACGAGCCGTACATCCACTACGCAGCGAGCATTCAAGCGCTGTTCGAAAAAATCTCGCTGCAGATGATCGACCACTACCTGGGCGACGTGCTCAAGGAAACCGGCAAGCTGGCCTACGCCGGTGGCTGTGCGTTGAACGTCAAGCTGAACCAGAAAATCATCGCCCGCGATGACGTTAAAGAACTGTTCGTGCAGCCTGCGTCCGGCGATGCCGGCACCGCGGTAGGCGCGGCGGCCTATGTGTCCCATGCCCGTGGTGTGCCGGTCGAGAAGATGGAACACGTCTACCTCGGCCCGTCGTACACCAACGAAGACGTGCTCGCCGCGTGCGCCCGTCACCCGAGCAAGCCGGTATGGCGCAAGCTTGAGAACATGCCGGAAAACATCGCCAAAATCATGGTCGATGGCAACCCGGTGGCCTGGTTCCAGGGCCGCATGGAGTTCGGCCCGCGTGCCTTGGGCGGCCGTTCCATCATTGGTTGCCCGAGTGCGACTGGCGTGGCTGACCGCATCAACCACCAGATCAAGTTCCGTGAGCGCTGGAGGCCTTTCTGCCCGTCGATGCTCGACACCGTTGCACCGCAGATGATCAAGATCGATCACCCGGCGCCGTTCATGACCTTCACCTTTGAAGTGGCGGAAGAATGGAAGACCCGCGTGCCGGAAGTTGTCCATGAAGACGGTACGTCCCGGGCCCAGGTGCTCAAGCGCGAATACAACCCGCGCTACTACGACATGATGAAGGCGCTGGAAGTGCTGACCGGTAACGGCGTGTCGCTGAACACCTCGCTCAACCGTCGTGGCGAACCGATGATCTGCTCGCCGACGGACGCCCTGAACATGTTCTTCGGTTCCGATCTGCAGTACCTGATCATGGAAGACATCCTGGTGGTCAAAGAGGGCGCGGACGCATATGACACGCTCGGCTGAACGCCATGTGCTGCAGTTCTGTCACGGCTATGACGGGCCGTTTCTAGACTGCGCCCGGCAGTACGCCAGCCTGTTCGCGGGGACCGGTTATCGCGTGACCACGGTGTTTCTGACCGGGGCCGCCGATGCCGAAGTCGCCGCGGGCTGCGCTTCCGATGAGGTGCTGTTCATGGAATACAGCTCCAAGGCCATTCGTGGCCTGAAGCTGGGCGCCATCAGCGACCTGCGCAAGATCGCCGCCTCGCGCAATTTCAGTTTTTGCATCGCTCACCGTTTCAAGCCTGTTTATATCGCCTTGCTCGGCACGTCGTTGCCAGTGATTGGCGTGCATCACGCGTTTGACGATTACAAGCGCGGTACTCGCAAACTCTTCGCCAATATTTTCCGCAAGCGCCTGAGCCTGCTCGGGGTTTCGGATGCCGTACGCGACGACATGCGCCAGTGCCTGACGAAGTGGCCGGCGGCGCGGATTCAGACGCTCTATAACCGTATCGATGTGCAGACCTTGCAGGACAGTCAGGTGTCGGTTCGCGAGGCCCGGGAAACCCTTGGCCTGGCGCCGGATGCCTGGGTTGTCGGCAATGTCGGGCGGCTGCACCCGGACAAGGATCAGACCACGCTGCTGCACGGTTTTGCTGCGGCGTTGCCGGGCTTGCCGGCCAGCAGTCAATTGGTGATTCTCGGTGCCGGTCGACTGGAGCAGGACCTCAAGGCCCTGGCCCGTGAGTTGGGTATCGGCGACCGCGTGTTGTTTCTCGGTCAGGTGCCTGAAGCCCGACGCTATTTCCGTGCCTTCGATGTGTTTGCACTGAGTTCCGATCACGAACCGTTCGGCATGGTGCTGCTGGAGGCGATGGCTGCCGGTGTGCCGTTGCTCGCTACGGCATGTGGCGGGGCGAAGGAAGTGGTCGAGGGCGTCGGTATCCTGTTCCCGCTGGGCGATGCCGAACACTTGGCTCAAGGGCTGCAACATCTGGCCGCGATGGATGAGCAGCAGCGTCACCAGTGTGCCGAGCTGATGCTCGATCGCTTGCGTGAGCGCTTCTCCGACCGCGCGGTACGCGATGCCTTCTGGCGTTTGCCGCACGTTACCGAACTGGCGTCGAGGGCCTGATGCTCAACCGATTTCAAGGCTGGCGCGAACGTGGCTGGGCGGTAGTCGACGCCTCGACATATGCCCAGGCCTGGCAACGATATGGCGGCAGTGTCGCCACTCATCCCATGGTGGTCGAGCGGCTTTCGCAGCTGGCCGACATTCCTGTGCGCTACCTGGCCTGGGAGCAAAACGGTGAAGTCAAAGCCGCGATCCCGACCTGGGGCCGCGACCTTGCCTTGTCCAAGGACGTGCTCAAACGCTGCGGTAAAAAAGGCCTGTTCGACCTCGGTAATGCCGAGTTCATCCTGCCGGCCGCTGCCGATGCACAAGCGCCGCTGCGTCATCGTGGACGCTACCTGTCGGCGCTGAACGAAGGCCGTTTTACCGGCATCAAGTTGCAGGCTGAACAGCTGGCGATGGCCCGCACACCCGAAGAACTGTCGAAGAAGTTTCGCTACAACCAGCGTCGTGAATTGCGATTGCTGGAAGAAGCGGGCGGAGTGGTTCGGCCGGTCGCGGAGTTTTCCAGCAGTGAACTGGCGGCGATCTATTGCGACCTGTTCCAGCGTCGCTGGGGCTTCCCGGCGACGGGGGCCGAGCGCATGGCGGAGGTCATCGAGTTGCTGCGTGACTTGCTGATCGGCTCGGTGATTTTTCTCAACGATGCGCCCATCGCGATTCAATTGGTCTACCGTGTCGAGACACCGCAGTGGATCAGCGTCGAGTACATCAATGGCGGCGTCGATCCCGAAACCCGCGAATTCAGTCCGGGCAGCGTGCTGAGCTTTATCAATACGCAAAGCGCCTGGGAGCATGCCCGGGCGTTGGGCAAACCGTTGCGCTTTTCTTTCGGTCGCGCCGACCGTGAATACAAGGATCGCTGGTGCAATCCTGTGCCGGTGTTCACCGTATGAGCCAGCCCATGAACCGCAAACAGCAATTGCTCAAGCGCCATCGGCGCAACAAACGCATCGGTCTGCTCATCGCGCTGGTGCTTTTGATTGCCGTGGGTGTGCTGGTGGCCTGGTGGCTGCCGCTGGTGCTCGCGGTTCTGGGCTGGATTGCCCACGAAGCCTGGTTTGCCGACCATTTGTTTTATTCGCCCAATGACGATTATCAGTACAGCTTTCCACCGTACACCCAACAGCCCAAGGTTCATCTTGACGGTGAACGTTTGCGCCTGGACGACGGGGTCATGCTGGTCGACGACGCCACGCTGATCCTGGCGCTACGGATAAAAAGCACTTGGCTGGGACGCTTCATCGATCCCGTGGTCGAGTTGTCGGGGGGAGATAACCCGGACCGACAAACGTTCGAGCGGGGTGTGAACGGCCTGCGTTACCTCAATCTCAGTGGTCAGGCGCAGGTTCTGTCGCAAGGTGAGTTACGCCTGCGCGGGCGGTTCTGCCGACTGCTGGGTGAGCCGGTGCTCAGGGCGTTCGAGCATCCGGATTACAGCCGTCAACGGGTGATGGTGATCGCACCCCATGCCGACGATGCCGAGTTGGCCGCATTCGGCCTGTACAGCAGCGCCAGTCAAAGCTGGATCGTGACCCTGACTGCCGGTGAAATCGAGGCCGGGCACTATCAGCAGATGGGGCTCGATGGCGTCGAAGCGTCCCGGTTGAAAGGCTCGCTTCGTGCCTGGGACAGCCTCAGCGTGCCGCTGTGGGGTGGTGTACCTCAGGAACGCTGCATTCAGTTGGGCTATTTCTGCCTGCAATTGCCCGTCATGCAAAGCGCGCCGACCGAGGCCGTGGTCTCCCGTGAGGCACAGCTGGGCGATACCCGATTTTTTCGACGGTTCAATCCGTTTGCCCTGGGCAGTGACGTCGATGGCATACCGTCCTGGAACAATCTGCTGGCCGACCTGAGTGAGTTGATCGAGCGTATTCAGCCTGAGGTCATCGTTTTGCCACATCCGCGTTTCGACCCGCACCCGGACCATCTATGCTCACAGCAGGCGGTAATGCAGGCACTGAACGGTACAGCCTGGCAGCCCGGCACCTTATTGCATTACGCCAATCATCTTCACGACAACGATCGCTGGCCAATGGGTGATGCCGGGACCGGTGTGACCCTGCCGCCACAGATCAGTAATCACGAACCGTTGCGGCCCTGGGCGCTTTGTCTGTCGGCTGAAAAGCAGTGGCACAAGGCTATGTCGTTGGGCATGATGCACGACCTTCAGCCCCGACTTCCCCTCAAGCGTCTACTTCGTCGGGCGATCCAACGTTGTCTGGCGGCCCGTCGCTGGCCGGCTTTCGGCGAAAACGAGTTCTTCCGTAAAGCGGTGCGACGCCACGAATTATTCTGGGTCCAAGAACTGTCTGGAAAGAGAGAGACCAATTGAAAGTTCTGTTTCTGGTGCAGAAAGAGCAGCGAGCGATCCTCGATCGACTGTACGACGGTATCGCCGAGCACTGCGACTGCGACAAGCGCGAGCTGACCAGCGCGGAGCAGGACGACCTGCGTGGATATTTCCGCAAGCATGTCGATGTGACCCGCTACGACCGGATAGTGTTTTTCCTGCGCTTCAAAAAAGAAATCAGACAGGTGAGGTTCATCCAGACCCTGCCCAATCTGGTTATTCTGGAACACGATGCGTACCAGAACTACATCCCGTGCAAGTACACCGGCAAGTTCAGCGCCCATTACCGCAAGCTGCCCTGGGTGCGGGTGATCAGCTCGGGCTTCATGGTCAGCCAGCGCTTGCGTGAGGAAGGGTTTGACGCGCATTTCGTGCCCAAGGGCTACGATCAGGCGTTGTTGCAAAACTGCCAGCGTGAACGTGATATCGAGCTGGGTTTCGTCGGCAGCCTCAACAGCGTGGCGTATGCCGGGCGCAAGGCCATGCTCGAGTCCGTGGCCGAAGTGGAGAACCTGCTGATCACGCGCACCAAGTCGGGCGAGGAATACTGCGAGACGTTGAGTCGGATCCGTTACTTCGTGAGTGCCGACGTCGGCATGGGCGAATACATGATCAAGAACTTCGAGGCCATGGCCTGTGGTTGTGTGCTGTTTGCTTACGATCAAGGGGAAGCAGAGAATCGCGCGCTGGGGTTTGTCGATATGCACAACATCGTGCTCTATCGAACCCGCGACGAACTCAGGGAAAAACTGGCGGTGTTGCGCCAGTCCCCACAGCTGACCGAGACCATTTCATTGGCCGGGCAGGCTTTGGTAGAGCAGCATTACACGTTCCGGGCGGTAGGACATGCGATCGTCGACGCCCTGCGTGCGCCGTTGCGCGAGCATGTTCCGCTGGGCTGGAAAGAAAAATTACGCTTGTCGCTGGGGCTGTGAAGCCGGGCGATTACACAACCAATGGTGCGGTGCAAATAAATGCTGTTCAGCGAGACTAGCGACATTTCGGTAGTAATCACTAGTTGCGGTCGCTTCGATCTGTTGAAGCGTACGCTCGAGACGTTTGACCGGTTCAACACGGCTCCCATTCGTAAGGTGTTCATTACCGAGGACTCCGGCGACAGCGCCGTAGAGGCCTGTATTCCGGAACACTGGAGAGCGCACACCCAGTTCTTCATCAACCAGCCACGCCTGGGGCAGTTGCGATCCATCGATGCCGCTTATGCCCAGGTGCAGACATCGTGGATTTTCCACTGTGAAGATGACTGGGACTTCTATCGCGAAGGGTTCATCGAAGAGTCCCAATGCCTGCTGGAAGAAGATCCCCAGGCACTGCAAGTGTGGTTGCGCAGCTTCAATCATGACCTGATGGTTCACAGTCCTTATGTGTTCCTGAACGAACGCAAAGTCAGCCATGGCATTCCTTTCTACGTACTGGGCTCGCAAAAAGCCGAGTGGCAAGGTTTTTCCTTTAATCCAGGGCTGCGCCGTCGTGCGGATTACTTGATGCATGCACCGTATTCCGGTTTCTCCGGGGAGAAAGACCTGTCGCGCCTGTACGCTGGCGAGAACCGCTATGCGTTGATTCTGGAAAACGACGCGGTACTGCACACCGGCTTCGGAGAGCATGTAGTGGTTCCGAAGGAGCGGGAGAACAAGTTACGGCGTAAACGTCTCGATCGGCTGAAGCTGATTGCAGCTCTTATCTTGGGTCTGGCAATAGGTTGGGTGCTCCATGGAATTTAGCGGCATGAAGCCAGCAAAGAACACCTTGACCTATTTCGGCGCAGTGCTTTGCCTGTTTCTGTTGAGCTTTGTGGTGGGCTGGTCGTCGAAGTGGACCAACAACCTGTTCTACGTCCTGATGGCATTGCCGGGCCTGGTCTTCCTGATCAAGGAGCGCGGTGCGGGCTTGCTCAAGGAGCCAATGGCATGGGGCTGGCTGGCGTTCATTCTGTGGTTTCTGGTACCTGCGACGATTGCCGGGCAGTTGCAATTCTACAAACACGTCTTCTATGTACTGATGTTCGTGATGGTGGCCGCAGCCCTCACCGATCCGCAGTTTTTCCGCAGCGCAGCTTTTATTCGCGCTCAGTTCTGGATTCTGACGTTGTACATTTTCGGCAGTGCGCTCTACGGATGGGCAACCGGTGAGTTCGCCGTCGGTAGCCGGGTGGCGATACTTCCGGCACGCCTGGAGAATGTCATCTACGCCAGCATCTGGCTGTTTTGTGCGTTGGCGCTGGCGCTGCCAATCTGGCTCAAGGAGCGAAAGTATATCGAGGGTGGCCTGGCCATCGTGTTGTCGGTGTTCGCGGTAGCCTTCGTCCTACAGACGCGCACTGCGTTCGTGGGGGCTGTGTTCCTGTTTGGCATCTGGTTGCTTTACGGCATTTATCTCAAGCCGCGGCTGGTTGGCACTGCGGTGGCGATTGGCGCGGTTGTTTCAGGCCTGTTGTTCCTGATGGTGCACAACGAAGCCTGGTACCAGTCCCTCTGGACTCGAGGCGATTCGTACCGTATCGAAATCTTCCAGATCATGGTCGGCGAGTGGCGCCACTGTGGCTGGACGCTGGGCTGCGGCATCAACTTTCATACCGCCCAGGTGCTCGATGGCTCTATGCCGATTCAGCATCC
The DNA here is from genome assembly GCF_050586665.1 of Pseudomonas sp. ES4. NCBI lineage: Bacteria > Pseudomonadati > Pseudomonadota > Gammaproteobacteria > Pseudomonadales > Pseudomonadaceae > Pseudomonas > Pseudomonas sp. ES4. The sequence goes on along the minus strand of NZ_JBOBDO010000016.1, from coordinate 113,584 downwards.
ACACAACATTTTCGTAGCGCTGGGGCTGTACAGCGGCGGGGTCGCGCTGGCGTTGTTCGTCGCGCTGATGGTCGCAAGCCTTTGGCAGGCCTGGCGTCTGCGCGACGCGTGGGGAATGTACCTGGCGTGTGCGCTGGTGATGCTGAATTTCGATGGCAGTTTGCTGATCGGTAACCCTGACGAATTGTGGCCACTGGTGCTGCTGCCCGCCGCGATGATCCTCTCTCGAGTGCTGAAGACGCGACAACCTGCGCTGGCGTAATGCCTGGCCTTCGCTTCCTCCCCGGAGGCGAAGGCCGTCAGATCATTTTTGCAGTGCGACGCTCAGCTCTTCCTTGGAGCAGATGCTCTGGGTCTGGCCATAATGCTGCATGAAGACTTCGCCGCGACTGTCGAGCAGCCATTGGCGATCTTGCGGGTAACGCACCATATGCTTGAAGTTGCGCAGCCGCAGCGTCTTGCGCAGCGGACGGCGATACACCCGCAGGTCGGCGATGTCGATCAGACCCAGCTGATGTTCGGGTGTGAGTACGATGTTGCCCAGGTGCGCCGAGCGAAAGTAAATCCCCCGCTCATGCAAAGTGGCCATGAAGACCCCCAATTGGCCGCGCAACGGATCGGCATCGCCCTGGATGTCCAGCAACTGACGCAGGGTCTGGCCCGGCAGCGGATCGTAGTGCACGGCATCGCGCTCGATACTCGCAATACGGTAAACCTGACGAATCGTGGGGCAGGGGATGTGCCGTTCACGCAATGCATCGCAGTTGTCGGCAAAGCGTTTGGCGTACGGGTACCACGCGGCCGACGTCAGCAGGCGTTTGCGGCGAAACAGTTTGAGTATTGAACCGTCCGTCAACCGCAGAACCTTGTCCCCCGAACCATCCGCTTCAAGGACTTGTGCTCCCTCGCGCAGGGCGAGATATCGGGTGTGATCAAGCGCTTGCATCAATACTCCGGGTTGGGCGCCGTGAGGCATGGATAGCCGGCCATGTTACCGCAGCTCAGCGACTAAAATGGCCTGTGTTACACTCGCGGGCTCTTTTCTCATACAACGGGTTCTCATGACCAGCCCTGATTTGCCTGCGCCGTCGAGCTTGAAGATTTACCTGCGCCTGCTGTCGTATGTGCGCCCGTACTGGGGCATGTTTGCCATCAGTATCGTCGGCTTTGTGATTTTTGCCTCGACGCAGCCCATGCTCGCAGGGATTCTCAAATATTTCGTCGATGGCCTGAGCAACCCCGAAGCGGTGCTCTTCCCGACTGTTCCCTATCTGCAAGATTTGCAGTTGCTGATGGCCGTGCCGCTGCTGATCATCCTGATCGCCGCCTGGCAAGGACTGGGCTCTTTCCTGGGCAATTACTACCTGGCCAAAGTATCGCTGGGGCTGGTCCACGACTTGCGGGTCGAGCTGTTCAACAAGTTGCTGGTATTGCCCAACCGTTATTTCGACACCCATAACTCCGGGCACCTGATTTCGCGCATCACCTTTAACGTGACCATGGTCACCGGTGCTGCCACGGACGCCATCAAAGTGGTCATTCGTGAAGGCCTGACCGTGGTGTTCCTGTTTGCTTACCTGCTGTGGATGAACTGGAAGCTGACGTTGGTAATGCTGGCAATCCTGCCAATCATCGCAGTGATGGTGAGCAGCACCAGCAAAAAATTCCGCAAGCAGAGCAAGAAAATCCAGGTGGCGATGGGCGATGTGACTCACGTGGCCTCCGAAACCATCCAGGGCTATCGCGTGGTGCGCAGCTTCGGCGGCGAGAGCTATGAAGAACGTCGTTTCGCCGAAGCCAGCCAGGGCAACACTGACAAGCAACTGCGCATGACAAAGACCGGTGCGGTCTACACGCCCATGCTGCAATTGGTGATCTACACCGCCATGGCGGTGCTGATGTTCCTGGTGCTGTTCCTGCGCGGCGATGCCACCGCCGGTGATTTGGTGGCCTACATCACCGCAGCGGGCCTGTTGCCCAAGCCGATTCGGCAACTGTCGGAAGTCAGCTCGACCATCCAGAAAGGCGTTGCCGGCGCCGAGAGCATTTTCGAGCAACTGGACGTCGAGCCAGAGGTTGACCTGGGTACCGTCGAGCGTGATCGCGTCAGCGGCCACCTGGAAGTGCGCAACCTGAGCTTCACCTATCCAGGGACCGAGCGTGAAGTGCTGAAGAACATCAGCTTCACGGCGGCACCGGGGCAAATGGTCGCCCTGGTCGGTCGTTCGGGTAGCGGCAAGTCGACCCTGGCCAGCCTGATCCCGCGTTTCTATCACCACGAAACCGGCGAAATCATGCTCGATGACGTGGAAATCGAAGACTATCGCCTGCGCAATCTGCGTCGACACGTGGCACAGGTGACACAGCATGTGACCCTGTTCAACGACACCATTGCCAACAACATCGCTTACGGTGACCTGGCCGGCGCCCCGCGTGCCGACATTGAAAAGGCCGCCACGGATGCTTACGCGATGGACTTCATCTCGGAAATGCCGCAAGGCCTGGACACCCAGGTCGGCGAAAACGGCGTGTTGTTGTCCGGCGGCCAGCGTCAGCGCCTGGCGATTGCCCGGGCCTTGTTGAAGAATGCACCGTTGCTGATTCTCGACGAGGCAACGTCGGCACTCGATACCGAGTCCGAGCGACACATTCAGGCGGCACTGGATCAGGTCATGAAAGGTCGCACCACGCTGGTGATCGCTCACCGGTTGTCGACCATCGAGAAAGCCGACCTGATCCTGGTCATGGATCATGGTGAAATCGTCGAGCGCGGCACCCACGCTCAACTGCTGGCGCAAAACGGCTACTACTCGCGCCTGCATGCGATGGGCCTCGATGCCCCGGTTGGCGACATCGCCTGACCCCACAAAAAGGGGTGAGCCTGGCTCACCCCTTTCGCACACCCGGCGTGCAATGCGCCCGGCGGTTTGTATCCAGACCTTTACCTTCCTTGACCAAACTTGTCGATTGTCCGGTTTTCTGATCAATAAATGATCAGAAACATCTGCCGAACCCTCCCATTGCAGCCGTCACACAAGCCCACGCCAACCCTGTGTTAATATCGCGCCCCTGTTCATTTTGTATGTGGGTTGCTCCATGAAGTTGTCCATGCCGCGATTCGATCAAGCCCCTGTCTTGGTGGTCGGCGATGTCATGCTCGACCGTTACTGGCATGGTGGTACCTCACGGATTTCCCCTGAGGCGCCGGTACCGGTAGTCAAGGTCGAGCAAATCGAGGACCGCCCGGGCGGTGCCGCCAACGTTGCGTTGAACATTGCCGCCCTCGGCGCCCCGGCCTCGCTGCTCGGCGTGACCGGTGACGATGAAGCCGCCGACAGCCTGGCCAACAGCCTCAAGGGCGCTGGCGTGCGAGCGGTGTTCCAGCGCATTGCGCACCAGCCGACCATCGTCAAGCTGCGGGTCATGAGCCGTCACCAGCAACTGCTGCGTATCGACTTCGAAGAACCTTTCGCCACCGACGCGCTGGCGTTGGGCGAGCAAGTCGACGAATTGCTCGAAGGCATCAAAGTGCTGGTGCTGTCCGACTACGGCAAAGGCGCGCTGAAAAACCATCAGGTGCTGATCCAGGCCGCCCGTGCCCGTGGCATTCCGGTGCTGGCCGACCCCAAGGGCAAGGATTTCTCGATCTACCGGGGTGCAAGCCTGATCACCCCGAACCTCAGCGAATTCGAAACCATCGTAGGTGGTTGCGCCGATGAGCACGAGCTGGTGAGCAAGGGCGCGCAGCTAATGCACGACCTCGACCTCGGCGCGTTGCTGGTGACCCGCGGCGAACACGGTATGACCCTGTTGCGGCCGGATCATCCGGCGCTGCACCTGCCGGCCCGTGCCCGTGAAGTGTTCGATGTGACCGGTGCCGGCGACACGGTGATTTCCACCCTCGCCGCCGCCATTGCCGCTGGCGAAGAACTGCCTCACGCGGTGGCCCTGGCCAACCTGGCGGCGGGCATCGTGGTCGGCAAACTCGGTACGGCAGCCATCAGCGCGCCGGAACTGCGTCGCGCGATCCAGCGTGAAGAAGGTTCGGAGCGCGGTGTGCTTGGCCTGGAGCAACTGTTACTGGCCGTCGATGATGCGCGTGCGCATAAAGAGAAGATCGTCTTCACCAACGGCTGCTTCGACATTCTGCACGCCGGCCACGTGACCTACCTCGAACAGGCGCGGGCTCAGGGTGATCGCCTGATCGTGGCGGTCAACGACGATGCGTCGGTCAGCCGACTGAAAGGTCCGGGTCGTCCGATCAACAGCGTCGACCGTCGCATGGCTGTTCTGGCAGGTCTGGGCGCCGTGGATTGGGTGATCAGCTTCGCTGAAGGCACCCCGGAAAACCTGCTGCGCGAGGTCAAGCCGGATGTGCTGGTCAAGGGCGGGGACTATGGGATCGAGCAGGTCGTCGGCGCAGACATCGTGACCGCTTACGGCGGAACGGTGAAAGTGCTGGGGCTGGTGGAAAACAGCTCGACTACCGCGATTGTCGAGAAGATCCGCAAGTCCGAGTAACACTGATCGTTCCCACGCTCTGCGTGGGAATGCAGCCCGGGACGCTCCGCGTCCCAAAGCGGACGCAGAGCGTCCATTGAGGCATTCCCACGCAGAGCGTGGGAACGATCAATCAGGAGCTGACTTTTTTACGCGGTACGATTCTTTTCAGTAATAGCTTGGCCTTCCCACGCAACCGCGCCAAACCTGAATCTTTCCCCGGCGGGCTCAAGCCCTGTTGCCGCACCCAATCTTTCCAGCGAATCCGCTCATCCCTCACCAGCCAGCCTTCCTGCTGGGCAAAACTCTCTGCCAGGTACAACCCGCGAGTACTCGCCGGGTACAGCTGATCCTTTTTCAGGGTGTAGAGCTCGGCCATCGGTTGACCGTCCTGCAGCGGCATCAAATACAAATCGGGACGTTTGCGATCAAGGCGGGCCACCAGTTGATCGCCTTCCAGTCGTTCGTCGACATGGAACAGGCTCAGGGATTTGGCCTCCTTGGGCACGTCCAGGCGCAAGTCATAGATCAATTGCAGCGAGGCCGTCGGCAAATGCACGTAGGCCCGCGGGCGTTCGATCAACTGCATCTTGGCGCAACGCACCGGCCGCGCCGAACCGGACAACGGCGTCAGGCGAAACGGCAAGGCTTCACGGTAATGCAGCGCGGACGAGTAGGGCGCCGGCAGCCACGTGTCGTTGAAACGCCCGCCGAGCCAGCCTTCCGGGGTTTCCAGCAGGCACTCTTCGGCAATTTCCTGAATCGCGGTGTGCAGTGGCAGGTTCAGTTCATGGGCGGGCACGTAACCGGAGATCAGCTTGAGCACTACATCGCCGCGGTCTTGCCGACGCTGACGCACCAACACCCAGTAATCGCGGTTCTGCCAATGCAGGGTCAGGCGCACCGAGACCCCGAGGTTGGCCAGCTCCAGCGAAAACCGCTGAGTGTCGGCGACCGTCACCGGGCGGCGACGTTGCAGCGTCTGGGAGAAATTGAGCGGCATCCCGACGCTTTGATAACTCAGGCCTTCGGGAGTCGCTTCGACGAATAACGGCAGGGTCTTGAAGTTGCTCGGGTTCTTTCTTATGAGCGTACGCGGCATGTCGGCTCCTGCTTAAGGCCGCGTGGGCGGCATCAGTTTCTACGAAGGACCTGGGCAACGGTCGCAACGTTATGGGCGAGGTGCAGCGGATTGATGGTCCCGACAATAGCACTGGCGACACCCGGGTGTTCAAACAACAACTCGAAGCTGGCGCGAACCGGGTCCACCCCCGGGCTCAGGCAGACATGACCGCTGGCGAGGGCTTTTTTGACGAGAATGGCTTTGCCGTGAGCAGCAGCATAGTCAATGACCGGCTTCTCGTTCTGTTCGTTCAGATTGTAGGTGACCATCGCGCAATCACCTTGTTCCAGAGCCTTCAAACCGCCTTCGACGGTTTTGCCGGAAAAACCGAAGCCGCGAATCTTGCCTTCGCTCTTGAGCGCCGCGAGGGTCGCATAGACTTCACTGTCGTTGAGGATCGCCAGGTCGTTGCCGTCGGAGTGCACCAGCACCAGGTCGATGAAGTCCGTTTCCAGGCGTTGCAGGCTACGTTCCACCGACATCCGGGTGTGGGCGGCGCTGAAGTCGTGATGGGACTGGCCATCGGCAAACTCTTCGCCGACCTTGCTGACAATCACCCAATCCTGACGCTGACCCCGCAGCAATGGGCCGAGGCGTTCTTCGCTACGGCCATAAGCCGGAGCAGTGTCGATCAGGTTGATGCCCAGGTCGCGCGCCAGTTTGAGCAGCATGCGCGCTTCGTCGTCATCGGGAATCTGAAAACCGCTGGGATATTTAACGCCTTGGTCGCGGCCGAGTTTTACCGTGCCCAGGCCCAGGGGGGAAACCAGCAGGCCGGTGCTGCCCAGCGGGCGATGCAGATCGTGCAAGGTCGGTTGGCTCATGGCAGCAGTTGCTCCCAGGCAGGGACGCCCATCGGCGGTTTTGGCAGCTCGGGCAGCGGCGCCGGATGGCTTGGCTGGATGCCGTCGCGCTGCAAGGACGCGATGACGCGATCAGCAAAGTCCGGAGCCAACGCCAGTTTGGTCGGCCAGCCGACCAGCAGCCGGCCTTCTTCGGCAAGGAATGCATTGTCGGGACGGGTCAGTCCCGATTGCAGTGGCTCGGCGCGATCCACCCGAAGGGTGGCCCATTGCGCTGTGCTCAGGTCGATCCATGGCAGCAACTGGCCCAATTCTTTTTGCGCGGTGGCGATTTGCTCGGCGGGTTCGCGGGCGACCCCTTCGGCTTCAGCGATGTCACCGCCCAGATACCAGACCCATTGACCATCGGCGGCAGGATGGGTGGTCACGGTAATGCGCGGCTTGGTGCCGCCGCCCAGGCAGTGGGCATACAGTGGTTTGAGGCCCGGACCTTTGGCGATGATCATGTGCAACGGCCGGCGTTGCATGGCAGGTTGGCTCAAGCCCAGGGCTTCGAGCAGCGCTGCCGTCCCGGCACCGGCGCTCAAGACGATGCGCTGGGCGCGAATCTCGCGCTCGTCGACCTTCAGGCCGACCAGTTTTCCATCCTCCAGCAACGGTTCGATGTTCTGGCCGGCGAGCAGGCCATCACCCGCCAGATCGGCCAGGCGCCGGATCAGGCTCGGCACGTCGATCACCAATTCGGCCAGACGATAGACCTTGCCCTTGAAACGCTTGTCTTGCAGGGCGGGCGGCAGTTGCTCGCCCTTGACTTGATCGACGCGGCCGCGCACCGCTTTGCTGGCGAAGAAACTGGTGAGATTGCCGGCGATCGTGCCGGGGGACCACAGGTAATGGGCTTCGGACAGCAGGCGCACGCCGCTCAGGTCCAGTTCGCCGTCACCGGCCAGGGCTTCGCGCCAGCGCCGAGGCATGTCGGCGATGGCTTCCGAGGCGCCGGTCAGGGCGCCATGCAAGGCGTACTTGGCGCCGCCATGGATGATGCCTTGGGATTTCACGCTTTGCCCGCCACCGAGGCTGGCGCTTTCCACCAGCACGGTCGAAAAACCCTGGCGGCGCAGGCGCGCATTCAGCCAGAGGCCGGCGACACCAGCGCCGACAATCAGAACGTCGGTGGAAATAACGGATGGCATGCAGCGACCTCAGTGTTCAAGACGAGGGCGCAGTATACAGACTCGAAGATTGGAGGTTTTGCTGGCGATCAATGTCCTCTTGGCTGCGCAGGCTCCTGTGGCGAGGGGGCTTGTCGGAACGCCGCATCGCCCCGTTGGGCTGCGAAGCGGCCCCAAAACCTGCAACCGCATTTGTTCAGGCACACCGCGACAACTGGATTTACGACTGCTGCGCAGCCGAACGGGGCGATGCGGCGTTCCGACAAGCCCCCTCGCCACAGTGCAATGCACTTCGAACTTTAATGCCCGGCAGTCTTGGAGAAGAGCTGGATGACGACGACGCCCAATACGATCAATGCCATCCCCAGCATGGCCGGCACATCCAGTTTCTGCCCGTAGATAAACAGCGCCGCGACACTGACCATCACGATTCCCATGCCGGCCCATACCGCATAAGCCACGCCGACCGGAACGCTGCGCACCACCAGCGTGAGCATCCAGAAGGCGATGCCATAACCGACGATAACCAGAATCAGCGGCAGCGGGGTGCTGAAGCCTTTGACCGCTTTCATCGAAACGGTGGCGATCACTTCGGCGCAGATGGCAATGGCCAGGTAGTAGTAAGCGGTCATGGGTGCATCCTCGTGTGAAGTGTTGCTTTCTGAGGTCGGCATTTTAGAGATTCCCCAGATGCGGTAAAGTCATTACCTATCTGTTTTGAAGATGGGTTGAGCCATGAACACGCAATGGAATCTGGAGCAGCTGCGGCTGTTTGTCAGCGTAGCGGAGCAGCGTTCGTTTTCTGCGGTAGCGCGGGATCAACGCAAGGCGCAGTCGGCAGTCAGCAGTTCGATTGCGCTGCTGGAAGAGGACCTGGGCGTCAGCCTGTTCGACCGTAGCAGCGGCCGTCAGCCGAAACTCACCGAGGCCGGTCACGCGTTGCTGGACGAGGCGCGGGAAGTGCTGCGCCAATGCGAACGCCTTAACGGTCGGGCGCTGGCGATGATGCGCGGCCAGGAGGCGCGTTTGCGTGTGGCCCAGGATGAGGCGATGCCTTATCAGCCGATCATCGAAAGCTTCGAAGCCCTGGCTGAACAATTTCCCAGCCTTGAAGTGCAACTGACCAGTGCGGCCCAAGGCGATGTCGCGCGCAAACTGGTGGAGCGTCGGGCCGATCTGGGGTTGCTGTTCTATCACGACCAGATTCCCGAAGCGCTCGAGCGCCGGGTGTTGGGCAGCGTTGAAATGGTCACGGTGTGCGGCGTCGGCCACCCACTGGCGCAACAGGCCCGGGTCGATTGCCAGCAACTGGCGCAGCATCGACAGTTGCTGATGTCCACGCAGTCGAGTGTCTATCCCGGCAGCGAACCCGCCAGCCCGCAAGTCTGGCGGGCCGACAGTTTCTACGTGATGGCTGAGTGGCTGGTGCGCGGCCTCGGCTGGGCCTGGCTGCCGCGTCATGTGGTGCAGTACCCGGCGTATCAGGATCTGATGGTCGAGCTGGACAGCGAATGGACCCCGCCAGCGCTGGTGGTGGAGCTGGTCTGGCGCCGTGATGAGCCTCTGGGGCCGGCGGCTCGTTGGTTGGCGGAACGTTTTGCCGTGCACTTGCAGACGATCGGTGAAAAAAGCCGATAAACTCCGCCGCCATGAATAGAACTCTCTACACCGCGCTGTTTTACCTGGGGCTGCCATTGGTAGCGATTCGGCTGTGGCTGCGGGCGCGCAAGGCGCCGGCGTATGCCAAGCGCATTGGCGAACGTTTCTCCCTCGGGTTACCGACGATGAAAACGGGCGGCATCTGGGTGCACGCGGTGTCGGTGGGCGAAAGCATTGCCGCGGCGCCGATGATTCGCGCTTTGCTGCAACGTTATCCCCAGTTGCCCATTACCGTGACCTGCATGACCCCGACCGGTTCGGAGCGCATCCACGCGCTGTTCGCCAATGAACCGCGCATCCAGCACTGCTATTTGCCTTACGACTTGCCTTGCGCCGCGAAGCGATTTCTTGATCGGGTCCAGCCGAAACTGGCGGTGATCATGGAAACCGAGCTCTGGCCGAACCATATCCATCAGTGCGCCAGGCGCGGGATTCCCGTGGCCCTGGCCAATGCGCGACTGTCCGAGCGTTCCGCCAAGGGTTATGGCCGCTTCGGCAAACTGACCCAGCCGATGCTCGCCGAGATGAGCCTGTTCGCGGTGCAGACCGAAGCCGAGGCCCAGCGCTTCCGCGATTTGGGTGCGCGCCCGGAAACCGTCGAAGTGACCGGCTCGATCAAGTTCGACCTGACCATCGACCCGGCACTGCTTGAGCGTGCCGCCGAGTTGCGTGCGCAATGGCAGGCGCAGGAGCGCGCGGTGTGGATTGCGGCCAGTACGCACGAAGGCGAAGACGAAGTAGTGCTGGCGGCTCATCGTCAGTTGCTGGCCAATCATCCCGATGCATTGCTGATTCTGGTGCCGCGCCATCCTGAGCGTTTCAATACGGTGTTCGAGCTGTGCAGGCAACAGGGTTTCGCCACGGTGCGTCGCTCCACTGGCGACCCGGTTACCGCGCAAACGTCGGTGCTGGTGGGCGACACCATGGGTGAGTTACTGTTTCTTTACGCGTTGGCTGACAGCGCGTTTGTCGGCGGCAGCCTGGTGCCGAACGGCGGGCACAACCTGCTGGAGCCGGCGGCTCTGGCCAAACCGGTATTGAGCGGGCCACACCTGTTCAATTTCCTCGAGATCGCCGCACAACTGCGCAGTGCCGGGGCGTTGCAGGAAGTGGAGGATGCCGAAGGTCTGGCGCTGGCGGTGCAGCGGCTGTTCGAATTGCCGAGCGATGCGCAACGGATGGCGCAGGCGGGGTTGAAAGTGATGCGCACCAATCAGGGCGCGTTGCAGCGATTGCTGGATGGGTTGGGGCGGTTGATCGACAAGTCCTGAATCTGTCGCTGATCCATTGTGGAGAGGGGGCAAGCCCCCTCGCCACAGGTTTACCTTTACTGCGTTGGATTGGCTTTGAGTTGCTCCGCCGCAGCCTTCGCCAGGTCCGGCGGCAAGAAGTCTTTATCCGGGTTGTAATCAGCCTTCAGATAACGCGCCAGGTCCTGCAAGTCCCCCGGGTTCAACGTGCCCGCGGCCTGTTTCAAGCGCAGGTTGTCGAGGATGTAGTCGTAACGCGTGTTGTTGTAGTCGCGCACCGAGGTGTACAGCTGACGCTGGGCATCCAGTACGTCGACGATGTTCCGTGTGCCCACCTGATAACCGATTTCGGTCGCTTCCACCGCGCTCTGGTTGGAGATGATCGACTGCTTGCGCGCCTGCACCTGCTCGACGTCGGTGTTCACCGCGCGGTGCAGGTTGCGGGTGCTTTCGACGATTTGCCGGCGCAGGGCTTCACGTTGCTGTTCGGACTGATCCAGCTGGGCATACGATTGACGCACCTGGGAATTGATCAGGCCGCCGCTGTAGATCGGGATATTCAGTTGCAGGCCCACGGTCGTTTGCTCGACGTTGCCACTGTAAGGTTGGGGGAAGACACTCGGGTTGCTGAAGCCCAGGGCATCGTTATCGCCTTTCTCGTACTTCGCCACGGCGTCCAGGGTCGGCGCGTGGCCGGCCTTGCGCTGCTTGAGGGTTTCTTCGGCGGCGCTGACGGCGTAGTTGCTGGCCAACAGATTGAGGTTCTGCCTGGCCGCCGTATCGACCCAGGATTTGGCGTCGTTCGGTGATGGCGGCAGAATCGGCAGGGTGTGGACAATGCCCTGAATCGAGTTGTACTGACGGTTGGTCAGGGTGATCAGGGCTTCGAACGCATCATCCACCTGACGCTGCGCGACGATCCGGTTGGCCCGCGCGGTGTCGTAACTGGCCTGGGATTGCAGCACGTCGGTCTTGTCCGACAGGCCGACATCGAAGCGCTCGTTGGATTGATCGAGCTGGCGTTTGAATGCGGCTTCCTCGGCCTTGGTCGAGGCCAGGTTGTCCTGGGTGCGCAATACGTTGAAGTAGCTTTCGGCGGTCTGCAGGATCAGGTTTTGCTGGGTCGCCGAGAGTTGCAACGCGGCCTGTTCATTAACGTCCTTGGCAGCCTGGAACTGGAACCAGCGATCGGCCCGGAACAGCGGTTGCGCCAGCGTTGCCTGATACGAATGAGCATTGCGGGTAAAGGTGGACGCAGGCTGATCGATCGACGTGCGCACGTTAGCCACTTCGGCACCGCCAGAGAGGTTCGGCAGCAGCCCGGCGCGAGCCTGGGGCACGACTTCTTTCTGGGCGCCATATTGGGCGATGGCGGCAGCAAGGTCGGCGTTATTGTCCACCGCTTCCTGGTAGACGCTGACCAGATCGGTTTTGGTCGATAAGGGCGCTTCTGCTGCCCAGGCCATTCCATTGGACGCACAAGACACGGCAACGGCCAGTGAGAGTTTGCGCAGCATGAGGCCATCCCTAAAAAATTACGCTGATAATTTGAGCGCCAAGGCTACGGCGCGGCCCATACAGCGTCAAGGCGCGGTATGGCGTAGCGAGTGTAGTTGTGCGCAACGACCGCAACAATCCTGTAATTGCGCCATTCATCACGGTGTTTACCGCGGTGTTGGCGTTCTTTGCCGGTTGTGTCTAGACTGGCCGGGTTCTTGTCGGGGTGCCTTGCTATGAGGCTGAGATCGAATAATTTCGGATCCCGTTGAACCTGATCAGGTTAGCGCCTGCGTAGGGAACAAGATTTCTCGTCACCCGGCGAGTCCTCTTGTGCTTCGTCCGGGATGTTGTTCGACAATCGAACACCCCTCGAGCACTGAGCACAGCACAGCTGGTTTCCCCAGCGCACGTGCGTCCATTCGTTTACAGGTTCGCTCCGACAAAAATCCACTGCCTGGATGTGTCTGGAGAGCCCGTGATGACGATAAAACTAAAAAACACTACGAACCTGAGTGATTCGGCCCAAGTCGATCAGCAATCGGTTCAGCCGTTTACCCGCTCGCAAAAAATCTACGTTCAGGGCTCCCGCCCGGACATCCTCGTGCCGATGCGCGAAATCAGCCTTGATGTAACCCCGACCGACTTCGGCGGCGAGGTCAACGCGCCGGTCGTTGTGTACGACACCTCCGGCCCTTACACCGACCCCAACGTCATCATCGACGTACGCAAAGGCCTCGCCGATGTGCGTTCGCCGTGGATCGAATCCCGTGGCGACACCGAGCGCCTGCCAGGCCTGAGTTCCAACTTCGGCCAGGAACGCCTCGCTGATGAAGAGCTGACCAAGCTGCGTTTCGCTCACGTGAACAACCCGCGCCGGGCCAAGGCCGGTGCCAACGTCAGCCAGATGCACTACGCGCGCAAAGGCATCATCACCGCCGAGATGGAATACGTTGCCATCCGCGAGAACATGAAGCTCGAAGTGGCTCGCGCCGCCGGCCTGCTGGACCAGCAACACGCCGGTTACAGCTTTGGCGCCAGCGTGCCGAAAATCATCACCCCTGAATTCGTCCGTGAAGAGATCGCCCGCGGTCGCGCGATCATTCCGGCCAACATCAACCACACCGAACTGGAACCGATGATCATCGGCCGTAACTTCCTGGTGAAGATCAACGGCAACATCGGCAACAGCGCCTTGGGTTCGTCCATCGAAGAAGAAGTGGCGAAACTGACCTGGGGCATTCGCTGGGGTTCGGACACGGTCATGGACCTGTCCACCGGCAAACACATTCACGAAACCCGCGAGTGGATCATCCGTAACTCGCCGGTGCCGATCGGTACCGTGCCGATCTATCAAGCGTTGGAAAAAGTCGGCGGCGCTGCCGAAGACCTGACCTGGGAGCTGTTCCGCGACACGCTGATCGAACAGGCCGAACAGGGCGTCGACTACTTCACCATCCACGCCGGCGTGCTGTTGCGCTACGTGCCGCTGACCGCCAAACGCGTGACCGGTATCGTTTCCCGTGGCGGTTCGATCATGGCCAAGTGGTGCCTGGCGCACCACAAAGAGAACTTCCTCTACACCCATTTCGAAGACATCTGCGAAATCATGAAGGCCTACGACGTCAGCTTCTCGCTGGGCGATGGCCTGCGTCCGGGCTCGATTGCCGACGCCAACGACGCGGCGCAATTCGGTGAGCTGGAAACCCTCGGCGAGCTGACCAAGATCGCCTGGAAACACGACGTACAGTGCATGATCGAAGGCCCGGGCCACGTGCCGATGCAGTTGATCAAAGAGAACATGGACAAGCAGCTGGAATGCTGCGACGAGGCGCCGTTCTATACCCTCGGCCCGCTGACCACGGACATTGCGCCAGGCTACGACCACATCACCTCGGGTATCGGTGCGGCGATGATCGGCTGGTTCGGTTGCGCGATGCTTTGCTACGTGACGCCGAAGGAACACTTGGGGCTGCCGAACAAGGATGACGTAAAGACCGGGATCATCACCTACAAGATCGCCGCGCACGCCGCCGACCTTGCCAAGGGCCATCCGGGCGCGCAGATCCGCGACAACGCCTTGAGCAAGGCGCGTTTCGAATTCCGCTGGGAAGACCAGTTCAACCTGGGCCTCGATCCGGATACCGCTCGTTCGTATCACGATGAGACCCTGCCGAAGGATTCGGCCAAGGTCGCGCACTTCTGCTCCATGTGCGGACCGAAATTCTGCTCGATGAAGATCACTCAGGAAGTCCGCGAATATGCGGCCAACCAGCGCATCGAAACCGTCGACGCCGAAGTCGCCCAGGGATTGGCGGAACAGGCCGAGCGGTTCAAGCAGGAAGGCAGTCAGCTGTACAAGAAGGTTTGATCCTGTACTGATCGTTCCCACGCTCTGCGTGGGAATGCAGCCCGTGACGCTCCGCGTCACTGGACGCGGAGCGTCCCTAGAGGCATTCCCACGCGGAGCGTGGGAACGATCACAACAAATGCCCCTCTGAGATAACACCCTTGAGCATTCAACCCAGCACGTATTCCCCTGATATCGCGGTGCCCCAAGACAAACGTGTCTTCGGCGGCCGCGATCTGTTTTCCCTGTGGTTTTCCCTCGGCATCGGTCTGATGGTGTTGCAGACCGGCGCTCTGCTCGCGCCAGGCCTGGGCCTGTCCGGTTCGCTGCTGGCAATCTTCCTCGGCACGCTGGTCGGCGTTTTGCTGCTGGCCGCCGTCGGCGTGATCGGCAGCGACACCGGTCTGTCGTCAATGGCCGCGCTCAAACTCAGCCTCGGTGCAAAAGGCGCGAGCCTGCCGGCCGTGCTGAACCTGCTGCAACTGATCGGTTGGGGCTCGTTCGAAATCATCGTCATGCGCGACGCCGCCAGCCTGCTCGGTGCGCGGGCGTTCAGCGAAGGCAGCCTGCTGTCCAATCCACTGCTGTGGACTGTGTTCTTTGGTGGTTTGGCGACCTTGCTGGCCGTCAGTGGTCCGCTGACATTCGTGCGACAGATCCTACGCAAGTGGGGCATCTGGTTGCTGCTGGCCGCGTGCATCTGGCTGACCTGGAACCTGTTCGCCAAAGCTGATCTGGCGGCGTTGTGGGCACAGGCTGGCGATGGTTCGATGCCGTTCGCCGTGGGCTTCGACATTGCCATCGCCATGCCGCTGTCGTGGTTGCCGCTGATTGCCGATTACTCGCGTTTCGGCAAGCGTGCGAAAAACGTGTTCGGCGGTACAGCGATCGGCTTCTTTATCGGTAACTTCTGGCTGATGAGCCTGGGCGTGGCCTACACCCTGGCGTTCGCGCCGAGCGGAGAAGTGAATGCCTTGCTGTTGGCATTGGCAGGTGCCGGTTTGGGGATTCCGCTGCTGCTGATCCTGTTGGACGAGTCGGAAAACGCCTTCGCCGACATTCACTCGGCGGCCGTTTCCAGCGGAATACTGCTGCGCTTGAAAGTTGAGCATCTGGCACTGGCGATTGGCGTGATCTGCACACTAATCGCCTGCCTGGCGCCGCTGGCCCAGTACCAAAACTTCCTGCTGTTGATCGGTTCGGTGTTTGCGCCGCTGTTCGGCGTGGTGCTGGTGGATCACTTCATCCTGCGCAAGCGCAGTGCTCGCGTGGCGTCAGCCGTATTGCGCTGGCCGGCGTTGCTCGCCTGGTTGGGCGGGGTGAGTACCTATCATTTGCTGGCCAATCTGTATCCTGACATCGGCGCAACCCTGCCGTCGCTGATCCTGGCAGGGCTGCTGCAACTGCTGCTCGGTCGAGCCTTCAGCTACGGCCGGGAAACAGCTCGGGCTTGAGAATACCGTTCAGGCGCGGGTAGGGGATCTTCAGTTCGACGTGGCCCAGCGCGTATGGCGCGATGGTGCTCACTTCGTACTTGAGGATCACCCCGCCGTACGTCAGCGCAATGTTTTGGGTTTTGACGAAGGGCCAGCTCTTCACGAACTCTGGCTCCTGATCAAGCTTGGTGCTGATCAGCCAGCTGTTGTGCGCTACTTGCGCCGCTTTCCAGAACGCTTCTTCCTGCCCCGGGACCAACATGTCCGACAGCGTCAGCACTTTATGCTGCTGGCGTGAATAGTTGATGAAACTGCGGCCCGGCGTGCCATGGGCACCGCCAGTGTCCAGGTAGCTGGAAAATTCGACGATCACCAAGCCGTCATGCTGCTCACGTACCTTGGCTTGCAAGTAACTGCTGTTACGCGGGCCGGCACTGCTCAAAAACTGCTCGCGATACGCGGCCAGCGTCGGCGCCACCGGGGCGTCGGGCGAGGTGCGAGTCAGTTGCAGCAGGCGTTTTTCGACGATGCCGTCAAGCGCAGGTTCGGCAGGGAAGCGCAGCGTATCGATGTTAACCAGCGGGCAGTCAGCGGTTGTGCAACCCGGTTTCAGCTGTTCGGATGCATCGCGGGTAGTTTCCAGCGGCGTCCGATAGTTGGGTTGGAACAAACTCTGGCAGGCGCCCAAAGTCAGGGCGATTGCAGCCACGGAGGCGATTTTAAAAAGCGACATGGGCGTCCTTCATGAAACTGGGAAAGGCAAAAAGTTATCCGCTTCGACTCTCAACGAAGCAGTCAGTTCGCCACTAAGCTGATTAGAGTTGGTTTTGCTCTCACCGTCTATCCCGCTGACTGGAAAGGGGCTGCATCAAACATCGCGGGCGCGTTAGGATGGCGCGAAGTCGAGGTTGCAAGTAACAAAAAGGAGCCTCATAACGGATTTGCAGTAAACGAGGATAGTCATGACTGATTTTGCCAACGCCGTTCCGACCGCCGTTGATATCGTTCGGCGCGAAAAGTGCTACGAGGGTTTCTACAAGCTCGATCGTGTGCACTTGCGCCACGAATTGTTCGCCGGGGGCATGAGTCGCGAGATCAATCGTGAAGTGTTCGTTCGCCACGATGCGGTGTGCGTGCTGCCGTACGATCCGCAGCGCGATGAAGTGGTGTTGATCGAGCAGTTTCGCGTCGGCGCCATGAGCAAAACCGACAATCCATGGCTGATCGAACTGGTCGCCGGTCTGATCGACAAGGATGAGGTGCCGGAAGAAGTTGCTCACCGCGAAGCGCAGGAGGAAGCTGGGCTTGTGTTCGGGGCGCTTTGGCCGATGACCAAATATTTTCCATCGCCGGGCGGCAGCAATGAATTTGTGCACTTGTACCTGGGGCGCTGTGACAGTGTAGGGGTCGGTGGCCTGCATGGGCTGGAGGAAGAAGCAGAAGATATCCGCGTCACGGTCTGGGCGTTCGAAGATGCCTTGCAAGCCGTACGCGACGGACGAATTGCCAACGCGGCCAGCATCATTGCCTTGCAATGGTTAGCTTTGAACCGCGTTGAAGTGAGGGGGTTATGGTCGTAAACAAGTTGCGCGATCGCTATAGGGTCGACCTGGTGGGGCTGCAAGCCTCCTGCGAGGCCAACTACGCGCGCCTGATGCGATTGCTGCCCGACATGCGCAACGAACCGGAGGCGCGGCGCATAGCCGTGACCCACGGCGAGCAGATGCTCGGCGTACTGGCCCTCGAAGTCCTTCAAGTCTGCCCGTACACCACAACCCTGCAAGTACGCCAGGAACACAGCCTGCCGTGGCTGCCGGTGCCGCAACTGGAAGTTCAGGTCTATCACGACGCGTGCATGGCCGAAGTGGTCAGCGCCGAACATGCACGACGCTTTCGCGGCATCTATCCTTACCCGAATGCCTCAATGCATCAGCCGGACGAAAAGGCCCAGCTGAATATGTTCCTGGGCGAGTGGCTGAGCCATTGCCTGGCCTGCGGACACGAGTACGCGGTGGTGCGGTAGCGGTAGATGTGAACTGCGTCAGGTTCACAGGTTTCCCCTTTTGATCATCCCCCAGCATAATTGCGGCACTCATCCATCCCGTGATTCAGCCCTGGGAGAACGCCTTGCCGAGCGTATCCACTTTGACCACCGCCGATCCGGCGTTGCTGGTGCAACTGTCCGACAGTCATCTGTTTGCCGAAACGGACGAAACGTTGCTGGGCATGAATACCCGGGACAGCCTGCAAAAAGTCATCGAGCTGGTGCGGCGTCAGCAGCCGCAGATCGACTTGATCATTGCCAGTGGCGATCTTTCTCAGGACGGGACGCTGGAGTCCTATCAGCAGTTTCGTGACCTGACGCGGCAACTCGATGCGCCGGCGCGCTGGATTCCCGGCAATCATGATGAGCCGCAGATCATGGCGCAGGCCGCCGTGCAGAGTGCGTTGCTGGAGCCGGTGGTGGATGTCGGTAACTGGCGCGTCACATTGCTCGATTCGGCCGTACCGGGTTCGGTGCCGGGGTATTTGCAGGATGAGCAGTTACAGTTGCTGGTCCGCTCGTTGAGCGAGGCGCCAGAACGGCATCATCTGGTGTGCTTGCATCATCATCCGGTGTCGATCGGGTGTGCGTGGATGGAGCCGATCGGATTGCGCAATCCAGACGCATTGTTTGCCGTGCTGGATCGGTTTGCGCAGGTGCGCGCTGTTTTATGGGGGCATGTGCATCAAGAGATCGATCAGGTTCGCAATGGCGTGCGGCTGATTGCCTCGCCTTCGACCTGTATTCAGTTCGAACCGGGCAGTGATGATTTCAAGGTCAGTGACCAGGCGCCGGGGTATCGGTGGTTGCGGCTTTTGCCGGATGGTCAGCTGGAAACCGGCGTGGAACGCGTTACCGGTTTCGACTTCCAGATCGATTACGGCTCCAACGGTTACTGAACTCTCAGAAAGACCGCGGCGCGGCCATCGCGAGCAGGCTCGCTCCCACATTGGAATGCATATCCCTGTGGGAGCGAGCCTGCTCGCGATGGCGTCCGCCAAGACAACCTGGTTCCCACGGATATCCCCGATCCCCCCGACTCCCTGTAAACTCCGCCTTCTTTACCTGACGCACAGGGAGCTCAAATGTCTGGTTCGATCCTTTATATCCACGGTTTCAACAGCGCGCCTTCGTCTAAAAAGGCCACGCAGTTGGTACAAGTAATGGAACGTCTGGGCTTGAGCGATCAGTTGCGCGTCCCGGCCTTGCATCACCATCCGCGTGAGGCCATCGGTCAGCTAAACAAGGCGATTGAGGAGCTTGGGCGGCCACTGCTGGTCGGCAGCTCACTCGGCGGCTACTATGCGACTCACTTGGCCGAGCGCCATGGCCTCAAGGCCCTGTTGATCAACCCTGCCGTCAGCCCGCACCGGATGTTCGACGGGTATCTGGGGACGCAGAAAAACCTGTATACCGATGAGGCCTGGGAATTGACCCACGACCACGTGACGGCCTTGGCCGAGCTGGAAGTGCCGGCGCCCCAGGACCCGCAGCGGTATCAGGTATGGTTGCAGACCGGCGATGAAACGCTGGACTACCGCCTCGCCCAGCAGTATTACCGGGCCTGTGCCTTGCGCATCCAGGCCGGCGGCGACCATAGCTTCCAGGGTTTTGCCGAGCAATTGCCGGCAATGCTGAGTTTTGCCGGCATCGGCGCAGATTTGTATCAGGCGATTGATTTCACTGCTTTGTGAACCGTCGCCCCTATTTTCAACGAACACTCTTTTTACAGGCGGACGACGAGACCCCATGGCCACTCCCAGCGCTAGCTCTTATAACGCAGACGCCATCGAAGTCCTCTCGGGCCTCGACCCGGTGCGCAAACGCCCCGGCATGTACACCGACACCAGTCGGCCCAACCACCTCGCCCAGGAAGTCATCGACAACAGCGTCGACGAAGCCTTGGCCGGGCACGCGACCTCGGTGCAGGTCATCCTGCACGCCGATCACTCCCTGGAAGTTAGCGATGACGGCCGTGGCATGCCGGTGGATATCCACGCCGAAGAAGGCGTGTCGGGCGTCGAGCTGATCCTCACCAAGCTCCATGCGGGCGGCAAGTTTTCCAACAAGAACTACCAGTTCTCCGGCGGTCTGCACGGGGTGGGTATTTCCGTGGTCAACGCCTTGTCGAACGAAGTCCGGGTGCGCGTAAAGCGTGACGGCAACGAATACCAGATGACTTTCGCTGACGGTTACAAGAAAACCGAGCTGGAAATCATCGGTACCGTCGGCAAGCGCAACACCGGTACCAGCGTGTTCTTCGCCCCGGACCCGAAATACTTCGATTCGCCGAAATTCTCCATCAGCCGCCTCAAGCATGTGCTCAAGGCCAAGGCCGTTCTGTGCCCGGGGCTGCTGGTCAGTTTTGAAGACAAGGCCACCGGCGAGAAAGTCGAGTGGCATTACGAAGACGGCCTGCGCTCCTACCTGGTGGACGCGGTCAACGAATTCGAGCGCCTGCCTGACGAACCGTTCTGCGGCAGCCTGGCCGGTAACAAAGAAGCGGTCGATTGGGCGCTGTTGTGGTTGCCGGAAGGTGGCGACAGCGTTCAGGAAAGCTACGTCAACCTGATCCCGACGGCGCAGGGCGGTACCCACGTCAACGGTCTGCGCCAGGGCTTGCTCGATGCGATGCGCGAGTTCTGCGAATTCCGCAGCCTGCTGCCACGCGGCGTGAAGCTGGCGCCGGAAGATGTCTGGGAACGCATCGCTTTCGTGCTGTCGATGAAGATGCAAGAGCCGCAATTCTCTGGCCAGACCAAAGAGCGTCTGTCGTCCCGTGAAGCGGCTGCATTCGTGTCCGGTGTGGTCAAGGATGCGTTCAGCCTGTGGCTCAACGCCAACCCGGAAACCGGCATGTTGCTGGCAGAGCTGGCGATCAACAACGCCGGCCGCCGTCTGAAGGCCAGCAAGAAGGTCGAGCGCAAGCGCATCACCGCGGGGCCGGCACTGCCGGGCAAACTCGCCGACTGCGCCGGGCAGGACCCGATGCGTTCCGAGCTGTTCCTGGTGGAAGGTGATTCCGCCGGCGGTTCTGCCAAGCAAGCGCGAGACAAGGAATTCCAAGCGATCCTGCCGTTGCGCGGCAAGATTCTGAACACCTGGGAAGTCGACGGCAGCGAAGTGCTGGCCAGCCAGGAAGTGCACAACATCGCCGTGGCCATTGGTGTCGATCCGGGTTCGGCAGATATCGCCCAGCTGCGTTACGGCAAGATCTGCATCCTCGCCGACGCCGACTCCGACGGTCTGCACATCGCCACGTTGCTGTGCGCGTTGTTCGTCCAGCATTTCCGCCCGTTGGTGGATGCCGGTCACGTCTACGTCGCGATGCCGCCGTTGTACCGAATCGACCTGGGCAAAGAGATTTACTACGCCCTGGACGAAGCCGAGCGCGATGGCATCCTCGATCGCCTGGTGGCCGAGAAGAAACGCGGCAAGCCGCAGGTCACACGATTCAAAGGCCTGGGTGAAATGAACCCGCCGCAGCTGCGCGAAACCACCATGGACCCGAACACTCGGCGTCTGGTGCAGTTGACGCTGGAAGATTTCGACGCAACCTCGGAAATGATGGACATGCTGCTGGCGAAGAAACGCGCCGGTGACCGCAAATCCTGGCTGGAATCCAAAGGCAACCTGGCCGAGGTTCTTGGCTGATGCGGGTTGGCTTTGCCCTGGCGTGTGCGTTGCTTCTGACCTCGATTTCGGCGGTTGCCGAGCCGGTGCCGGAACTGCGCCTGTTGTCCGAGCATCCCGTTGAAGGTATGCGCGGCGGCAACCTGTCAGGGTTGGCCCAGTGCGGTAATGACCTGTGGACGGTATCGGATCGCGACGACGACCAGATTTACCGGCTCGATACCCGCGACAAGGTATGGCAGGCCGAAACCGTGGCCATTGGCGTACCACCGGTGCCAGACAGCGGTTTGCCCTGGGGCTTGCGTTCACGAACCTGGGTGGCGTCGTTTGTCCGTGGTGGGGATCTGGACTTTGAAGGCATCACCTGCGACAGCGCCGGTAATCGCTACCTCGTCAGCGAATCCCATGCCGCGATTCTGCAAGTGCCACCCGTTGGGCCATCGTCCTGGCTGAAAATCTCGCCGATGCTGATTCGCGAAGCCCGGGCCAGCGGCATGCTGTTGCACTTCAATGCGTTGTTCGAGGGTCTGGCGATCAATCCGGCGGGTGATCAATTGTGGCTCGCCTCTGAGCGTCAAAGCCGTGGCTTGTTGCTGATCAAGCGCAAACAGACGGTCTGGGATTGCGATGGTGGCTGTGTGTTGCTGAGCGAAGCCGGGAAAGAAATGCAGCCGGCGCCGTTTCCCCGAGCCAAAGCGGTGACCCGAGACTTCGCCGACCTGTCGCTGTTCAACGGCAAGCTGTTTACCCTTGAGCGCAACGCCTACCAGATCTGCCGCCGTGATTCGGTGACGGCCAAGGTCGAGCGCTGCTGGTCCTTTGCTGATGAAGCCTTGCAGGTGCAGCGCCGCTATTCAAATCCCTACGGCCTGACCGAAGCGTTGATTGTTGACGCCGAGGGCGCGTGGATTGGCACTGACAACAACAACGATGCCCGCGCCGATGGCGAGGAACGGCCGATCGTCTGGCGCTTTGCCGCGCCTGAAGGTGGCTGGAGTGCCAAGTCATGAGTCAGCAGCCGCCAGGCAAACGCGTCGGTCGGGTGTTAATGGTGCTGGCCTGGTGCGCGGCGCTGTTTCTGGCCACTCGATTTTTCGGCGAGTGGGAAGCGCGTCAGCAGAATCCTAATATTGTGGTCAGCTCGGAGCAGGGCGAAGGTTTTATCGAGGTGAAACTGGCCAGTAACAACCAGGGTCACTTCGTCGCCAGTGGCCAGATCAACGGCCAGTCGGTGGATTTCATGCTGGATACCGGGGCGACCGATGTGTCGATCCCGGCGGAAATGGCCGAACGGCTGAAACTGGAAAAAGGCTTCGGGGTGACCCTGAGCACAGCCAACGGTCGAGCCCAGGGTTATCGAACCCGCATCGAGCGCCTGCAACTGGGCGACATTGTGCTGCGTGATGTGCGCGCCCTCGTCGTGCCGGGCCTGGATGGCAAGCAAGTGCTGCTCGGAATGAGCGCGCTGAACAAACTTGAATTTACCCAGCGCGGTGGCACCATGCTGCTGCGCCAGACAACGAACCGATGAGGCCCGCATGAGCGACTCCCTTGATCTCAGCCTGGACGGTGTAGAACGCCGGTCACTGGCTGACTTCACCGAAAATGCCTACCTCAACTACTCCATGTACGTGATCATGGACCGTGCCTTGCCGCATATCGGCGACGGCCTGAAACCGGTACAGCGGCGCATCATCTACGCGATGAGCGAGTTGGGGCTGGACGCCGATTCCAAGCACAAGAAATCGGCGCGTACCGTCGGTGACGTGCTCGGCAAGTTCCACCCGCACGGCGACTCGGCCTGCTACGAAGCCATGGTCCTGATGGCCCAGCCGTTCAGCTACCGCTACACGCTGGTCGACGGCCAGGGTAACTGGGGTGCGCCGGATGA
Source organism: Pseudomonas sp. ES4 (assembly GCF_050586665.1). Lineage (NCBI taxonomy): Bacteria > Pseudomonadati > Pseudomonadota > Gammaproteobacteria > Pseudomonadales > Pseudomonadaceae > Pseudomonas > Pseudomonas sp. ES4. The sequence continues at coordinate 90,226 of NZ_JBOBDO010000016.1, read as the reverse complement.
TCCCAAATCCTTCGCCGCCATGCGTTACACCGAAGCGCGGCTGTCGCGTTATTCCGAAGTGCTGCTCAGCGAACTGGGCCAGGGCACTGCGGACTGGGGGCCGAACTTCGACGGTACGCTGGAAGAGCCGCTGGTGTTGCCGGCGCGTTTGCCCAACATCCTGCTCAACGGCACCACCGGCATTGCCGTTGGCATGGCCACCGACGTACCGCCGCACAACCTGCGCGAAGTCGCCACGGCTTGCGTGCGTTTGCTCGATGAGCCCAAAGCCACGGTCGAGCAACTCTGCGAACACATCCAGGGCCCGGATTACCCGACCGAAGCGGAAATCATCACGCCTCGCGCCGACCTGCTGAAAATGTACGAAACCGGCAAGGGCTCGGTGCGCATGCGCGCTGTTTACCACGTCGAAGACGGCGACATCATCGTCACCGCGCTGCCGCATCAGGTGTCTGGCGCCAAGGTGCTGGAACAGATCGCGGCCATGATGCAGGCCAAACCGTCGAAAGCCCCGCAGATCGCTGACTTGCGAGACGAGTCCGACCACGAAAACCCGTGCCGGATCGTGATTATTCCGGGCGCACGCAAAAACTTTGACCACGATGCATTGATGACCCACCTGTTCGCCAGCACCGAGCTGGAGTCGAGTTACCGGGTCAACATCAACATCATTGGTCTGGACGGCAAGCCGCAGCTGAAAAACCTGCGCGCGCTGTTGGTCGAGTGGCTGGAATTCCGGGTGCAGACTGTGCGTCGCCGCCTGCAATTCCGCCTGGATAAGGTCGAGCGTCGCCTGCACCTGTTGGACGGTTTGTTGATCGCCTACCTCAACCTGGATGAAGTGATTCACATCATCCGCACCGAGGAGCACCCGAAAGCCGCGTTGATCGAGCGTTTCGCCCTGAGCGAAATCCAGGCCGACTACATTCTCGACACCCGTTTGCGTCAGTTGGCGCGACTGGAAGAAATGAAGCTGCGTGCCGAGCAGGATGAACTGCTCAAGGAACAAGCCAAGCTGCAAGCCCTGCTGGGCAGCGAAGCCAAACTGAAAAAACTGGTGCGCACCGAACTGATCAAGGACGCCGAAACGTACGGCGACGACCGCCGGTCGCCAATCGTCGAACGCGCCGAAGCCAAGGCCCTGACCGAGCACGATCTGCTGCCAAACGAGAAAGTGACCGTCGTCCTGTCGGAAAAAGGCTGGGTTCGTTCCGCCAAGGGTCATGAAATCGACGCCACCGGGCTTTCCTACAAGGCCGGGGACGGTTTCAAGGCTCTGGCGCCCGGGCGCTCCAACCAGTTTGCGGTGTTTATCGACTCCACCGGTCGCAGCTATTCGGTGGCCGCGCACACGCTGCCATCGGCCCGAGGCCAGGGCGAACCGCTGACCGGTCGTCTGACGCCGCCACCGGGGGCGAGCTTTGAATGCGTGCTGATGCCGGAAGACGACTCGCTGTACGTGATTGCGTCCGATGCCGGTTACGGTTTCGTGGTAAAAGGTGAAGACCTGCAAGCCAAGAACAAGGCCGGCAAGGCTCTGTTGAGTCTGCCGAACAACGCGAAGGTCATTCTGCCGCGTCCGGTGGCTGATCGTGAACAGAACTGGCTGGCCTCGGTGACTACCGAAGGTCGCCTGCTGATTTTCAAAATCAGCGACCTGCCACAATTAGGTAAGGGCAAAGGCAACAAGATCATCGGGATTTCCGGCGAGCGTGTGGCCAGCCGCGAAGAATATGTCACGGACATCGCCGTTCTGCCGGATGGCGCCACATTGGTGTTGCAGGCCGGAAAACGTACCTTGTCACTAAAAGCGGACGACCTCGAACACTACAAAGGTGAGCGTGGGCGTCGTGGTAACAAACTGCCACGTGGCTTTCAGAGGGTAGATGCACTGCTCGTCGAAAACCTCAATTAAGCGTCCTAGAGCGCTCGATCTACGATTTAACGCGTAGATCGACGCTTTGCCGCTGGAGTCGGAACGCATATTCACGGATGATATGGCCTTTCAAGCGCCGGCGTGGCCGAGCGTTCTTCACATTTTTTGAGTATTTTCACTGTGGTTAGCCTTGTGGCAACCACCTGGATGGGACGATGACTGCTCTGCGCCTTCCTTTTATTTTGATGCTCGCCGGCGTTCTTGGCCTGGCGGGTTGCAGCGTTCACCAACCGGTGTCGCTGTATCAGCTGGACAGCGGAAGTCCGGCTCAGCCTGCGCAAAGCGCGGGCATGGCGGTATTGTTGGGTCCGGTAACGGTTGCCGATTATCTGCAACGCGAAACATTGTTGCAGCGACAGCCGGATGGCAGCTTGCAAGCTTCGACGGATGGTCGTTGGGCGGGTAGCCTGTCGTCGGATATCGACCAGCTGCTGCTGCGTCAGGTCGCCGGTCATCTGGACAGCCAGCGCGTGGTGCTGGCGCCAGCGACAGTAGGCTTCACGCCGGATGTGCAGGTTCTCCTGACGATTACTCGCCTGGACTCGGGTGAGTCGCAACCGGCGATCCTTGATGCGCAATGGCGTCTGATCGACCGTCGTGGCCAGGTTCGTGATAACCGCATCATTCATCTGCAAGAGCAACATGCGGGTGGGACGGCGGCTCAGGTTCAGGCCCAGGGTGTGTTGTTGCAGCGTCTGGCCCAGCAACTGTCGACGGCGCTGAAGCCGCTGGCGAATCAGCCACCGATCGCCGAGGCGCCACGTAAAGCTCCTGCAAAGCCTGCGGCACCGGCAGCCGGGCAAGACAAACAACCGAAGATCCCGATGGCTTCGCCGATCAGGACCGATATGGAAGTGTTCAGGTTCTAAGCCTGGATTGATCCAGGAACAAAGCCCGCCATGTGCGGGCTTTGTTGTTTCTGCGGGTTGGGGATCTCCTTTGCTGCTGAGGGCCTCATCGCGAGCAGGCTCGCTCCCACAGGGGATATCTGATGCTCACAGAGGATGCGTCCACAGAAGATCCCTGTGGGAGCGAGCCTGCTCGCGATGAGGCCAGGACAGGCAACAAAAAAGCCCGCAGACAATCACTCGTCTGCGGGCTTCTTCACAACAGGGCTATTACGCCCGACGCTCATGCATCCGCGCCAGTTGCCGCTCGAGCATCGACGGATAAGGCTCCATCAGCCGCTCTACGCAACAAGCGCCTTCCGGGCTGGCGATCGGTCGGATTCGTGCGCGCTGGCGGATCAGCGCGTCGTCACCGATCTTGCGCTCCACCAGCAACAGGTTGCGGCTGTGTTGCGACAGGGCCAACGCATCCTGGGCGGATTCGGTCAGCAGCAGATCGATCTGGCTAAGGCCGAACAGCTCGTCACCCAGGGTCAGGCCCAATTGCAATTGCAGGGTGATGCCGCTGTCGGCGACTTCGATCTGCAATTGATGGCCCAGAGCCCGCAACAGCTCACCGCAACAGATGGCGTTGGTCAGGTAGTCGTCGCCGCTGTCTTCGGTGTGGAACAGCATCAGCGTGCTGCCATCGTTCAGGGTGTGCAGTTCGCTCTGGTAGAGCGAGGCGGCCTGATCGAGGCAGTCGCGATAGCGTTTGAGCAGTTCTTCCAGGCGTGTGCGGGGCAGGCGACGCAGCTGATCCTGGGCGCCCAGTTGCACGGCCAGCACTGCGCTGTGCTGCGGCACGTTCGACAGTTGCGGTTTGACTAGCGGTTTCGGCGCGGTCGCCGCTGATTCATCACGCAAGTCGGCAAAGGCATCGTCGTCATCATCGTCGTCATCATCGTCTTCAACGGTGCTGACAATGCGCCGTGGTGCAGGTTTGAGGCCGGCCACAGGCTTGGTTTCATCGAAACTCGGGTCACGCAAATTGCGCACTTCGAAGGTTGGCTCGTTATCGTCCGCGTCTTCGTAGTCGCTTTCGTCGTATTCAGGCTCGGGAGCGGGTTCCGGCTCGGCGGGCTCTGGCGCGAAGTCGGCGTGCAACTGACGGGCCAGATCGCCGATCTCATCCTGACGCTCGGTGGCCGGGGTGTGTTCGTCGATATGGCGCAGCCACACTCGCAATTGCAGCAACGGCGTGGAGATGTGCCGACCCAGGCGCAGGCTCAAGGCCAGGGACAGCGCCAGCAGAATCGCGCTCAAAATGCCCATGCTTTGCAGGCTGATGGTCATCGGCTGCTGGAACTGATCCATGTCCAGGCTGATGCGCAGTTGCCCGGCGGTCACGTCCTGGAAGGTGATCTTGCTCTGGTACATGCCTTCGGCTTCGCCCAGCAGGCTGTGCTTGGGGCGCTGACCGGCTTCGGCGAGGATACGGTTATCCACGCTGTAGATGGCAGCGTGAGCCACCAGCTTGTTTTTGGTCAGGTTGTTGAGCAGCACGTTGAGGCTGAGGATGTCGTTGGACACCAACAGCTCCGTGGCGGACGTGGCCGTCTGCGTGGTCAGGCTTTCGCCCAGCGCATCCGCCTGTTCGTGCATGGCCTGCTTGAACTGCAAACCCATTACGCAGGCGTAGATCACCAGGGCCAGAGCGACCAGGATCACGTTATGGCTGGCGATGCGCAATGCAATCGGTACACGGCGGTGGCGCAGTGCACGGAAGATCAGCAGAAAGAAGTTATCGGTTTTTACTGGCGTGGGCCGGTTCACTTGAGCTCGGCTCTTTTGTCCGTGAAGTTGACGCGCAGTATAGCGACAGGCCCTAGACCGTCAAAGCGCTCACGGTGCCCGATGGTCACTGAATGTAGGTAGAATGCGGTTTTTTTCCACTTGCGGGGGTGCGCCTTGCGCGAAATCGTCCTGATAAACATCACGGGAGTCGACCGTCCGGGTCTGACTGCGGCCATTACCGGCGTTCTGGCCCAGGGTGGTGTGAACATTCTCGACATTGGTCAGGCGGTGATCCACGACACCCTGTCGTTCGGCATCCTGGTTGAAATTCCTGACACCGAGCAAGGCAAGTCGGTGCTCAAGGACATCCTGTTCACGGCGTATAAGCTCGATCAGCAGGTGCGCTTCACACCGGTGTCCGAAGAGGATTACCAGCAGTGGGTTGGCAATCAAGGCAAGAAACGCCACATCGTGACCCTGCTGACCCGCAAAGTGACCGCCGGACAATTGCAGGCCGTGAGTTCGATCACTGCTAAATATGGCCTGAACATCGACCACATCGATCGTCTGTCCGGGCGCATGCCGCTGGACACCCCGGCCGATCAGGGCAAGGGCTGCATCGAGTTTTCCGTTCGTGGTGAAGCGGCTGATCCGCAAGCGCTGCGGGCCGAATTCCTCAGCGTCGCGCAGGAACTGAACGTCGACATCGCCTTCCAGGAAGATTCACTGTTCCGTCGTAACCGTCGCCTGGCGGTGTTCGACATGGACTCGACGCTGATCGAAGCCGAAGTCATCGACGAACTGGCCAAGGCTGCCGGCGTCGGTGATCAGGTGTCTGCGATCACCGAGCGGGCGATGGCCGGCGAATTGGACTTCCGCGCCAGCTTCAAGGAGCGCCTGGCCTTGTTGAAAGGGTTGGACGTCAGCGTGCTGGATTCCATCGGCGCCTCCCTGCGGTTGACCGAAGGTGCCGAAACACTGTTCGCCGAACTCAAGCGTCTGGGCTACAAGACCGCCATCCTGTCGGGCGGCTTTACCTATTTCGCCAAGCAATTGCAGGCCAAGCTGGGCATCGACTACGTGTTCGCCAATGAACTGGAAGTCGTGGACGGCAAAGTGACTGGCGTGGCGGTCGAGCCGATTGTTGATGCGCAACGCAAGGCGGATCTGCTGAAGGAACTGGCGCACAAGGAAGGTTTGCGTCTGGAGCAGACCATTGCGGTCGGCGACGGCGCCAACGATTTGCCAATGCTGGCGATTGCCGGGTTGGGCGTAGCGTTCCGTGCCAAGCCGCTGGTCAAGCAGTCGGCGAAGCAGGCGATTTCCACCCTTGGGCTGGATGGCGTGCTGTATCTGCTGGGTTTCCGGGATCGCGACGGGCAGCTTTAAGTCTCGTATTGACTGACAGGGATCGGCTACTTCCTCAAAGTGTTTTCCACAGCGAATCAAAATCCTCCTCAGCGCCGCTCACCGCGGCGTTGTCGTTTCTGGCTACCTCCAGTGGACGGTAGGCGAACTGATTGAAACTGTTGGTGCTCGCCAGCCGCCGTTCCAGCCCGACTCGACGTTCCTCGCCGTGGGTATTGATCATGACTTTGTTGCCCTCCTGAAAGGGCAGGCGCGGCGCGAGCAAAGTGGCCGGCACGTCGATGGCGCTGATTTGCGGCAGCAACAGGCCGCGCAGGTATTGGCTGTGGTCATCGTGGGTACGCACCAGTTGCAGGCCGCAAGGCTCGGCGCAGGGGGCAACCTGCTCGATACCCATCTGCGTGCCACCGCCGCGCACCTGGCGGATCCAGCGCACCACCGCGATGCTCCAACCCTGACCGGCAGCATCCTCGATACCGACCATCTCACCGGCCTGCAACTCGGCCGGCACTGCGCCAGGCCAGGCCAGGCAGTAACCGCCGGGGCTGTGATTGACCACTGACAGGACATGGGTCGGGAAGTGCTGATTGCGGTCGGACGCTTCGCGACTGTCGTCATTCTGAAGTTGTGGATATTCGATCTCTTCGTAGGGCAATAAAGCGTCTGCATTGCCTTGGGGTGCAGCGTCGAAGGCATGGTGCCATTGGTCCTTTTCCCGGCCGGACACAGGCGTCACCGAAAACTGTGCAGGCCGGGCGCCGGGGTTTTTCAGGATGTCGCTGAATGAGCGTTGCCCACCCAGATAAAAATGCAGCGCGCTCATGCCCAGGCACAGGGTCAGCGTGCCATGGCCCACGGTACGCTGGAAACCGCGCTCGGCCGTCTGGCCCCAGGCGGCATGAAGGTGTTGCAACGTGTCCAGGCTTAATCCCGCCGGCACGGGCAGTGGCGATGAACTGTCATTTTTTTGCAGATGAGCTTCAATTGCCGCGACCAACGGCTGCGGATCGATCCCCAGCAAACTCTCCTGCTGTTCTGCGCGGAACTTGGTGCGGTAACGCGGCCCGGTGTCGAGGTCTTGCGCGACGGCAAACAACCCGGTGGCCGGCATGCCCGGTTGCAGCTTGATCCATCGGCTCCAGGGCTCCAGCACCTCGGCCACCCGGGCTATCTGATGCTGGCGCAGTTGGTTGCAGCGTGAGGCGCCCAGCAGCAAGGCGACCACGTACGTCTGTTCGATACTCAGGATTTGCGTCTGGCTGGCCAGCTCATCGCGCAGGCTCGTGTGCTGGAGCCGGTGCGCGCAGGCGATCCGGTAGAGCTGATGCAACTCCAGCCACAAGCCTTCCGGCACCGGGCAATAGAGTTTGGTCGCGCGAATCAGCGGCCCGTTCAGGCAATGGATCGCCCGTTGCAGCGCCTGGGTCAGCAGCGGCGCACGGTCCTTGCTGAACTTCGGTGTAATGCGCACCACGATCTGTTTATAGCCAATGGCCAAGTGACTTTGCAGCGCCTGGCAGAGGTTGGCGATCTTGCGGGAACGCTCGTCGAGGACAATCGATTGATGCAGGAAATGCTGCTCAAGGTGTTTGCAGACGTAATACACCTCAGGCCGCAGCAGTTCGAGCAATTGCAGGCGATTGTCGCTGGGTGTGAACAGCTGATTGAGTTCGCTCAAGCCTTTATATAGCTGACGAGCGGTTTCACCGATGTTGGCTTTGGGCAGATTGGCGATCCAGCGCTTGAGATCGCGCGGGGTGGCTTCACAGAACGACAGGCGCACCTGCAGCGGAACGGGCGCGCGTAGCAGAAGATGGGGGCTGGTCTCATTCATGCCGTGAAAAAACTCCAACCGGTAAATGGGCAGTGAATGATCTGACTGTAGCAGCTATGGATTTTTACCGTTTGTCTGTCAGTCGAGTGTCATCCGGGCGTACTACTAATCTGACAGTCGTGCGACTGGATACGCACAGTCGTACGGCCTGCTGCCTACGCAGGGCAGGTCTCTTGTAACTTCAAGGAGATGAAGTTTATGTCTAGATACGTAGTGGCAAATCAATGGGGCGGTAGTTCGGCACCCTGGCATCCGGGCGGAGACTGGACGCTAGGCGCGCGGGACAACCAGAACGTTGTCGCGATCGAGATCAAATCGGGCGATGGCGGCAAGAGTTTCACCGGCACCATGACGTATGCGGGTGAAGGTCCCATTGGCTTCAAGGCTCAGCGCACGGGTCAGAACCAGTACAACGTTGAAAATCAGTGGGGCGGCAACGACGCTCCATGGCATCCGGGTGGCAAATGGGTCATCGGCGGCCGTGATAATCAGAACGTTGTGGCGTTGAGCGTGACCTCCAGTGATGGAGGGAAAAACCTCAGTGGCACCAATACCTACGCCAACGAAGGGCCAATCGGCTTCCGTGGACAGATAGAGTAACGGCACCACCGAAATGTCCGACCCCGCGAAGACGTTCGCGGGGTCGGATCAGTGATCAGTCTTTTGCCAGGCCCATGCCCTGGCCCATCTGCACCGGCGAACCGGCCGCCAGCTCTTCAGCCCACTTCACTTGATCAGGCCCGAACAGCACGACAGCGGTCGAACCCAGTTTGAAGCGACCCAGTTCTGCACCTTTCTCCAAATGGATCGGCGCACGGGCAGCTTCGTCGTAGCGGAAGGTTTTCAGCTCGCGTTTCGGCGGCGTGACCAGCCCGGCCCAGACGGTCTCGATCGACGCAACGATCATTGCGCCCACCAGCACCACGGCCATCGGCCCGCGCTCGGTGTCGAAAATGCACGCCACACGCTCGTTACGGGCGAACAGTTCCGGAACGTTTTCGGCGGTGGTCTGGTTGACCGAGAAGATCCGGCCCGGGATGTAGACCATCTCGCGCAAGGTGCCGGCCAACGGCATGTGCACGCGGTGGTAGTCCTTCGGCGACAGATAAATAGTCGCGAAATCGCCGCCCATGAACGGCGCTGCGTTGGCAGCGTCGCCGCCCAGCAATTCCAGCACGCTGAAGCTGTGGCCCTTGGCCTGGAACACGCGACCGTGTTCGATCGGGCCGAGTTGGCTGACCGCACCGTCGGCCGGGCTGAGGATCGCGCCAGGCGTCTCGTCCAGCGGGCGAGCGCCGTCCTTCAAGGCGCGGGTGAAGAATGCGTTGAAGTGTTCGTAGGCAGTCAGGTCTTCGACCAGCGCCTGGGACATGTCCACCTGATAACGCTTGGCGAACCAGGCGGTGAAGGCGTTCTTGAACCAGCGCACGCGGCATTCGGCAATGCAGCCGGCCAGGCGCGACAGCAAGTGATGGGGCAGCAGGTATTGGCTGAGGATAAACAAACGCTTATTCATTAACTGTCCTTAAAAACCTTAAAGCTCTACGGGCGTATCGGGATGGTTGCCCCATTCGCCCCAGGAACCGGCGTAGCCTTTGACCCGCGGATAACCGAGGGATTTGGCCACCAGATAGGTGAAGCCAGAACGATGGTGAGTCTGGCAGTGGGTAATCACTTCTTTGTCTTTGCTGATCCCGAGTTTTTCCAGGATCTGCGGCATGTCGGTGCGGATGCGCAGGTTGCGCGCCTGATCCATGCCCGCGGTCCATTCGAAATTGACCGCGCCGGGAATGTGCCCGCCCTTGGCTGCCAGGACTTTCTCACCGGAGTATTCCAGCGGCCCGCGTGCATCCCAGATCGCCAGGTCGGCGGCACCGAGACGGCTTTGCAGGTATTCGCGGGTGGCAGTGGGTTCGTCGTGCAGGGTCAACGCAACCGGGCCGCCGACCGGAGCCGGGATCTGGATCGACATGGGCAAGCCTTCTGCCAGCCAGGCCTTCAGGCCGCCGTCGACATAGTGGTACTTGCTGTGGCCGATGACATCCAGCAGCCAGATAAAGCGCCCGGCCCAACCGCCGCCTTCGTCGTCATAGACGACGTAGACCGCATCAGGGTTGTGTCCCAGCTCACCGAACAACGCTTCGAGCGCCGCTTGCGGCGGCATCAGTCCCGGCGCAGGCGCATGACCGAGTTGCGTGCGTTTCGGATCGACAAAACGCGCACCGGGGATATGCCCTTCGGCATAGCGGGCGCTGCTGGTCAGGTCTACCAGAATCAGTTCGCGGGCGTCGAGACGCGGGAGCAAGTCGCTCGGCTCGATCACCAGCGGCAAGCCAGAGAAGTCAGACATGTGAGGTCTCCAGAGCACAAAGGGGAGGATTGTATAGCAGCGTCATGAGGGCCTGTTATCAGTTATTTCGGCAGGGGAAACAACGGGGCTTGTAGCAGCTGTCGAGCCCCGGCGAGGCTGCGAAGCAGTCGTGAACCTGGCGAATGCGATCTGCCGGATATACCGCAATCCCTGATTTTACGACTGCTTCGCAGCCGAACGCAGCCTCGCCGGGGCTCGACAGCTGCTACAGGCCGATGCGGCTTTCGTTGCTAGCGGTGACTAAAGCTGTGCAGTGCCTTTTCGATGCACTGCGCGGTTTTGCCGAAGGCTTGTACGGTGATTTCAGAGAACGGTCCGCCGCCCTGATCCGCCACCACAATCATGATCACCCGGCCGTTATTGACCAGTGAGCGTAGCAGCAGGTGTTCGCCGCCGAACTGCGAGCGCAGGCTGGCCGGCAGCATGGCCGAGAATTGTGCGTTGTTGGTCGGCGTCAGGTGCACCTGGGCTTGTTGCGAGAGCAGGCGTTGCAGCACGGTGCTTTGGCTGACGACAAAATTCAGGCCGGCCGCTTCCTTTGGCAGCCCGGCCGTCTGGTGCACTCGCAGATTGGCGTGGGTGCGGTCGGCCATCAGGATCATCACCCGACGCATGCCGCACGCGACCAAAGCGTCCCGGGCAGACGTGGTCAAGTGCATGGCATTGGTGAAGCGGCTGGGCTCGACCAGCAGCTCGGCGCATTGTCTGCGCCATTTCGCCAGGTCTTCGGCGGTCGGCGCCGGGGCCGGCAGCAAGCCTGCGTGCACGCGGTTCATGCCCCACGGCCAGATCAGCGAAACGGCGGGGTGCCAAAGGTCTGGCATGGCGTGATGGCGGGCGCTGTTGGCGGCCTGTTGGTGCAACTGCTGCTGCACTTCGTCCATCGGCATTTGCAGGTAAAGGCTGGTCAGGAACTGCCAGCGCTCACTGTGTGGACTGTTCCAGGACTGCTGCGCCGACAGCGCCAGACCGTTGGCCAGCAGCACCGTATTGGCCGGCTGATTGAGCCAGCGACGCAGCGTCGGGTCGTCATCGAGGCGGTTCTGCTGGCGCAATGGATGATCGCTGTCGCGCGCGATGCGCAGCACTTTCACCAGCTCACGCTGCTCGTTGAGCAGCAGCCGATAACCCTGCTGCACCCAGATCGGCAGGCGCCAGATGTCCACGAGCGCCAGGCAGATTTCCAGCAGACGCGTGCCGAACAATTGCTTTTCAACGTTGTGTGCCGACTCGCCTTTGTGCATGACCCGCAGCTCCCACTCTTCGAGCAACTGCGGATGAGTCAATGCCATCGGCCACAGTGGCGAGAGAAACAGCAGGCTGCCCCAGTGGATGTCCTGCCACAGTCGCGCCAGGCGACTGGCGAAAAAACCGTTGGCCTGTTGGGTCGCGTGCTGGCTGATCAGCTGCAGCTGACGCAGGGCAATCGGGATCTCCGATTGCGGCAGGGCAGGCAACCGGGCGAGCAGTTCTTCGGTGCGTTTCAAACCGAGGCGATTGATCGCCACCTCAAGGTTTTCCGCAGGTTCGGTCATGCTGCCATGGGTGTGGCGATTGGCTTCGCGAATCACGCTCAAGGCCAGCGCCGGGCTGTCCTGTATCAGTTCGGCGATATCGCGCAGAGAGCTGCGACTGTTGGCGATGGCCTTGCAGACACGGTCATGACTGGCTTGCGGAACCGGCAGGCGCACGCCATCGAGAAGCTTGACCCAGCCTTCGAGAGTGGTCGGTTTTGGAATTGGAACGTTCGTTTCGTTAGCCATGTCTGGACGCGATCACCGTCTGCATTACCTATGCCCGGAGCGGGCCAAATTGGCTTTTCGCCTGAACTGGCTATAGTCTGGCGCAGTTTTGCCGATAAGTAGAAGAAGAGATTTTTTAACTTCCGAATATGACCTTGAACCCGACTCAGTAAGTGCTCTCCTACCTATGGCTAAAATAATCGGCATCATCGTCGTATTCGCGAGCGTGCTCGGCGGATACGTGCTCTCCCACGGCAAAATTGCCGCCCTGATTCAGCCCTTCGAGGTGTTGATTATTGGTGGTGCGGCCCTCGGCGCATTCCTCCAGGCCAACCCCAGTTACATGACCATGCACGTGCTCAAGAAATCCCTGGGCATGTTCACTTCGCGTTTCAGCCACACGTTCTATCTGGAAGTGCTGGGCCTGATCTACGAGATCCTCAACAAGAGCCGCCGCGAAGGCATGATGGCCATCGAAGGCGACATCGAAGACGCTGCTGCGAGCCCGATCTTCGCCAAGTATCCGGCCGTGCTCAAAGACGAACGCATGACCGCATTCATCTGCGATTACCTGCGCATCATGTCCTCCGGCAACATGGCGCCCCATGAGCTTGAAGGCCTGTTCGACATGGAGCTTTACAGCCTCAAGGAAGACCTCGAGCATCCGTCCCACGCGGTGAACGGTATTGCCGACGCCATGCCCGGTTTCGGTATCGTCGCGGCGGTACTGGGTATCGTGGTGACCATGGCTTCGCTGGGTGAAGGCGATCAGAAATCCATCGGCCTGCACGTCGGTGCGGCCCTCGTCGGTACCTTCTTCGGTATTCTCGCCGCGTACGGTTTCTTCGGTCCGCTGGCCCACTCCCTGGCCCACGATGCCAAGGAAGAACTCAACGTCTACGAAGCCATCAAAGCCTCGCTGGTCGCTTCGGCTTCCGGTATGCCGCCATCGCTGGCGGTGGAGTTCGGTCGTAAAGTTCTGTACCCGGCGCACCGTCCTAGCTTCGCTGAGCTGGAACAAGCGGTTCGCGGACGTTAAGGCATGGAAAATAACCAGCCGATAATCATCAAGCGCGTCAAGCGCATCGCCGGCGGGCATCACGGGGGCGCCTGGAAAATCGCCTTCGCCGACTTCGCGACGGCGATGATGGCGTTCTTCCTGGTGCTGTGGCTGCTGTCCACCGCAACGCCTGAACAGAAGATCGCCATCGCCGGTTACTTCAAGGACCCGGTCGGCTTTTCCGAAAGCGGCACGCCGTACATCATCGACCTGGGCGGCACACCGACCCTGGCGCCGGAGAGCACGCTCAACCCCGAGGTGAAATCCCAGCCGCAGCCAGACAAGGTGACCATCGACGCCGAGCAGGTTGAGGGCATGGCCGAACAGGTCGAGAAGGAACGTCTCGAGCTGTTGCTGCAAGAACTGCAGAACAAGGTCGAAGAGAACCCGCAACTGAAGAAATTCAAAGACCAGATCCTGTTCGAAATTACATCGGATGGTTTGCGCATCCAGATCGTGGATGCCGAAAACCGGCCGATGTTCGACTCAGGCTCAGCGCGTTTGAAGCCGTACTTCGAAGACATCCTCCTGGCCATGGCCGACACCATCAAAGCGGTGCCGAACAAGATCAGCATCAGCGGCCACACCGATGCCAAGCCGTATTCGGGCACGGGTGATTTCGGTAACTGGGAACTCTCGGCCAACCGCGCCAACGCAGCACGTCGTGCGCTGGTCGCAGGTAGTTATCCAGACACTCAGGTGGCGCGGGTCGTCGGTTATGCCTCGTCAGCCCTGTTCGATCGCAAGAACCCGTTCAACCCGGTCAACCGCCGTATCGACATCGTGGTGCTGACCAAGAAAGCCCAGCGTGCCATAGAAGGTTCGCAAGGTGCGGAACCGGCTCCAGAGCCAGCGCCGACACAAGGGCAGGGCGGCCCGGGCGAAGTGCCCGCCACGCCAGCCGATCCGAATGCGCTGCCGGCGGATAAAGAGCCGTTGCCGGCGCATGAGCTTCGGCAGCGGTTGAATCTGTTCGAGGATCCGGCACCGAAGCCGGGTGAGCCGCCGAAGCAGTGACCCATGAAAAAGCCGACAGTGATGTCGGCTTTTTTTTGCGGCTTTCACTGGTTTGGAAGCCACTTCATTTTCAGTGTGTGCACGGTCCCACAGGTTTTGTGCCGGTCTAGTAGCTGGTTTCCGGCAAACTCGCGATGATCGAGCGATAGCTGTTCATCCGTTGCTGCTGCACGCGGCCTTCTTCCAGGGCCTTGAGCAATGCGCAACCCGGCTCGCGGTCGTGCTTGCAGTCGCGGAAGCGGCAGGTGCCGATCAGGTCGTTGAACTCGATGAAGCCAGCTTCGACGTCGGCACGGCTGACGTGGCCCAGGCCGAATTCGCGGATACCCGGGGAGTCGATCAACTCACCGCCGCCGGGGAAGTGGAACAGCCGCGCGGTCGTGGTGGTGTGAGTGCCCTGGCCGGACAGCTCGGACAGCGGGCCGACACGGGCTTCGACTTCCGGCAGCAGAGTGTTGACCAGCGAGGATTTGCCGACGCCGGATTGGCCGACGAATACGCTGATGTGCCCGTCCAGTTGTGCCTGCAATTGCTCCATGCCATTGCCGTGGTGGGCCGAGACTTCCAGCACCGGGTAACCCAGCGTGCGGTAAACCGCCAGCAAGGCATTCAACGCCGGGGCGTTCTGCTCGTCGATCAGGTCGAACTTGTTGAGCAGCAGCAGCGGACGAATCCCGGCGTGCTCAGCGGCGACCAGATAACGGTCGATCAGGTTGGCATGGGGCTCGGGCAGCGGCGCGAAGACGATGACGATCATGTCGACGTTGGCGGCGACAGGCTTGAGCTGGCCACGGCTGTCCGGACGGCAGAGTTCGGTTTTACGCGGCAGTTGCGCCACGATCACGCCGATACCCTGGTTGCCGGCACGCCAGACCACCTGATCGCCGGTCACCAGCGCAGGCAGGTTGGCGCGCAAATGGCAGCGGAACACCTGGCCGGCCAGATCGCCATCGAGGGCTTCGACTTCGACCTGCACACCGAAGTGCGCGATCACCAGGCCGGTTTGTTCCGGACCCAGGTCGCCACCTTCAAGTGCCTCGACAGCCGAGGACTCGCGTTTGGCGGCGCGGGCAGCGCGTTCGCCCTGAATCTTTTCGATGCGCCAGTTTTGACGACGATTGAGTTGGCGTTTGGCCATGGGTGTTCCGTATCAAGAATGCAGCGATTAGGTAAAACGGCCGCGAGTTTAGCACGCCCGGCCGCCGCCCTAGGCTAAACTGCGCAGCATTGCCTAGGAGCCGACACATGCAAAACCCGCAGAATCTGATCTGGATCGACCTGGAAATGACCGGTCTGAACCCTGATACCGACGTCATCATCGAAATGGCCACCATCGTCACCGACAGTGACCTGAACACCTTGGCCGAAGGTCCGGTGATCGCCATCCACCACAGCGACGAAATTCTCGCTGGCATGGATGAGTGGAACACCCGTCAACACGGCGGCTCCGGGCTGACCCAGCGGGTTCGCGACAGCCGTATCAGCATGGCCGAAGCCGAAGCCGAAACCATCGCCTTCCTGGAAAAATGGGTGCCGAAGGGCAAATCGCCGATCTGTGGCAACAGCATCTGCCAGGACCGTCGCTTCCTTTATACGCACATGAAATCCCTGGAAAGCTTCTTCCACTACCGCAACCTCGACGTATCGACTCTTAAAGAGTTGGCCGCACGCTGGGCGCCGGACGTGCGCGACAGCTTCAAAAAGGGCAGCACTCACCTGGCCCTGGACGACATTCGCGAATCGATCGCCGAGCTGCAGCACTATCGCAAGCATTTCATCAAGTTCTGATGCAGAGCGGTGAGGGCTTTTGTGGCGAGGGGGCTTGTCGAAACGTCGCACCGCCCCGTTCGGCTGCGAAGCAGTCGTAAATCGGCTGGCGCGTACTGCCTGACAAAACACGGTGCCAGGTTTTGGGGCCGCTACGCGACCCAACGGGGGCAAGCCCCCTCGCCACAGGTATGCGTGAATGCTTCGACGCTCTCTTTTGGTACCTCAGCGAAGTGAGTAGACTGCGCGCCTTCTTGCAAGGACCGCCACCATGTTGCTGATGCTTTACCTGATTGCCATCACCGCCGAAGCCATGACCGGTGCCCTGTCTGCCGGTCGTCGCGGGATGGACTGGTTTGGCGTGGTGCTGATTGCCTGCGTCACGGCGTTGGGCGGCGGTTCGGTGCGTGACGTGCTGCTCGGCCATTACCCGCTGACGTGGGTCAAACACCCGGAATACCTGGTGCTGACCTCGGTGGCAGCGATGTTCACGGTCTTCGCTGCACGCTGGATGCGCCACCTGCGCTCGCTGTTTCTGGTGCTCGACGCCGTGGGCCTGGTGGCATTCACCCTGATCGGCTGCATGACCGCGCTGGAAATGGGCCACGGCATGCTGGTGGCCTCGGTCAGCGGTGTGATCACCGGGGTTTTCGGCGGCATCCTGCGCGACATCTTCTGCAACGACATCCCGCTGATCTTCCGCCGCGAACTCTACGCCAGCGTCTCGTTCGCCGCGGCGTGGTGCTACATGCTGTGCATTT
This sequence comes from Pseudomonas sp. ES4, assembly GCF_050586665.1. Taxonomy (NCBI): domain Bacteria; kingdom Pseudomonadati; phylum Pseudomonadota; class Gammaproteobacteria; order Pseudomonadales; family Pseudomonadaceae; genus Pseudomonas; species Pseudomonas sp. ES4. The sequence continues at coordinate 73,746 of NZ_JBOBDO010000016.1, read as the reverse complement.
ACCTGCAATTGCCGGGGGAACAGGCGATTTTGATCACCTTGTTTGGCGGCTTCCTGCTGCGGTTACTGGCGATCCGTTTTCACTGGGAAATGCCTAAATTCGTCTACAACGACGAAGCCTGACATCGCGCAGCCTTTGTAGCAGCTGCCGAAGGCTGCGTTCGAGGCCGCAGGACTCGCTTTGCAGGATGACGACTGCTTTGCAGCCGAACGCAGCCTTCGGCAGCTGCTACACAAGTCCGTGTTGTTTCAGAGCCCATTCCACGTGTTCGCGGACCAGTTCTGAAGGGTATTCGCGCCGCGCCTTCAACGCTTCCAGCACCGGAATGCTCGACGGGGCATTGCCCAGGCCAACCGCCAGGTTTCGCAACCAACGCTCATAACCCGCCCGGCGTAACGGCGAACCTTCAGTGCTGCTGAGAAACTTCTCCTCATCCCACATGAACAGCTCTGCCAACTCCGCGTTGTCCAGATTGTGCCGTGGCTTGAAGTCGCTTTCGCCGGAGGGGCGGGCGAAGCGGTTCCACGGGCAGACGATCTGGCAGTCATCACAGCCAAATACCCGATTGCCGATCAGTGGCCGCAGATCTTCCGGGATCGCGCTTTTCAGTTCGATAGTCAGGTAGGAAATACAGCGTCGGGCATCCAGCACGTACGGGCCGACGAAGGCGTTGGTCGGGCAGATGTCGAGGCACGCGGTGCAACGGCCGCAGTGTTCGGTGCTGTGTGGCGGGTCAACCGGCAGCGGCAGGTCGACAAACAGTTCGCTCAGAAAGAAGTAACTGCCGGCCTTTCGATTCAAGACCAGGGTGTTTTTGCCGATCCATCCAAGACCAGCCTGTTCCGCGATGGCTTTTTCCAGCACCGGCGCGCTGTCGACGAAGGCGCGGAAACCAAACGGGCCGATTTCGGCCTGAATTTTATCGGCCAGTTGTTGCACGCGTTTACGGATCAATTTGTGGTAATCGCGGCCCAAGGCGTAACGCGAGACGTAGGCTTTTTCCGTTTGTGCCAGACGTTTGGCCATTTCGGTATCGCCCGGCAGGTAGTCCATGCGCAGGGAAACCACCCGAAGCGTGCCGGGCACCAGCTCTTCCGGGTGTGAGCGTTTGCTGCCGTGGGCGCCCATGTAGTCCATTTCGCCGTGGTAGCCGGCCGCGAGCCAGCGCTCCAGGTGCTGCTCATGCTCGGCCAGGTCGAGGCCGCTGATGCCGACTTGCTGAAAGCCCAGCTCGCGGCCCCAGTCCTTGATGGATTGGGCGAGGGCGGGCAGGTCTGTGGTAATTGCGGGCATGAGGCGAGAGAAACCGGAGCTGAGGTGCGTATAATTCTGCCAGACATCGGAGCCCGAAGACGCATGCCGCACACTAAAGATGATTTACCCGACGCGCTGTATAGCGCCGCGCAAGTGCGAGCCCTCGATGCGAGCCTGATCGCGGCCGGCACACCGGGCTTCGAATTGATGCAGCGCGCGGCGCGGGCGACCTGGCGTGCGCTGGTCCGCCATTGGCCGTCGGCGAATGAATTGAGTGTCGTGGCCGGTCATGGCAATAACGCTGGCGACGGTTATCTGGTGGCCGTGCTGGCCCGACGTGCTGGCTGGCATGTGCGGGTGTTCGCGGTCGGTGATCCCAAGCGTTTACAAGGTGATGCGGCATTGGCCCATGCCGAGGCTGTGTCTGAAGGTGTCGCGGTTCAAGCCTGGAGCGCGCAGTCCGAATTGCGCGGTGTCGTGCTGGATGCCTTGCTCGGCACCGGTCTGACGGGGGAGGTGCGAGAGCCCTACGCTGGCGCCATCGCGGCGATCAACGGCAGCGGGTTGCCAGTTGCGGCGGTGGATATCCCTTCGGGGTTGTGCGCTGATACCGGCCGAATACTCGGCGCGGCGGTGCGGGCGGACCTGACGGTGACGTTCATCGGCCTGAAACTGGGTCTGTTCACCGGCGATGCTGCGGACGTGGTCGGCGAGTTGGTATTCAACGATCTGCAGGCCTCCCCCGAATCGTTTAATGGAGTCGCCATCAGTGCGCGTCGCCTGACGGCCAGTTCCTTGCCGCGTCTGACGGGCCGTGCTCCAACCTCCCATAAAGGCAAATTCGGCCACGTCCTGCTGATCGGCGGCGATCGCGGCTTTGGTGGCGCCATCTTGCTGAGCGCGCAAAGTGCCCTGCGCAGCGGTGCGGGCATGGTGTCTGTGGCGACGCGCAGTGAACATGTTCCGGCCGCGCTGGCGAGAATTCCTGAAGCCATGGTGTTGGGCACTTCGTCGGCCAATCAACTGATGGAACTGCTGCAAAAGGTTTCCGTGCTGGTGGTCGGCCCAGGCTTGGGTCAGGCTTCCTGGGGGCGCAGCCTTTTGTCGGCGGCTGCCACTGCGCCGCTGCCGCAAGTCTGGGACGCCGATGCATTGAATCTGCTGGCCACAGAGCACGTGAGCTTGCCCAGGGATTGTGTGATCACCCCGCATCCGGGCGAGGCGGCGCGCTTGTTGGGGATAAGCACTGCCCAAGTGCAGGCCGATCGTCCTGCGGCGGCTCACGCATTGAGCAAAAAATATACAGCTGTCGTGGTGCTGAAAGGCGCCGGCAGCTTGATCGCCAGCCCCGATGGGCGATTGGCGTTGTGTCATCAGGGTCATCCGGCCATGGCCACCGCCGGTTTGGGTGATGTGCTGGCCGGTCTGGTCGGCGCGTTGCTGGCGCAAGGCATGGCAGCGTTCGACGCCGCCTGCCTGGCCGTCTGGCTGCACGCCAATGCTGGCGCGCAAGAAGGTAAATCGGGCCGTGGGCTGGCGGCCAGTGATCTGATTCCAGCCATTCGTCAGTTGTTGGAGGAGCAAACACCGTGTCTGAAGTAACCCTGTACCTGGCTGATGAAGAGGCGATGACTGCGTTTGGCGCACGCATCGCACAAACCACTGAAGGGCACGGTCTGATTTTTCTCGAGGGTGATCTGGGCGCGGGGAAAACCACGCTGTCCCGGGGCATCATCAGGGGGCTGGGGCATCAAGGGTCGGTAAAAAGCCCTACGTTTACTTTGGTCGAACCCTACGAGATTGGTGACATCCGTGCCTTCCATTTCGACCTCTATCGCTTGGTCGACCCTGAGGAGTTGGAGTACCTCGGCATCCGCGACTATTTCGAAGACGACGCGTTGTGCTTGATCGAGTGGCCCGAAAAGGGTGCAGGCTTTTTGCCAAAGCCCGACCTGACCATTACCATTAGCCCGCAAGATGGCGGGCGTTCGCTGAAAATTTTGTCCCAGGGCTCGCGTGGCGAGTCGTGGTGTGCCGCTTTGGCATTGGAAACCAATTAAATGATGGGGTTAGGTATGCGCTTTCGCGCGATGGTAGCTGCCGTAGGATTGTTGTTTTTGGCGGTGACCGTCGATGCTGTGGCCGAGACGAAGGTCAACAGCGTTCGCCTGTGGCGGGCTCCGGACAACACGCGACTGGTGTTCGACCTGACCGGGCCTGTCCAGCACAGCGTCTTTACCCTGACCGCCCCGGATCGGCTGGTCATCGACATCAATGGCGCGACTCTGGGGGCGCCGCTGAACGTCAACAGCTCGAACACTCCGATCACCGCCATGCGCTCGGCTCAACGTACGCCAACCGATCTGCGGGTGGTCATCGACCTGAAAAAAGCCGTGACGCCGAAAAGTTTTACCCTGGCGCCAAACGCCCAGTACGGCAATCGCCTGGTGGTCGACTTGTTCGACAACGCTGCCGATGCCGCGCCAATTCCGGCGCCGACCAACGTCGCGACGGTAGCCCCGGTGCCGGTCACTCCGGTGGAGCCTCCGGTCAAGCTGCCGCCAGCCCCGGCCGGCAAGCGCGACATTATTGTCGTCATCGATGCCGGTCACGGCGGCGAAGACCCGGGTGCCTCCGGCTCTCGCGGTCAGCGTGAAAAAGACGTGGTACTGGCCATCGCCCGTGAACTGCAGCGTCAGGTCAACGGCATGAAAGGCTTCCGCGCCGAACTGACCCGCACCGGCGACTATTTCATCCCGTTGCGCGGCCGTACCGAAATCGCCCGCAAGAAGGGCGCCGACCTGTTCGTTTCGATCCACGCCGACGCCGCGCCTTCGGCCGCAGCCTTCGGTGCCTCGGTGTTCGCCCTGTCTGATCGCGGCGCTACCTCGGAAACGGCCCGTTGGCTGGCTGATAGCGAAAACCGTTCCGACTTGATCGGTGGTGCCGGCAACGTCAGCCTTGACGACAAGGACCGCATGCTGGCGGGCGTGCTGCTTGACCTGTCGATGACCGCGTCGCTGACCTCTAGCCTGAACGTCGGCCAGAAAGTGCTGAGCAACATCGGCCGCGTCACGCCGTTGCATAAACAGCGGGTGGAGCAGGCCGGGTTCATGGTGCTGAAGTCGCCGGACATTCCATCGATCCTGGTGGAAACCGGGTTCATCTCCAACGCCAACGAAGCGTCCAAGCTTGCCGCAGCGAACCACCAGCAAGCGCTGGCGCGTTCGATCAGCAGCGGCGTGCGCCAGTTCTTCCAGCAGAACCCGCCGCCAGGCACCTACATTGCCTGGCTGCGCGACTCCGGCGGGATCGCCCAAGGCCCGCGTGACCATCGGGTGAACCCCGGCGAGACGCTGGCGATGATTGCCGTGCGATATCAGGTTTCTCCGGCCACGCTGCGCAGCGCCAACAAGCTGTCGAGTGATGAGCTCAAGGTCGGTCAGCACTTGACCATCCCTGGCACTGAGCTGGCGGCCAAAGAATGAACCAGGTGCTGACCAATACGGCTCGTATCGAGCTGCTCAGCCCGCGACTGGCGAACCAGATTGCCGCCGGTGAGGTGGTTGAGCGCCCGGCTTCGGTGATCAAGGAACTGCTGGAAAACAGCCTCGACTCCGGCGCCAGGCGTATCGATGTCGATGTGGAGCAGGGCGGCGTCAAGTTGCTGCGGGTGCGCGACGATGGCAGCGGCATTTCTGCCGATGACCTGCCGCTGGCCCTGGCGCGACACGCCACCAGCAAGATCCGCAATCTGGAAGACCTCGAGCAGGTCATGAGCCTTGGCTTTCGCGGTGAGGCACTCGCGTCGATCAGCTCTGTGGCGCGCCTGACCCTGACATCCCGCACCAAAGACGCTGATCAGGCCTGGCAGGTCGAAACCGAAGGCCGGGACATGGCGCCTCGCGTGCAGCCGGCGGCCCATCCGGTGGGCACCTCGGTGGAAGTGCGTGACTTGTTTTTCAACACTCCGGCACGCCGCAAGTTTCTCAAAACCGAAAAAACCGAATTCGATCACCTGCAAGAAGTGATCAAGCGTCTGGCGCTGGCACGTTTCGACGTGGCGTTCCATCTGCGCCACAACGGCAAGACCATCCTCAGTCTGCATGAAGCCCATGACGACGCGGCCCGTGCCCGGCGTGTGGCGGCGATTTGCGGTTCGGGTTTCCTCGAGCAGGCGCTGCCGATCGAGATCGAACGCAATGGCCTGCATTTGTGGGGCTGGGTCGGTTTGCCGACGTTCAACCGCAGCCAGGCGGACTTGCAGTACTTCTTCGTAAATGGCCGCGCCGTACGCGACAAACTGGTGGCCCACGCGGTGCGCCAGGCTTACCGCGATGTGCTGTTCAACGGTCGGCACCCGACCTTCGTGTTGTTTTTCGAAGTCGATCCGGCAGGCGTTGACGTCAACGTGCACCCGACCAAGCACGAAGTGCGCTTCCGTGACGGACGCATGGTTCACGATTTCCTCTACGGCACCCTGCACCGCGCCTTGGGCGATGTGCGGCCGGAAGACCATTTGGCCGCGCCTGTCGCGACGGCCATCGTTCGGCCGACCGGCATTGATGCTGGCGAATTCGGTCCACAGGGCGAAATGCGTCTGGCGGCCAATGCCTTGCTGGAACAGCCTCAAGCCCAGCCGTCGTTCAATACGCCGGCCGGCTCGGGCGCGGGTGCCGGTTATCAATATCAGTACTCGCCACGGCCTCAATCCGGTGTGCCGGTTGCTGAGGCCCAGGCAGCGTATCGTGAGTTTTTTGCACCATTGCCAGAAGCCAACGCGGTAGCGCTGCCAGCCGGGCAGGACGACATTCCGCCGCTGGGTTATGCGCTGGCGCAGCTCAAAGGCATCTACATTCTTTCGGAAAACGCCCAGGGCCTGGTGCTGGTGGACATGCACGCGGCTCATGAGCGGATCATGTACGAGCGCCTGAAAATCGCCATGGCCAGCGAAGGCCTGAGCGGTCAGCCGCTGCTGGTGCCGGAGTCGCTGGCGGTCAGTCAGCGTGAAGCCGATTGCGCCGAAGAACACGTCGCGTGGTTCCAGCGCCTGGGCTTTGAATTGCAGCGTCTGGGCCCGGAATCCCTGGCGATCCGGCAGATTCCGGCCTTGCTCAAGCAAGCTGAAGCCAATCGATTGGTCAGTGACGTTCTGGCGGACTTGATGGAATACGGCACCAGCGACCGGATTCAGGCGCACCTGAACGAACTGCTCGGCACCATGGCCTGCCACGGCGCGATTCGGGCGAATCGGCGTCTGGCGATCCCCGAAATGAACGGTCTGCTGCGCGATATGGAAAACACCGAACGCAGCGGTCAATGCAACCATGGCCGACCGACCTGGACCCAACTGGGCCTGGACGATCTGGACAAACTGTTCTTGCGCGGTCGTTGATGAACCAGCTCCCTCCTGCGATTTTCCTGATGGGCCCGACCGCCGCCGGCAAGACCGACCTGGCTATCGAACTCACCAAAGTCTTGCCGTGTGAGCTGATCAGCGTCGATTCGGCGCTGGTCTACCGTGGCATGGACATCGGCACCGCCAAGCCTTCAAAAGAGCTTCTGGCTGAATTTCCACACCGTTTGATCGATATTCTTGATCCGGCAGAGAGCTATTCGGCCGCCGATTTCCGTCGCGATGCCCTCGAAGCCATGGCCGAGATCACCGCGCGGGGCAAAATTCCGCTGCTGGTGGGCGGCACAATGCTCTATTACAAGGCTTTGGTCGAAGGTCTGGCAGACATGCCGGCGGCTGACCCGGCCATTCGCGCACAGATCGAAGAAGAGGCCGCACGCCTTGGCTGGCAAGCCTTGCACGATCAATTGGCAGTCATCGATCCGCAATCTGCGGCGCGTATTCATCCGAACGATCCGCAGCGACTGAGTCGAGCGCTGGAAGTTTATCGCGTCAGTGGTCAGAGCATGACTGCACTCAGGTTGCAACAATCTGCGCAAAGTACTGAAGCAGCCGCCTCTGGACTGCAACAATTGCCCTATACTGTCGCGAACTTGGCCATTGCTCCGGCAAATCGCCAGGTACTGCACGAGCGAATTAAACAAAGATTCACGAATATGTTGGAACAGGGATTCATCGACGAGGTCGTAGCCCTGCGAGATAGAGGTGACCTGCATTCGGGGATGCCGTCTATACGTGCAGTAGGCTACCGACAAGTCTGGGATTACCTGGATGGCAAGCTGACGCAAGCCGAGATGCAGGAGCGTGGAATCATTGCCACGCGCCAATTGGCGAAGCGCCAGTTCACCTGGCTGCGCAGTTGGGCTGATTTACATTGGTTGGACAGCCTCGATTGCGACAATCTGCCGCGCGCCTTGAAATACCTTGGGACCATCTCCATATTGAGCTGAGTCCTTGCAATTGCCGTCTATCCTTGGGGGTGTGACGGCCACAAGTCATCTGATTACCTATTTTTTAATATTGAATCCTTAAAGGAGTGCGGCACATGTCAAAAGGGCATTCGCTACAAGACCCTTACTTGAATACTTTACGTAAAGAGAAAGTGGGGGTTTCCATCTATCTGGTCAACGGGATCAAGCTGCAAGGCACGATCGAGTCTTTCGACCAGTTCGTTATCCTGCTGAAAAACACCGTCAGCCAGATGGTTTACAAACACGCTATCTCTACAGTGGTGCCGGTTCGTCCAATTCGTCTGCCTAGCGCAACCGAATCCGAAGCAGGTGATGCTGAGCCAGGTAACGCCTGATAGGAGTCTCCTTTGTTCTTTGAGCGCCACGGTGGTGGTGAGCGAGTGATCCTCGTTCACTTGGATGGACAGGACCCTGAGGCGCGCGAAGATCCGCAGGAGTTTCAGGAATTGGCTAATTCGGCCGGCGCCGAGACCGTTGCGTTTTTTAACGTGCCGCGTCATCGGCCAACCGCCAAATTCCTGATTGGCAGCGGCAAGGTCGAAGAGTTGCGCGACCTGGTCCATGCCAAAGAGGCCGATCTGGTCATCTTCAATCACATCCTCACGCCCAGTCAGGAACGTAACCTCGAACGTGTTTTCGAGTGTCGCGTGATCGACCGTACCGGTCTGATTCTCGATATTTTCGCCCAGCGCGCCCGTACCCATGAAGGCAAGCTCCAGGTAGAACTGGCCCAGCTTGATCACATGAGCACCCGGCTGGTTCGTGGCTGGACCCACCTTGAGCGTCAGGGTGGCGGTATCGGTATGCGTGGCCCGGGTGAAACCCAGCTGGAAACCGACCGCCGTTTGCTGCGGGTACGCCTGCGACAGATCAAGGGCCGACTGGAAAAAGTACGCAGTCAGCGCGAACAGTCGCGACGCGGCCGTTCGCGTGCGGATATTCCTACCGTGTCCCTTGTGGGCTATACCAACGCCGGCAAATCCACGCTCTTCAATAACGTCACGAAATCCGACGTTTACGCGGCTGACCAGTTGTTTGCCACGCTGGACCCGACCTTGCGCCGTCTGGAACTCGACGACCTGGGGCCGATTGTCCTGGCCGATACGGTGGGTTTCATACGCCACTTGCCCCACAAACTGGTCGAGGCATTTCGGTCTACGCTCGAAGAGTCGAGCAACTCAGACCTGCTGTTGCACGTGATCGATGCGGCCGAACCGGATCGCATGTTGCAGATCGAGCAGGTGATGGTGGTGCTGGGCGAGATTGGTGCCCAGGACTTGCCGATCCTCGAGGTCTATAACAAACTCGATTTGCTTGAAGGCGTTGAGCCACAAATCCAGCGAGACGAAAACGGTAAGCCTCAACGGGTCTGGCTGTCGGCGCGTGATGGCAGTGGTCTGGAATTGCTTGAGCAAGCCATTGCCGAGTTGCTGGGCAGTGAGTTGTTTATCGGTACCTTGCGTTTGCCGCAACGATTCGCTCGACTGCGTGCGCAGTTTTTCGAGCTCGGAGCGGTGCAGAAAGAAGAACACGACGAAGAAGGTGTCAGCTTGCTGGCCGTTCGATTACCGCGCTCGGAGCTCAATCGGCTGGTCAGCCGTGAAGGCGTTGTGCCGACAGAGTTCATCGAACAACACACTTTGCAATAAAAGCCTGAAAAAGCGGTTGTGCCGCGGTGACAGGCATTCTGTAGCATTGGTCGGCGCGCCGTGGGTGCGTCTTTGCTTTATCAGATGGAGAGCGCTATGGCTTGGAATGAGCCGGGTGGCAACTCGAATAATCAGGATCCTTGGGGTGGCAAGCGCCGCAATAACGGCGACCGCAAGGGACCACCGGATCTCGACGAGGCCTTCCGAAAGCTGCAGGAAAGCCTGAACGGGTTGTTCGGTGGTGGTAAGAAACGCGGTGATGACGGGGGCGGTTCGGGCAGGAGTAGCGGCTTCGGCGGTCTGCTCGGCATCGGTCTGGTCGTGTTGGCAGCGGTGTGGCTGTACAGCGCGGTGTATGTCGTCGACGAGCAGGAGCAAGCCGTGGTGCTGCGCTTCGGCAAGTACTACGAGACTGTCGGCCCGGGTCTGAACATCTATTTCCCGCCGCTGGATCGCAAGTACCTGGAAAACGTCACGCGTGAGCGTGCCTATACCAAGCAGGGTCAAATGCTCACTGAAGACGAAAACATCGTCGAAGTGCCGCTGACCGTGCAGTACAAGATCAGCAACCTGCAGGACTTCGTGTTGAGCGTTGACCAGCCGGAAATCAGCCTTCAGCACGCGACCGAAAGTGCCTTACGCCACGTAGTGGGTTCCACCGCGATGGACCAGGTGCTGACTGAAGGTCGTGAATTGATGGCCAGCGAAATCAAGGAGCGTCTGCAACGCTTCATGGATACCTATCGCACCGGCATCACCGTCACCCAGGTCAACGTACAGAGCGCAGCCGCACCGCGTGAAGTGCAGGAAGCCTTCGATGACGTGATCCGCGCCCGTGAAGACGAGCAGCGTTCGCGCAACCAGGCTGAAACCTATGCCAACGGCGTCGTGCCGGAAGCACGTGGTCAGGCCCAGCGCATCATCGAAGATGCCAATGGCTACCGTGACGAAACCGTCTCGCGCGCCAAGGGTGAGGCCGATCGCTTCACCAAACTGGTGGCCGAGTACCGCAAGGCACCTGAAGTCACCCGTGAGCGTCTGTACCTGGACACCATGCAGGAAGTCTTCAGCAATACCAGCAAGGTTCTCGTAACCGGGAACAAGAATGGCCAGAGCAATCTGCTGTACTTGCCGCTGGATAAAATGGTCGAAAGTGGTCGCAACACCAGCACTTCGGTGACCGGTGCGGCAGCCAGCAGCAATGAAGCGAATGCGCGTGCGGCAGCCGATCTGCAGCAACAGCCAGCACGTACCAGGGAGAGTCGCTGATGAGCAATAAATCGCTGATCGCCCTTATTGTCGGCGTCGTCGTGGCGATCGCTGCCTGGAACTGCTTCTACATCGTGGCTCAGACCGAGCGTGCGGTGCTGCTGCAGTTCGGTCGCGTGGTCCAGGCTGATGTTCAGCCAGGCCTGCATGTGAAAGTGCCTTACGTCAACCAGGTGCGCAAATTCGACGCACGCCTGATGACGCTCGATGCGCCGACACAACGCTTCCTGACGCTGGAAAAGAAAGCCGTCATGGTCGATGCCTACGCCAAGTGGCGCGTGAAAGATGCCGAGCGCTTCTACACCGCGACTTCCGGCCTCAAGCAGATTGCCGACGAGCGTCTTTCCCGTCGTCTGGAATCGGGCCTGCGTGACCAGTTCGGTAAGCGCACGCTGCATGAAGTGGTGTCCGGTGAGCGCGATGCGCTGATGACCGATATCACGGCTTCGCTGAACAAGATGGCGGAAAAAGAGCTGGGCATCGAAGTTGTCGATGTTCGGGTCAAGGCCATTGATCTGCCGAAAGAAGTGAACCGCAGCGTGTTCGAACGCATGAGTTCCGAGCGTGAGCGTGAAGCTCGCGAGCACCGCGCCAAGGGTAACGAGCTGTCAGAAGGCATTCGTGCCGACGCTGATCGTCAACGCCGCGTGTTGCTGGCTGAAGCCTATCGTGAATCTGAAGAGGTTCGCGGTGATGGTGATGCCCAGGCCGCTGCGATCTACTCCAAGGCCTACGGCCAAGACCAGGAGTTCTACGGTTTCTACCGTAGCCTGCGTGCCTACCGTGAAAGCTTCGCGAACAAATCCGACGTCATGGTCCTGGACCCAAGCAGCGACTTCTTCCGTTACCTGGAAAAAGCCAAGCCTTGATACGGCGCTGACCTGAATCATCCCCCGCCTGGCGGCTAACGCCTCGGGCGGGGTGATCCTTTGGGAAAACGTGTGTATGATGCGGCAGCCGGGAAATTCCCGGCTTTTTTGCGTCTGCACGTTTGATTGCTGTTTTTATGCAGGCGTGCGAGTTGAATGACTCGACAGGTTTTTCGAGGAAAGTGGTTGGTGAAGCCGATTTGGGCTTTTCGCCGCGTTGTTCATGCGCGTGGTTTGCGCATGAACCGATCATTTTCTGCTTCACTCAAGGCTCGCCCAAAGGCTGGCCGCCCGGATCATAGGGGAATGGCGTAATGGCAACGGTAGACCGCTGGCTGCTGCCAGATGGCATCGAAGAAGTACTGCCACCAGAAGCGGCGCGCATTGAAGTCGCGCGTCGTCAGGTGTTGGATCTGTTCCAGAGCTGGGGTTACGAGTTTGTCGTGACTCCCCATATCGAGTACCTGGAATCCCTGCTGACCGGCGCGGGCCAGGACCTCGATCTGCGTACCTTCAAGGTCATCGACCCGCAATCGGGCCGGCAGATGGGTTTCCGTGCCGACATCACGCCGCAAGTGGCGCGCATCGATGCGCACACCTTGCGACGCGAAGGCCCGAGCCGTCTGTGCTATGCCGGTAGCGTGCTGCACGCTCAGCCGCGCGCCTTGTCGTCCTCGCGCAGCCCGATCCAGCTGGGTGCCGAGCTGTACGGCGATGCCAGCCCGAGCAGCGACGTGGAAGTCATCAGCCTGATGTTGGCTATGCTGCAACTGGCCGATGTGCCGGATGTGCACATGGACCTCGGTCATGTGGGTATCTACCGCGGGCTGGCTCGCGCCGCCGGTCTGTCCGGTGAAGTCGAGCAACAGTTGTTCGATGCGTTGCAACGTAAGGCCATCGACGAGGTCATTACCTTGACCGAAGGCCTGCCAGCCGATCTGTCGGGCATGCTGCGGGCGCTGGTCGATCTGTGTGGCGGCCGTGAAGTATTGAGCGCTGCCCGCGAGCGCCTGGCGAATGCGCCGGCGCCAGTATTGGCGGCTCTGGATGATCTGCTGGCGATTGCCGAGCGTCTGTCCACGCGTTTCCCTGAGTTGCCGTTGTATTTCGACCTGGGCGAGTTGCGCGGCTACCACTACCACACCGGTGTGGTGTTCGCGGTATTCGTACCGGGTGTTGGCCAGTCCATTGCTCAGGGTGGTCGTTACGACGACATCGGTGCCGACTTCGGCCGCGCCCGTCCAGCAACCGGCTTCTCTACCGATTTGAAAACCCTGGTGACCCTGGGGCGTGCTGAGATCGAGTTACCGTCTGGCGGTATCTGGATGCCTGACAGTACGGATGCCGCTCTCTGGCAGCAGGTTTGCCAGTTGCGCAGTGAGGGTCAGCGTGTCGTTCAGGCGTTGCCTGGACAACCTTTGGCCGCCGCCCGTGAAGCGGACTGCGACCGGCAATTGATTCAGCAGAACGGGCTTTGGCAAGTATCGCCACTGGCTTCTTGAGTTTTCCTGCCGGCTGCCGCCGGCACCAAGTTTGCGCGAATGAGGACAAGTGTTATGGGTAAGAATGTCGTAGTCCTGGGCACCCAATGGGGTGATGAGGGCAAAGGCAAGATCGTTGATCTGCTGACCGAACATGCTGCCGCCGTAGTGCGCTACCAGGGTGGCCACAATGCTGGTCACACCCTGGTGATCGACGGCGAAAAAACCGTCTTGCACCTGATTCCGTCGGGCGTGCTGCGTGAAGGCGTGCAGTGCCTGATCGGCAACGGCGTGGTGGTTGCACCCGACGCTCTGCTGCGGGAAATCATCAAGCTGGAAGAGAAAGGCGTCCCGGTGCGCGAGCGCCTGCGTATCAGCCCGTCCTGCCCGCTGATCCTGTCCTTCCACGTAGCGCTGGACCAGGCCCGTGAAAAGGCCCGTGGCGAACTGAAGATCGGTACGACCGGTCGCGGCATCGGCCCGGCGTACGAAGACAAGGTTGCACGGCGTGGCCTGCGTGTGGGCGACCTGCTCAACATGCCGCGCTTTGAAGACAAACTGCGTGAACTGGTGGACTACCACAACTTCATGCTGGTCGGTTATTACAAAGAGCCTGCCATCGAGTTCGAAAAAACCCTGGCCGAGTGCAAGGAATACGCTGAGCTGCTCAAGCCGCTGATGCTGGACGTGACCGCCGAGCTGCACGACCTGCGTCGCGCCGGCAAAGACATCATGTTCGAAGGCGCCCAAGGTTCGTTGCTCGACATCGACCACGGTACCTATCCGTACGTGACCAGCTCCAACACCACCGCTGGTGGCGTGGCGACCGGTTCGGGCGTTGGCCCGATGTTCCTGGATTACATCCTGGGCATCACCAAGGCTTACACCACTCGCGTAGGTTCGGGTCCATTCCCGACTGAGCTGTTTGACGAAGTGGGTGCTCACCTGGCCAAACAAGGTCACGAGTTCGGTGCTACCACCGGCCGTGCCCGCCGTTGCGGCTGGTTCGACGCCGTTATCCTGCGTCGTGCCATCGATGTGAACAGCATCTCGGGCATCTGCCTGACCAAGCTCGACGTGCTCGACGGCCTCGAAACCATCAACATCTGCGTCGGCTACAAAGATGCGCAAGGCAATGCCGTTGCCCCGACTGATGCTGACAGCTACGTGGGCCTGCAGCCTGTGTACGAAGAAGTGCCGGGCTGGACCGAGTCGACTGTGGGTGCCAAAACCATGGAAGAGCTGCCAGCTAACGCCCGTGCTTATATCAAGCGCGTTGAAGAGCTGATCGGTGCGCCGATCGACATTATTTCGACGGGCCCGGACCGCAACGAAACCATCGTTTTGCGTCATCCGTTCGCTTAATAAGTCGTTGATGTAAAACACAAAGGCCCCTCATTTGGGGCCTTTGTCGTATCTGCCTGTCGGGCGGCACGACCTTTGCTGTGATGTTGATTAAAAGCATCGCTTCCAGTGCGCCATCAATTTAATGGCGCCAAGCAGAGGGATTTTAAGTGTCAGCCATTCTCTCACTGTTACAAAGCCGTCTATTGCGGCCTGTGTTCGTTACCCTGGGTATCGCCCTTTTGGTGCAAGTGCTTGTAGCTGTCGCTCTGACCCGGAGCACAGTGACCGCGCTCGAAGCCGATCTGGGTGTGCGCCTGGGTGCCGACAGTCAAAAACTTTCCGGGGAACTTGAGCAGGCAGGGCGTGAAGTCACGTCGAGCCTCGATAGCCTTTCTACGAGCACGCGTCAGCGTCTTGCGGTGGGTTTGTCCTCGCGATTGAAGGACGAACAAGCACAGCTGCGTGCGACGCTGGAGAAGGATCTGAAGGACTCCGCCAACGATATGGCGCAGCTTCTGGCTTCGGTCGCACCTCGGGCCATGTGGGACAGCGACGTTCCAACCCTGTCCGAATTCGCCCGCCGGGCCCAGCGCAATCCCAACGTGCTGTTCGTAATCTACGACGACGCTACCGGCCAGCACCTGACGCGCTATCTGAACCGCGAGAACCCGATCAACAAAGCGCTGCTGGAGAAAGGCCAGGGCGAGCGCGCATTGGACAAAGTGTTGGATGCGGCGAAGAACGATCCGTCGGTCTACTACCTCGAAGCCTCCATCAGCCCCAATGGCGTGGAAATCGGCAAGGTCTTGATGGGCGTCTCGACTGCTTCCGTGGAAGTCGATCTGGCAGCCCTCGACAAGCGCTTCTCGGCGCTGATCGCCAGCAGTGATCAATTGGTGGGCGACAGCCTCAAAGGCGCGGCGGCTGATAGTGCGGCAGCGATGGGCGCGCGCCTGAAGTCGGCGCAGGCAACGGCTTCAGAGATGCAGGCCAACACCACCAGCACCGTGCAGGAAGCCGCGGGCACTTTGCGCTGGCGCATCGGCATGGGCCTGGCGGTGGTGGGCTTCGGCGTATTGCTGTTGCTGGCCGTGGTGCTGGGTCGTCGCGTGGTCAATCGTCTGAAGCTGCTGATTGCGGCCATGGATGACCTGGCGGCGGGCGAGGGCGACCTGACCAAGCGCGTGCAGATCAACAGTAAGGATGAGATCGGCGACATGGCCTCGGCGGTCAATCGCTTTGTGGATAAGTTGCAGCCGATCGTGCGCGAAGCGGGCGATGTGGCTCAGCGTACCGGTGTGGAAATCGGCGCGATGACCTTGCGCAATGCCGGGGCCGACAAAGCGGCAGGCATGCAACGCGATGAAGTGGCCGAGAGCCTGCGTGCGCTATCGCAAATGGCTGACGAAGCACAGTCTGAAAGTCATGCCATGCAGGCGGCCTTGCAGCAAGTGGTGGATATTCGTTCGGCGACAGATGAAAACACGCGGACCTCGGCGAAAGTCGGCGGCCTGATCGAGGCGTTGGCCGGGCAGGTCGACACCGGGGCGAAAGTCATCGAGCGGCTGGCACAGCAGAGTGAGCAGATTGAAGTGGTGTTGACGGTGATTCACGGGATCGCCGAGCAAACCAACCTGCTGGCGCTGAACGCCGCCATCGAAGCGGCGCGTGCGGGCGAGACTGGTCGCGGGTTTGCCGTGGTCGCTGACGAGGTGCGAGCGCTGGCGAGCAAGACGCAGAGCTCCACTGGCGACATTCAGGCGCACATCGTTGCCTTGCAACAAGGTGCGCGTGAAGCGGTGGCAGCGATCGGTCAGGCCGGGCGTCAGGCCAGCGAAGGTTTGCTGGTGCTGCGTGACAGTGCGCGGTTGCAGCAATCGGTGCAGGCGTCAGTCGAGCAGGTTCATGCGGCGATTGGTCTGGCAACGCAGGCAGCGGCGCATCAGGCGCAAGGCGCGCAAGCGGTACGCGGTCGGGTTGAGACCATTCATGCACAGGCTGAGAAAGCGGCTCAGGCAGTGGTGGAAACCACGGCCAGCGGCAAGGTGCTGGATGGGTTGGCGGCGCAATTGAAGGCCAGCCTGGGGCAGTTCAGGGCTTAAATGTGTATTGATTGGGCTGGCCTCTTCACGAGCAGGCTCGCTCCCGCATGGGAATGCATTTCCCTGTGGGGGCGAGCCTGCTCGCGATGGCAATCTCAGCGGCTCAAATACACCCGGGTAGTTTAAGTAGATAAACCGGCAAACCCGACACCAAAATCAACAACGCCGCATAAGGCGCAGCCGCCGCAAACTCCACATTCGCGGTATGTGCCCAGACTTCCGTCGCCAGCGTATTGAGCCCGGTTGGATTCAGCAGCAGCGTCGCCGTCAGTTCCCTCATCGCTCCAGAAACACCAGCGCAAACGCCGCGCCCAGCGTACGTGCGGCCTCTGGTTTTTCGAAAGCCAGAAACGCAAAAACCCGCTTTCGCGGGTTTTTGTGAAATTTCAGATCGACTCTGAAATTTGAATTGGTGCCCAGAAGAAGACTCGAACTTCCACGACCTTGCGGTCACCAGCACCTGAAGCTGGCGTGTCTACCAATTTCACCATCTGGGCATTATCTTCAGCGTCGCCGCTGTTGATGTGGCGCACTATACGGAGAGCTTTTTGATCTGTAAACCCCTGATTTAGTTTTAATAATCCAGGGGCCTGGAATGCAAAAAACCCGCTTTCGCGGGTTTTTGTATGAGCCTTGAAATTGATCTAATCTCAAGCTCGAAATTGGTGCCCAGAAGAAGACTCGAACTTCCACGACCTTGCGGTCACCAGCACCTGAAGCTGGCGTGTCTACCAATTTCACCATCTGGGCATTATCGGCAATGCGTCTGCGTCGTCGATGGCGCGCACTATACGGAGCGTCTTTTTAACTGTAAACCCCTGAGGTCGAAAAAACCTGGAAAATTTTACCAGTGGCATTTAATTCAGCTTCTCGGTGTCGATATAGGGCTTTAGATGGGCTGTCACAGCCTGAAATTTCCCGTTTCATTACGCCTATGCCAAACTAACCCGCATATAGACAAGGTGAAAACTCTCTAATGGCCGATTGGCAGTCCCTCGATCCCGAGGCCGCTCGTGAAGCGGAAAAATATGATAACCCTATCCCTAGCCGCGAACTGATCCTTCAGCATCTTGCTGATCGGGGTTCGCCTGCTAACCGCGAGCAGTTGGTTGAAGAGTTTGGTCTGACCACAGAAGACCAGATCGAAGCCCTGCGCCGCCGCCTGCGCGCCATGGAGCGCGACGCTCAACTCATCTATACCCGTCGCGGCACCTATGCGCCGGTGGACAAGCTCGACCTGATCCTGGGCCGCATCAGCGGTCACCGTGACGGTTTCGGCTTCCTGGTCCCGGACGACGGCAGTGACGACCTGTTCATGAGCCCGGCGCAAATGCGTCTGGTGTTCGATGGCGATCGTGCCCTTGCCCGTGTTTCCGGCCTCGACCGTCGCGGTCGCCGCGAAGGCATGATCGTCGAAGTGGTGTCCCGTGCCCACGAGACCATCGTTGGCCGTTACTTCGAAGAGGGCGGTATTGGCTTCGTCGTTGCGGACAATCCGAAGATCCAGCAGGAAGTGCTGGTGACTCCAGGCCGTAACGCCAACGCCCAGATCGGTCAGTTCGTCGAAGTGAAGATCACTCACTGGCCGACGCCACGCTTCCAGCCGCAAGGCGACGTGGTCGAAGTCGTGGGTAACTACATGGCGCCGGGCATGGAAATCGACGTTGCCCTGCGCACGTACGATATTCCCCACGTCTGGCCTGAGGCTGTGCTGAAAGAAGCCGCCAAGCTCAAGCCGGAAGTCGAAGAGAAAGACAAAGAGAAGCGCATCGACCTGCGCCATCTGCCGTTCGTGACCATTGACGGCGAAGATGCGCGTGACTTCGATGATGCGGTCTATTGCGAAGCCAAGCCGGGCAAGCTGCGCCTGTTCTCCGGCGGCTGGAAGTTGTACGTGGCGATCGCCGACGTTTCCAGCTACGTGAAAATCGGTTCGGCGCTGGACAACGAGTCCCAGGTTCGTGGCAACTCGGTGTACTTCCCCGAGCGCGTCGTGCCGATGCTGCCTGAGCAGCTGTCCAACGGCCTGTGCTCGCTGAACCCGCACGTCGATCGCCTGGCCATGGTTTGCGAGATGACCATCTCCAAATCCGGTGAGATGACCGACTACTGCTTCTACGAAGCGGTGATTCACTCCCACGCTCGCCTGACCTACAACAAAGTCAGCGCGATGCTGGAAACGCCGAAACTCACCGAGGCGCGTGAGCTCCGTGGCGAGTACAACGACGTTCTGCCGCACCTCAAGCAGCTTTACGCACTGTACAAAGTGCTGCTGGCCGCTCGTCACGTGCGTGGCGCGATCGATTTCGAAACGCAGGAAACCCGGATCATCTTCGGGACCGAGCGCAAGATTGCCGAAATCCGTCCGACCGTTCGTAACGATGCGCACAAGCTGATCGAGGAATGCATGCTGGCGGCCAACGTGGCCACCGCCGAATTCCTGAAAAAGCACGAAATTCCTGCGCTGTACCGCGTCCACGATGGCCCGCCACCGGAGCGTCTGGAAAAGCTGCGCGCCTTCCTTGGCGAGCTCGGCCTGTCCCTGCACAAAGGCAAGGACGGCCCGTCGCCGAAGGACTACCAGGCATTGCTGGCGAGCATCAAGGACCGTCCGGATTTCCATCTGATCCAGACTGTCATGCTGCGTTCGTTGAGCCAGGCGGTGTACAGCGCCGATAACCAGGGCCACTTCGGCCTGAATTACGAAGCCTATACCCACTTCACCTCGCCGATCCGTCGCTACCCGGACTTGCTCACGCACCGGGCGATTCGCAGCGTCATCCATTCGAAAATGGACACCCCGCACGTTCGCCGTGCTGGCGCGATGACCATTCCGAAAGCGCGCATCTACCCGTACGACGAAGCGATCCTGGAGCAGCTCGGCGAGCAGTGCTCGATGAGCGAGCGCCGTGCCGACGAAGCGACCCGCGACGTCGTGAACTGGCTCAAGTGCGAGTTTATGAAAGACCGTGTGGGCGAGTCGTTCCCGGGTGTGATCACTGCCGTGACCGGTTTTGGCCTGTTCGTCGAGTTGACTGATATCTACGTCGAAGGCCTGGTGCACGTCACCGCGCTGCCGGGCGATTACTACCACTTCGATCCTGTGCACCATCGCCTGGCCGGTGAGCGTACCGGTCGCAGCTTCCGTCTTGGCGATACCGTTGAAGTGCGGGTCATGCGCGTCGATCTCGACGAACGCAAGATCGACTTCGAGATGGCTGAAAAGACCATCAGTGCGCCGATCGGTCGCAAGAAGCGCGGGACTGAAACGGCTGCACCGGCTGCCAAAACGGCTGCAGAACCGGCCCCGGCGAAAACCGGTCGTCGTCCTGCCAAGGAAAAGGCTGTCGAAGCCTATCGCCCAAGCGATGCCGCGGCGAAAAATGCCGAGCTGCGCAAAAGCCGCGAATTGAAGCAGGCGTTGCTGTCTGAAGCGAAAAGCGGCGGTAAAGCGGCGTCTGGGGGAAAGACCGGACGGTCGGCGCCTGACAAGGCTCCCGGCGGCAAGCCAGCCAAACCGAGCAAACACCGTAAAGGCCCGCCAAAAGCGGGTTCTGCTCCAGCCGCCAAAAGCGGCGGGGCGCGTAAACCGAAGGCCAAGTCATGAGTCAGTTGGAAAAGATCTACGGCGTGCACGCTGTAGAAGCGTTGCTGCGTCACCACCCAAAACGCGTCAAGCAGATCTGGCTGGCCGAAGGCCGCAGTGATCCGCGTGTTCAAACGCTGATCGAGTTGGCGAGCGAAAATCGCGTGGCCGTCGGCAATGCCGAGCGCCGTGAGCTGGATGCCTGGGTTGAAGGCGTGCACCAGGGCGTGGTGGCAGAGGTGAGTCCGAGCCAGGTCTGGGGCGAGGCGATGCTCGACGAGCTGCTCGATCGCACCGAAGGCGCACCGCTGTTGCTGGTGCTCGACGGCGTGACCGATCCGCACAACCTTGGCGCTTGTCTGCGTTCTGCCGATGCGGCGGGCGCACTGGCGGTGATCGTTCCAAAGGACAAGTCGGCGACGTTGACTCCGACGGTGCGTAAAGTGGCCTGCGGCGCGGCGGAAGTGATTCCGTTGGTTGCGGTGACCAATCTGGCGCGCACCCTGGAAAAGCTCAAGCAGCGCGGCTTGTGGGTCGTCGGTACGGCGGGCGAAGCTGAGCAGAGTCTGTATCAGCAAGACATGACCGGCCCGACCATCCTGATCATGGGGGCTGAAGGCAGCGGCATGCGTCGCCTGACCCGCGATCTTTGCGACTACCTGGTGCACCTGCCGATGGCGGGTAGCGTCAGCAGTCTCAACGTTTCCGTGGCGACCGGCGTCTGCCTGTTCGAAGCCCGGCGCCAGCGCAGCGTCAAGGCTGCCGGAACGGCCAAGAAGTCCTGATCCAGCGGTAAACCCCTCCTGTGGGAGCTAGCCTGCTAGCGATGGCGGAGTCACATTCAACATCAATATTGAATGTTATTTCCTCATCGCTAGCAGGCTAGCTCCCACAGTGGTTTGTGTTTTGGGCAAATAGTCGTGGTTGTTCAAATAATCACCAATTGCCTTGCGCCTCTTCCGTCCCTTCTCTACAATTGCGCCCCTTGCTGTGACGGCAGGCACGCATGTGTCTATCGCAAGCAAGTCCATAAGTGTCATTCACTCCTTGTCTGACCGCTTTTGAGCGGCAGGCTACAACCCGTAAGGAGCATTCATGCGTCATTACGAAATCATCTTTTTGGTCCACCCGGATCAAAGCGAGCAAGTCGGCGGCATGGTAGAGCGTTACACCAAGCTGATCGAAGAAGACGGCGGCAAAATCCACCGTCTGGAAGATTGGGGCCGTCGTCAACTGGCCTACGCAATCAACAATGTTCACAAGGCTCACTACGTGATGCTGAACGTTGAGTGCACTGGCAAGGCCCTGGCCGAGCTGGAAGACAACTTCCGCTACAACGATGCAGTGATCCGTAACCTGGTCATCCGTCGCGAAGAAGCCGTTACCGGCCAATCCGAGATGCTCAAGGCTGAAGAAAACCGCAGTGAGCGCCGTGAGCGTCGCGACCGTCCTGAGCACGAAGGCGCTGAAAGCGCTGATAGTGATGACAGCGACAACAGCGATAACGCTGACGAGTAATCCACGGACCTTTTGAGGAGCCTATTACATGGCACGTTTCTTCCGTCGTCGTAAATTCTGCCGCTTCACCGCTGAAGACGTGAAAGAGATCGATTACAAAGATCTCAACACTCTGAAAGCTTATGTATCCGAGACCGGCAAAATCGTTCCAAGCCGCATCACCGGTACCAAAGCACGTTATCAGCGTCAGCTGGCCACCGCTATCAAGCGCGCCCGCTTCCTGGCCCTGCTGGCCTACACCGACAGCCACGGCCGCTGAGACCGGGCAGTCGACACGTAGCAAAGGATTGAAAGCATGCGTGCCATAGCTGAGTTCATCATGCGCGGCCGTATGCAGGCCACTCTGGTAGTGGCCGGATGCGCAACGTTGCCGTTGTTGTATTGGTTGGGTGCTGCCGCGGGTTGCCTTGTGCTCCTGCGGCGCGGATTGAAGGACGCCCTGGGCGTTCTTGCTCTGGGACTGCTGCCGGCGTTGATCTGGTGGTTTTATTCCGATGACCCACGGGCACTTCTGGTGCTGCTGGGGTCTTGGAGCCTTGCGTTGGTTTTGCGCGCAAGCGAGTCCTGGAACCGCGTGCTGCTGGTCAGCATAGCGATGGGAGTGGTGTTTTCAGTGGTGCTGGGGACAGTTTTTGCTCCCCAAATCGAGATGCTGGCGCAGGCTTTGATAAAAGTCATGCCGTCGCTACTCGGTGATGTCTACCAGAAGTTGTCGGTAGACGAGCAAGCGCAATTTGCGTCCCTGATCGCACCGGTCCTGACCGGCCTGATTGCGGCTTTGTTGCAAATCGTCAGTGTGCTGAGCCTGCTTGTCGGGCGCTACTGGCAGGCGTTGTTGTACAACCCGGGTGGTTTTGGTCGCGAGTTTCGCGCCATCCGATTCCCGCTGGGGCTGGCGATGTTACTGCTGGCGTTCATGCTTCTGGGGCCGAACATCGGTCCGCAGATGGCCATGTTGACGCCGTTGTGCAGTGTACCGCTGGTGTTCGCCGGGCTGGCCCTGATTCATGGGCTGGTGGCGCAAAAGCGACTGGCCAGGTTCTGGCTGGTGGGGTTGTACGTCACGCTGTTGCTGTTCATGCAGCTGATCTATCCGTTGCTGGTGGTCTTGGCCATCGTCGACAGCCTGATTGATTTTCGCGGTCGTTCGACGCCGAAAGACGTCGATAGCGCGAACGGTGAAGGTTAAAAGTTAAGAGGATTTTCACATGCAACTGATCCTTCTGGAAAAAGTCACCAACCTGGGCAACCTGGGTGACAAAGTGAACGTTAAGGCTGGCTACGGTCGTAACTACCTGCTGCCTTACGGCAAAGCTACCGCTGCGACCGCTGCCAACCTGGCTGCGTTCGAAGAGCGTCGCGCTGAGCTGGAAAAAGCCGCAGCAGATCGTAAAACTTCGGCTGAAAGCCGCGCTGCCCAACTGGCTGAGCTGGAAGTGACTATCACTGCCACCGCTGGCGACGAAGGCAAGCTGTTCGGTTCGATCGGTACTCACGACATCGCTGATGCACTGACCGCCTCTGGCGTTGAAGTTGCAAAAAGCGAAGTTCGTCTGCCGAACGGCACTATCCGCAACGTAGGCGAATTCGACGTAGCCGTGCACCTGCACGCCGAAGTTGAAGCCACCGTACGCGTTGTCGTGGTAGCAGCTTAAGCAGCACTTGTCGGCTGGTACCCTCGGGTACTTGCCGGTAACATCGGGCACGATCCTGTTTACAGGTCGTGCCCTTTGTCTTTCTGCAGTTCCTGATTTTCACAAAACTATTTCAAGTGGCCATGAACGATATCTCCGCTCCTGAGCAATACGATCTGCAAACCGCTGCCCTGAAGGTGCCGCCGCATTCCATCGAGGCCGAACAGGCCGTGCTCGGTGGTTTGATGCTGGACAACAACGCCTGGGAACGCGTGCTCGATCAAGTGTCGGACGGTGATTTCTATCGACATGACCACCGCCTGATCTTCCGCGCGATCGCCAAGCTCGCCGACCAGAACTCCCCGATCGATGTCGTGACCCTTGCCGAGCAATTGGACAAGGAAGGTCAGACCTCGCAAGTCGGTGGTCTCGGATACCTTGGCGAACTGGCAAAAAACACGCCGTCCGTCGCCAACATCAAGGCTTATGCCCAGATCGTCCGTGCACGGGCAACGTTGCGACAGTTGATCGGCATCGCCACAGAAATCGCCGACAGCGCTTTCAACCCGGAAGGCCGCTCGGCTGAAGAGATTCTCGACGAAGCCGAACGGCAGATTTTCCAGATCGCCGAGGCCCGGCCAAAAACCGGCGGCCCGGTGAGCGTGAATGACCTGTTGACCAAGGCCATCGACCGCATCGACACCTTGTTCAACACCGACAACGCGATTACCGGCCTGTCCACCGGTTATACCGATCTCGACGGTATGACCAGCGGCCTGCAACCGTCTGACCTGATCATCGTTGCCGGCCGTCCATCCATGGGTAAAACCACCTTTGCGATGAACCTGGTGGAAAACGCCGTGCTGCGCAGTGACAAATGCGTATTGGTCTACTCGCTGGAGATGCCAGGCGAATCGCTGATCATGCGTATGTTGTCGTCCCTCGGCCGGATCGACCAGACCAAGGTTCGTGCCGGTCGCCTGGAAGACGACGATTGGCCGCGCCTGACATCGGCGGTCAACTTGCTCAACGATCGCAAGCTGTTCATTGACGATACGGCCGGTATCAGCCCGTCGGAAATGCGCGCACGGACCCGGCGTCTGGTGCGTGAACACGGCGACATCGCCCTGATCATGATCGACTACCTGCAATTGATGCAGATCCCGGGTTCTGGCGGCGACAACCGAACCAACGAGATTTCTGAAATCTCCCGTTCCTTGAAGGCCCTGGCCAAGGAATTCAACTGCCCGGTGGTGGCGCTGTCCCAGCTCAACCGCTCCCTGGAGCAACGACCGAACAAACGCCCGATCAACTCCGACCTCCGGGAATCCGGAGCGATCGAGCAGGATGCCGACGTGATCATGTTCGTGTACCGGGACGAGGTGTATCACCCGGAAACCGAGCACAAAGGCATCGCCGAGATCATCATCGGCAAACAGCGGAACGGCCCGATCGGCACGTCAAGACTGGCGTTCATCGGTAAGTACACCCGCTTCGAAAACCTGGCGCCGGGTAGCTACAACTTCGACGACGAGTAACGTCAAGGATGTCCGGTTGATAGCTGTGTTTCAGGCGAACAGGGCTCTGATCGCTTGCTCGGTGTAGCCATAGTTCCAACGCAGCTCGTTATCGACGGGAATGTCGTCGGTGGCAAAGAAGGCGTACAGCAAGTATTTTTCCGTGCCTGCGCCTTGGGCTTGAACCACCACATCGAACGGCACGGCTTCGACGTTGTAACCCGTTGTTGCCTGTCGTGCCGGCTTGCCCTGTTCATACTCGAAGAGCGTATTCATTCGGGACAGCACATTGTCTCCAGACAATAGAACGGTAGAAGGTCGGGCGTGGGTGAACAGCTTCCCGGGCAGTACATCGATGAGGAACGGGTCCTTTCTGGCGACACCGACATAACCGGGTATCAATCCTCCCCCATAGACCCCAAGAATCTCCCCTTTAACCAGCGGCTTTTTGTTGCTCACCATGTCTTGTCCGATCAAGGTCCTTTCCTCAGGCATCTTGCAGTCGGCAGCGGTGAATGTACGTAGCGCCAGTTTCTCTTCGTACAGGTTGGCTACGTCTTCGAAGCCCTCCCATTGAATGTAAGGTTTGATTGCCGCGGCCTGGTAGCGGGTACCGCCATCGGCCGATCTGGCCTGCTGCTGAATTTTTTTGATGCGTAACGGTTGCCCTTTCAAGTCCCTGAGGGGGTAACGGCCGTTGTTGGCGCGATCATAGTTGCCGCGTGTGTTGATGGCCTGTTGAAAGGATCTGATGCTGGACATTCGGTCGCGTTCGGCGGCAGTGAATGGCACAGGCATGATGTATTCGGTGGCGCTGTGATAGCTGCCGCTCGCCTCCTCCGGAATATCGAGGTGCCTTGACGAGCCAACGCCCGGGGTGCCGCCCGGTAATCCGCTATCGGTATCGATCTCCCAACCACCCCCAACCTTTTTCCGCACATAAGGCTTGTACGCTCGATAGGGGCTGCGCGCATCGATGACTTGCCAGCCCGGTTTGGCGTATTGCACTTGATAGTACAGGCGGTTTTCCTGCACGTAATACGTGTGCGTGCCACCTTGTCCGGGGCGCTGTTCATAAACGCCATCTGCGCGCAGCGACAGGTTCGTCGGTGTTTCTTGCCGGGCAAAATAGGTATCAAGAGGCAAGCCTGGGGTTACGGGCTCGGTAGCCCATGACGCATCAGCTTCCCGAATAGCCAAAGGTTGTTTGTGTAAATGCTCAATAACGTTGTTGAGCGCGGTTTTGACACGGTCAGTCCAGCGATTGGCGATGGCAAAGCGCTCGGCTTCAGGCAGGGCCGCTTTGATCGAGGTATAGAGGTCGGCCAATCCATTAAGCGAATTTCCCGCAGCATCGTAAGCCCTGTACTGCGCGCCTACTCGAACCAGAACCCTGCGATGAACGGCTGTGTCACTGCCGACGCTGCTCAGCAATGTGCCGTTGAGGGTTGCATCACGCATTTCGATGTGCACCGAGTCGGCCCAGTCAGGCAAGTGCTTGAGGTTCGTGAGGATGAGTTTGTCGGTGTCGAGAGGGCGAGCCGAATCAAGATAAAGCCCCTCATAAGTACGTGCTGTTTCAACTTCCTTGGAATATTCGGCTGCTTCCTTTTCCATGAGTGGCAGCAACTGCCGTTCCCGCACGATTTGTTGTTTTTCCAGTGTGCTGAGGCTGAGTGTCATTTGTTGCAGATAGCTTTTTGGCAGCGCTGGATACTGGGTGCGAATGTGTTCCTGTATCGAGTTTTCCGGTTGATCGGTCAGCGCATAAATTTTTGGAAACAGCAGATCTTTTGTTGCCGCAAGTTTGATCTCGAGACACTGCGCCAGGCGCTCTGCGTTAGAGGCAGTGGAGGGTGCCAGCCCTTTGAACAGCTCACTGAGCTCTTCAGCTTCCAACTTCTCGACAACAGCGTCTGTCAGTTCGCCGTTTCTGATTTGGGCGTAGGTCAATCTAAGTTCTGGCAGTGTTGCATTGGCGGAGTCACCAAAAGCAAAGAGCGTTTCAGTCCCGTCGACTACGGTCAGGTATCGAGTGGTTGGCCAGCCGCTCAGTGTGGTGAGCAGGTGCATCAAGATGAACGGTGAGTAAGTGCCGGTTTTAGTGCCTTTGCTGCGTTCTATCTTGAAATCATTTATTTCCTGCCTCAAATCAAAGCGCTTCAACACATCGGTCAGCAGGGGCGGCGGACGTTGGGTGTTCAGATGAAGTTCAATGAGAGCCAATCGGTCTAGTCCGCTGACCAGCAGAATGGGCTCGACGGCTTCTTGGCGGATATTGCGTGCGACAGGGCCAAGACGCCTGATCAGTTTCAACCCATCCCAGGCGCGCGGGTCCTCGTGTAGATGGCGCCATCCGGCGGCATCGTTTTGTACCATCTGTGGTGCATACCCGTTTGGGTCAGAAGGGTGTTGCAGCTCCCACTTTTGGGTGGCGATGTCGACCTTTACTTCATAGAAATGGTCTTCCAGTGCTACATAGGTTTTTGCGTTGTGTTTGTACAAGCCTTGAGCGTTGGGATGGATGTTTTCAGGAAGTTGAAGTGTATTCCGGTAGGGCGTCAGATCGGGGTGCCAGAGTCGTTCGCTATTGTCGCTCAACCTGATTTTCACCAGGTGAGTGGCGATCCCGGTGGTTTTTATTGCGCCGGCCGTGATGATGCCCAGGGCTGCGGCGTCTGCGGCGTCGAGCAGATCATTCAACGCTTCATCGGTATCGCCACGACTCCAGGCGGCGACGCCGTGATAGACCGAGTGGAGTAACTGCAAGGCTGTTACCGCCAGCATCACTTCACCGATGACCGGTATGAAGGACGCGGCGAAAACCAACAGCGACTCTCCTGCGGCCTCGAGCTCCTGACGTTTTTTCAAACTGCCGGCGGTGTTGGCATCTGCCGTGGGGACCGCCAGCACACGTGCATCAGCTTTCAGGTGGGCAATGCGTTGCTTGAAGGCCGTTTCATAGATGTCACCGGCAATATCGACACGCACTAAGGGTTTGGCAAAAGACGGATTACTCAGGCGGGATTCGCCTGACCACAAAGTGCCTGTGGTCAGCGGCGTTCCCTGGCGCTCGAACGGAATGAAGCGATTGAAGAACTTGCGGTAAGAGGGTGTGTCCAGCTTGATTGCCAAGGCTTTTTGAAGCTCGTTATATGAGTCATATCGTTTGATCGCGTGATCGGGGTCATCGGGAATGTAAAGGACGTGTTTGATCTGAGGCCATTTATCCCGAAGTATCAGGATGCCCGGAAGGGCTATGCCGTCCAGTGTCAGCTGTGAGCAGATCAAGTCCTTGTGGCTGCCGGCGTGTTTCAGTTCGAGTAATAGCGTGTAAAGATCGTTGTTGATGGATTTCTTCATCAGGGCGATGTGGATCGCCGCCTCAAAAGTATTTTGATCGTCGTTCCTGATCAGGGCCTTTATCTGGTTTGCCGAGTGAGTGACGGTTGTTCCCGCAGTCGCGGAAGGTTCCAGTATTTCGCTGATGTGTCTCTGGTACTGCATGCCAATGTCCAGCTCGCGGCAAACCCCGGCGAAGTTTTCTGGGCTGACAGCGCTTTTTTTCTTTTCGACGTACCCGGACAAATAGATGGCCGATCCCGCTTCAAAACCACCGCTCAGGGCTTCGGAAGGTTCGAAGTTCTGCAGAGCGGCGTCTACAAGCGTTTGTTCGGTGGTTTTATGATGTGTTTTGATCAGGCCCAGGAGATGGGAGTTCTTCCACTCGCGCAGCAATGTGGATTTTTCAGCGTCCAGCGATCCCAGGTGCCCTGTAAGCTTTTCACTCAACAAGGATCGGGCAAAGTTCACGGGGTTTTTCAGATCCTCGAAGACTGAGGCCAGCGCCTGCCTGGCGGCATTGCTTTTGAGCAGGCAAGCGCGAAACGTTTTGCGTTGTTCGGCGGATCCCTCGACTAGCCAGCCAGGCAGCTTGCTCTGGATGAAACTTGCGTGAGCAGATAGGGCCGCAGGGGTAGGTGCGGGGGCCGTATTGTGTAAAGTCGAATCGTTCAAGGGCGCTCCGTGGCTCTGGATAAGCCAGTCTGATAATTGAAGCGCCAGATTACTCGCGGGTTTTTTGCTTGAAGAATCTCTATGTAGTGACCTTTGCCCAGCGAAATGTGCTGTATCGGTCAGGGGGGCAGGCCTGAGGGTAAAAGCCGACCGCTGTTGTCGGAATTGGTTATTTTTTGTGCTATATTCCGCGCCCGCGATTTTTCATCTCAACACCGGTCATCGTCATGCAAACAGCCAAGCCGTTATTTGACTATCCCAAGTACTGGGCCGAATGTTTCGGTCCAGCGCCATTCCTGCCGATGAGCAGGGAGGAGATGGATCAGCTTGGCTGGGATTCATGCGACATCATCATCGTCACCGGTGATGCGTACGTTGACCATCCGTCGTTCGGCATGGCAATCATTGGCCGGCTGCTGGAGTCGCAAGGCTTCCGCGTCGGGATCATTGCCCAGCCAGACTGGCAGTCCAAAGACGACTTCATGAAGCTCGGCGAGCCGAACCTGTTCTTCGGTGTCGCGGCCGGCAACATGGACTCGATGATCAACCGCTACACCGCCGACAAGAAAATCCGCTCCGATGACGCCTATACCCCTGGCGGCATGGCGGGCAAACGTCCGGATCGCGCGAGCCTGGTTTACAGCCAGCGTTGCAAGGAAGCCTACAAGAACGTGCCGATCGTTCTCGGTGGCATCGAAGCTTCCCTGCGCCGCATCGCCCACTACGATTACTGGCAGGACCGGGTGCGCAACTCGATCCTGATCGACGCCTGCGCCGACATCCTGCTCTACGGCAACGCCGAGCGTGCGATCGTCGAAGTTGCCCAGCGTCTGTCCTACGGTCACAAGATCGAAGACATCACCGACGTGCGCGGTACCGCGTTCATTCGTCGCGACACGCCGAAAGACTGGTACGAAGTCGATTCCACGCGCATCGACCGTCCGGGCAAGATCGACAAGATCATCAACCCGTACGTGAACACCCAGGACACCCAGGCCTGCGCCATCGAGCAGGAAAAAGGTCCGGTTGAAGATCCGAGCGAAGCCAAGGTCGTGCAGATTCTGGCCAGCCCCAAGATGACTCGCGACAAGACCGTGATTCGTTTGCCGTCGGTTGAGAAAGTCCGCGGTGACGCAGTTCTTTATGCTCACGCCAACCGCGTGCTTCACCTGGAAACCAACCCGGGCAACGCCCGTGCGCTGGTGCAGAAGCACGGCGAAGTCGACGTCTGGTTCAACCCGCCTCCGATTCCGATGACCACCGAAGAAATGGACTACGTGTTCGGCATGCCCTATGCGCGCATTCCGCACCCGGCGTACGGCAAGGAAAAGATCCCTGCCTACGACATGATCCGCTTCTCGGTGAACATCATGCGTGGCTGCTTCGGTGGCTGCACTTTCTGCTCGATCACCGAGCACGAGGGCCGGATCATCCAGAACCGTTCCGAAGAGTCGATCATTCGCGAAATCGAAGAGATCCGCGACAAGGTCCCCGGTTTCACCGGCGTCATTTCCGACCTCGGCGGCCCGACCGCGAACATGTACCGCATCGCCTGCAAGACGCCGGAAATCGAATCCGCGTGCCGCAAGCCTTCGTGCGTGTTCCCCGGCATTTGCCCGAACCTGAACACCGATCACTCGTCGCTGATTCAGCTGTACCGCAGCGCCCGTGCCTTGCCGGGTGTGAAGAAGATCCTGATCGCTTCCGGTCTGCGCTACGACCTCGCAGTCGAGTCACCGGAATACGTCAAAGAGCTGGTGACCCACCACGTCGGTGGTTACCTGAAGATCGCCCCGGAACACACCGAGGAAGGTCCGCTCAATCAGATGATGAAACCGGGCATCGGCAGCTATGACAAGTTCAAGCGCATGTTCGAGAAGTACTCCAAGGAAGCCGGGAAAGAGCAGTACCTGATTCCGTACTTCATCGCCGCTCACCCGGGTACCACCGACGAAGACATGATGAACCTGGCCCTGTGGCTCAAGGGCAACGGCTTCCGTGCCGACCAGGTGCAGGCGTTCTACCCGTCACCGATGGCCACCGCCACCGCGATGTACCACTCGGGCAAGAACCCGCTGCGCAAAGTCACTTACAAGAGCGACGCCGTGACCATCGTCAAGAGCGAAGAGCAGCGTCGTCTGCACAAGGCGTTCTTGCGTTATCACGACCCCAAAGGCTGGCCGATGCTGCGTGAAGCGCTGACCCGCATGGGCCGCGCCGACCTGATCGGGCCGGGCAAGAACCAGTTGATCCCGCTGCACCAACCGGCGACCGATAGCTACCAGAGCGCCCGTCGCAAGAACTCGACGCCGGCCGGCAGCCATAAAGTTGCGGGTGAGAAGACCACCAAGATCCTGACCCAGCACACTGGCTTGCCACCGCGCGCCAGCGATGGCGGCAACCCGTGGGACAAGCGTGAACAGGCCAAGGCTGCGGCATTCGCCCGCAACCAGCAGGCGGCCAAGGATCGCAAGGATGCGGCCAAAGGCAAGGGGCCCAAACCGGCCCGCAAGCCAGTCGTGCCGCGTTAATCTGCCCGCGATATCGCAAAACGCCAGCCTGAGTGCTGGCGTTTTGCTTTCTAGCGAGGCAGCGGCCCGTTTGCTAAGGTGACGCCCGCTTCAATGGCTGCCCGGAAAATCGATTTTCCGTGCAACGCCAAACCCTGTGAGAGCCGGAAATCGCCTGCGCAGGCATTAAAGATCTAACCCGCGATCTTCAAGGACGATTCACATGAGCAACCCCTTACCGGGTATCGGCATGGACTACAGCCCCTCCCAGTTCATGGCCCGCCAACGCATCGAAAGCCAGATCAACCTGCCACGCCTGTTCGCCGCCATCGACGCCGATCCCGGAATCGTTGGCGCGGGCGTGGTGTACATCGATGCCGAATTCAACGTAGTGACCCTGCGCGAGTTCAAGCCGATTTGTAGTATCAGGCCCAAGCGAATCATTTTGCGCGAGGCGCAGAAGTACATTGCGCCTGCTCAATTCGCCCAGCAGGTGCGGGACAATCCGCGTGAATCGCGCCTGGTGGGTGAGGCAGTCAACACCAGCTTATCGTGCGTGGGTGCAGTGATCGGCTGGATCGTAGTGCTCAGTGGTTCCGTGGCTATTCCGTTTTCGGCAGGGGCAAGTACGGTGGTCGCTGCGCTCGGTTATACCGCTGCGGCTGCCAGCTCAGTGCAGTGTTTTGCCAGCGGCTATCGGACCCGCAATGAGATCGTCAACCCTGCCCGTAACGATGAGCTCGACAGCGAAGAGTGGTACCAGTACACCATGATTGCGCTGGATGCTGCGTCCTTGGTCGGGGTAGGCGCATCCGCGCTGACAACACTCAAACTGGTCAGGCTGAATAAGGCCACGACCGGGAAAAGTGTGAGGGAAGTGCTCAGGGGGCTGAATCGACAGGAACGTGCCAAATTGACCAAAGAACTATTGAGCATCAACGACCCGCGCTTGACGTCGAAGATGATCAAGTTGAAGCAGTTGTCGGGTGAATTGCCCAAGCGTTTCACACCCACCGAGGTCAAGCATGCAACGGTCACTCAGATAAAAGACGCCTTGGGCGCCGCTATCGGTTTTACCGGCAGTGCAATTTCGGGGAATGTCCGCACCATTGCCGTAGGCCTGTACGAGGAGGCTGAGCAATGAATGAGCTGCCCAGCATTCGCCATTTTCTATCGAAGTATTTCCCGGTCTTCATGGGGGCAATATTCGCGTCAATTTTTACCCTGGTCTTTGCGGTGCCTTTGTTTTTCGAAAGCTATTTTCGAAACCTTCCGTTGGCTGACAACGCCAAGTACTCTTTTTTCGGGGGGATCGCGCTGACCCTCATTGTCGTGCACTGCCATTTCATGGTCGCGCGCGGTCGCCCGCAATGGGTGCGGCCTCTGGTTGTGCTCCTGGCCCTTTGTTTTCTTGGGGTATTGCCCACCATTGCATATGAGGTGCATCCCCTGGTTTATGCTGTGACGTTGCTGTTCCCACTGCTGGCGCTATTGCTGCTCAACAGCAAACGTCACCGCGAGATGCGCCAGAAGCTGCTTGAAGTACGTCACTTGCGCCAAGCTTTTATTGCAAAGCACAAAGCCCGTTAGTTGGATAGATTCAGCACCCGCGCCTCACACGTGCGCCACAAATATGTGCAGCCCTCGCACTATAACCGCAGCTGCGGCGCCGTTTTGGTGCTGTACTGCACCGGGTCTGTTGATAAAGCGCAATGACCGCCGCTCTGGCATAAGTCTTGCGCCGCTTTCGATAACGTCCAGGCTCGCAGGAGGCACGCCGTGTCGATTCATGTCGCATTGCATCACGTCACGCATTACCGATACGACCGCGCCGTCGAACTCGGTCCGCAGATCGTTCGCCTGCGCCCGGCTGCCCACAGCCGCACGCGGATATTGTCCTATGCGTTGAAAGTCTCTCCCGAGCAGCACTTCATTAACTGGCAGCAGGACCCCCAGGGCAATTACCTGGCGCGGTTGGTGTTCCCGGAGAAAACCCAAGAGCTGCGCATTGAAGTTGATCTGCTGGCGGAGATGGCAGTCTTCAATCCGTTCGACTTCTTCCTTGAGCCCTACGCGGAAAAGATCCCTTTCGCCTACGCCGCGGATGAGCGCAAGGAGCTGGCGCCGTATCTGGAAACCTTGCCCCTGACGCCGAAATTCAAGGCGTATCTGGATGGCATCGACCGCACGCCGCTGCCCAGTGTGGATTTTCTGGTCGCACTCAACCAGCGCCTGAGCGAAGACATTGGCTACCTGATCCGCATGGAGCCGGGTGTGCAAACGCCCGAACACACCCTGGAACATGCCTCCGGTTCCTGCCGCGACTCCGCGTGGTTGCTGGTGCAGCTGTTGCGCAACCTCGGTCTGGCGGCGCGTTTCGTCTCCGGTTACCTGATTCAACTGACCGCCGACGTCAAAAGCCTCGACGGCCCGTCGGGCACTGACGTGGACTTCACCGACCTGCATGCCTGGTGTGAGGTCTATTTGCCCGGTGCCGGCTGGATCGGCCTGGACGCGACCTCTGGGCTGTTTGCCGGTGAAGGACACATTCCGTTGGCCTGTAGTCCCGATCCGGGCTCTGCGGCACCGATCAGTGGCTTGGTTGAACCGTGCGAGTGCGAATTCACCCACGAAATGTCGGTGGAACGGATTTGGGAAGCACCACGGGTAACAAAGCCCTACACCGAAGACCAGTGGCTGGCGATCCAGGCGTTGGGTCGGCAGATCGATGCCGACCTGTTGGAGGGTGACGTACGCCTGACCATGGGCGGCGAACCGACGTTTGTTTCCATCGACGATCCAGACGGCGCCGAGTGGAACACGGCGGCACTGGGGCCAGACAAGCGGCGTCTGTCCGCCGAATTGTTCCAACGCATGCGCAAGCACTACGCGCCCAATGGTCTGGTGCATTTCGGCCAGGGCAAGTGGTACCCCGGCGAGCAATTGCCGCGCTGGTCGTTGAACTGCTATTGGCGCCGCGACAACGTACCGATCTGGCGCAACAGCGCGCTGATTGCCGATGAGCAGCAAGACTACGGTGCCGATGGCGAGTTGGCCGGGCGTTTTCTGGCGAGTGTCGCTGAGCGTCTGAAAATTCCGACACGTTTTGTGTTTCCAGCCTACGAAGACAATTTCTATTACCTCTGGCGCGAAGGCACTTTGCCGCAGAACGTCAGCGCCGAAGACTCGCGTCTGGAAGAGCCGCTGGAGCGGGCGCGCCTGCGCAAAGTCTTCAGCCAGGGCCTGGACAAGGTCATCGGCCAGGTCCTGCCGCTGGCGCGCACCGCCAAGGGCGATCAATGGCAAAGCGGCCCTTGGTATCTGCGCGACGAGCATTGCCGACTGGTGCCAGGGGATTCGCCGCTGGGCTATCGCTTGCCGCTCGGCTCGCAGCCATGGGTGAAAGCGGCGGAATACCCGTTCATTCATCCTGTGGACCCGAATCAGGATTTCCCCGCGCTGCCCGACACTGCCCAACTTCAGAGCCAGGGCGAGCCTGCGGTGGCTGAAGAACGCACGCCAAAGATCGACGAGTCCGCCGATTGGCTGACCCGCACCGCGTTCTGCGCGGAGGCGCGAGAAGGCCGGTTGTACCTGTTCATGCCGCCGCTGGAGCGGGTCGAGGATTATCTGGAACTGGTCAGCGCCATCGAAGCCACCGCCGAGGAATTGCATTGCCCGGTGTTGCTGGAAGGCTATGAGCCGCCGAGCGACCCGCGCCTGAGCAACTTCCGGATCACCCCCGATCCGGGTGTGATCGAGGTCAACGTGCAGCCGTCCGCCACCTGGGATGAACTGGTCGAGCGCACCGAATTTCTGTACGAAGAAGCGCGCCAGACCCGACTGACCACCGAGAAATTCATGATCGACGGCCGGCACACCGGCACCGGCGGCGGTAACCATTTCGTACTGGGCGGCGCGACACCGGCTGACTCACCGTTTCTACGCCGCCCCGATCTGCTGCGCAGCCTGATCAGCTACTGGCATAACCACCCGTCCTTGTCCTACCTCTTTTCCGGATTATTCATCGGCCCGACATCTCAGGCGCCACGGGTTGATGAAGCGCGCAATGATGCGTTGTATGAATTGGAAATCGCCTTTGCCCAAATGCCTGAGCCGGGTGAGGAGTGCGCGCCGTGGCTGGTGGATCGGCTGCTGCGCAACCTGCTGATCGACGTGACCGGCAACACACACCGCGCCGAGTTCTGCATCGACAAGCTTTATTCACCGGATGGCGCGACGGGACGCCTGGGGTTGCTCGAATTACGCGCCTTTGAGATGCCGCCCCATGCGCGCATGAGCCTGGCACAACAGTTGTTGCTACGGGCGCTGGTGGCTCGATTCTGGCGCGAGCCTTATGCGCCACCGAAGCTGGCGCGCTGGGGCACGGAGTTGCACGACCGATTCCTGTTGCCACACTTTATCGAACAGGATTTCGCCGACGTCATCGTCGACCTCAATGCCGCCGGTTATCCGGTGCGCGCCGAGTGGTTTGCGGCGCATCTTGAGTTTCGTTTTCCCAAGGTCGGCGATTACGCGGTCAGCGGGATCGAACTGGAATTACGTCAAGCGCTGGAGCCCTGGCATGTGCTGGGCGAAGAGGGCGCGGTCGGCGGCACGGTGCGTTATGTGGATTCGTCGCTGGAACGCTTGCAGGTCAAGCTCACGGGCCTGCCACCACAGCGTTACGTGCTGACCTGCAATGGCATTCCAGTGCCATTGCAACCCACCGGGCGGGTCGGCGAGTTTGTCGCCGGGGTGCGTTTTCGCGCCTGGCAACCGGCCAACTGCCTGCAACCGACTATCCCGGTCCATGCGCCGTTGGTGTTCGACCTGCTCGACACCTGGATGCAGCGCTCGCTGGGTGGTTGTCAGTACCACGTTGCCCATCCGGGCGGGCGCAACTACGACAGCTTGCCAGTGAACGCCAATGAGGCGGAGAGCCGTCGAATGGCGCGTTTTTTCCGCATCGGACATACGCCGGGGAAACTTCCTATACCCAATATGGAAATTAACGACGAGCTACCGATGACTCTCGATTTACGACGTTTCTAAACCGTACGCGACGCTCGGATTTTTCGTATATCCGGGCGTCATGAGCCTGCGTTAGTCTGACCGTTCCTAGCTGTCTGCCGAGCTTTCCATGCCTGACCTGCTTGACCGCTACCCGCTGACGGCGGGCACTTATCACGAACTGCTCGACGACAACGGCGCGGTACGCCCGCATTGGCGTCGGTTGTTCGATCAATTGCAGCGCAGCACGCCAACACAATTGGTGCAGCGTCAGGCGCTGCTGACTCGGCAGATCCAGGAAAACGGCGTGACCTATAACGTCTACGCCGATCCCAAGGGGGCGGATCGACCTTGGGAACTTGATCTGCTGCCGCACGTGATTGCGGCTGATGAATGGCAGCAGTTATCGGCGGGGATCGCCCAGCGGGCACGCTTGCTCAATGCTGTGCTGGCAGATTTGTACGGCCCGCAACGGCTGATCGCTGAGGGTCTGCTGCCTGCTGAACTGGTCTTCGGTCACAACAATTTCCTCTGGCCCTGTCAGGGCATTACGCCCCCCGACGGGGCTTTTCTGCATCTGTACGCCGTGGATCTGGCGCGTACGCCTGACGGTCGCTGGTGGGTCACGGCGGATCGGACGCAAGCGCCATCCGGTGCCGGTTATGCGCTGGAAAACCGCACGATCGTGTCCCGCGCCTTTCCCGAGCTGTATCGCGATCTGAAAGTGCAGCACCTGGCCGGGTTCTTTCGCACGCTTCAGGAAACCCTGGCCCGTCAGGCGCCCAGTGATAATGACGCGCCGCTGATCGTGCTGCTGACGCCGGGACGTTTCAACGAAAGCTATTTCGAGCACCTCTATCTGGCGCGCCAGCTCGGTTATCCGCTGGTAGAGGGCGGCGACCTGACCGTCCGGGATGCCACGGTCTACCTGAAAACCTTGAGCGGATTGCGCCGGGTTCACGCGATCATGCGGCGACTCGACGATGACTTCTGCGATCCGCTGGAGCTGCGCACTGACTCGGCCCTTGGCGTGCCGGGATTGCTGGAAGCGGTACGCCGAGGGCGGGTGCTGGTGGCCAACGCCCTCGGCAGCGGTGTGCTGGAGTCGCCGGGGTTGTTAGGCTTTCTGCCGAGGATCAATCAATTCCTGTTCGGCGAAGAATTGATCCTGCCCTCCATCGCCACCTGGTGGTGCGGTGAAGCGCCGGTGCTGGCCCAGGCCCTGGAAAAATTGCCGGAGTTGTTGATCAAACCGGCTTTCCCCTCACAGAGCTTTACTCCGGTTTTTGGCCGCGATTTGAGTGAAAAACAGCGTCAGGAGCTGGCTGAGCGCATGCAGGCCCGGCCTTACGCCTATGTCGCGCAAGAATTGGCTCAGCTCTCTCAAGCGCCGATCTGGCAGGCTGAAGACGGTCACCTGCAACCTCGGGCCATTGGCATGCGCGTGTACGCAGTGGCCAGCCGTGAGGGCTATCGGGTTTTGCCCGGCGGCCTTACCCGGGTTGCCGCCGAGGCTGACGCCGAAGTGGTGTCGATGCAACGCGGTGGCGCGAGCAAGGACACCTGGGTGTTGGGCGATCGCCCGCCGAGCGGTGAGCAATGGAAAACCCAGCGCACAATCGGCGTACACGATTTGGTGCGACGGGATCCGTATCTGCCTTCGCGGGTGGTGGAAAACCTGTTCTGGTTCGGCCGTTATTGTGAACGCTGTGATGACAGCGCGCGGCTGCTGCGAATCATGCTGGCGCGGTATGTCGATGGCGACGACCCTCAAGCCCTTGAGGCGGCAGTCGATCTGGGCGAACGGTTGATGTTGTTGCCCGATGAAGGCGAGTTGCCGGAGCGTTTGCTGGCGGCATTGCTCGGCGATGACTGGTCGTTCAGCCTGCGCTCCAACCTGCAGCGTTTGCAGTGGGCGGCCTCGCAGGTGCGCGGCAAGCTCTCACGGGAAAACTGGCAAGCGCTGGTGGAGCTGCAGCGCGAGGCCCTGGAGCTGGAAGCCGAAGCGCCGGATTTCGGCGAATTGCTGGATTTCCTCAACCGTTTGGTGATGTCCCTGGCGGCGTTATCCGGGTTTGCCCTCGACGATATGACCCGGGACGAAGGCTGGCGCTTCTTGATGATCGGCCGCCGGATCGAACGGCTGCAATTTCTCAGCGCCAGCCTGGCGGCATTTCTGCGCGGTTCCGGTGCTTTCGATCAGGCCGGACTGGAGTGGCTGCTGGAGCTGGGCAACAGCAGCATCACCTACCGTTCGCGGTATCTGGCGGTGGCGCAACTGATTCCGGTGCTTGACCTGTTACTGCTCGACGAGCAGAACCCTCATGCCGTGCTGTTTCAATTGAAACTGGTGACTCGTACCTTGAAACGCTTGAATGACGACTTCGGCGTGCCTCGCGAAGTGGGGTTGCCGCAGTTGGTGGAACGCCTGGCACAGTTCGATCTGGGATGCCTGGAGAACTCGCTGTTCGGCGAAGCCAGCGTGCGGGCAGCCATCGAGGGGCTGGCCGACCTGTTACAAGAGATCGCCGACGCCAGCGGACAAGTGTCGGATCGTCTGGCGTTGCGCCATTTCGCCCACGTCGATGACGTCAGCCAGCGCACGGTGTCCGTCTGATGAGCGCCCGTTACCAGATTCTCCACGACACCCATTATCACTACGACAGCCCGGTCTCTCTGGCGCAGCAACTTGCGCACCTGTGGCCACGGGCGTGTGCCTGGCAGCGCTGCACCGAGCAGCAACTGCAGATCAGTCCCGACCCGACGAGCCGCCGCGATGAACTGGATGTGTTCGGTAATCCGCTGACCCGGTTGGCGTTCGAACGGCCGCATGATGAATTGCTGGTCAATGCCCGGCTCACCGTCGAAGTGCTGGCCCGGCCCGCGCTGGTTTTCAATCAATCCCCCGCGTGGGAAGAAACCCGCAACGCGTTGACCTACAGCAGTCAGCCGCTTTCCCCCCAATTGCTGGAAGCGTGTCGTTACCGGTTCGAATCGCCCTACGTGCATTTGAAACGCAACTTCGTCGAGTTTTCCGAAAGCTGTTTTCCACCGGGTCGGCCGCTGCTGTTGGGTGTTCAGGCGCTGATGGAGAAGATCTTCAGCGAGTTCACCTTCGATGCCGAGGCGACCCAAGTGGCGACGCCGCTGGTGGAAGTGCTGGAGCGCCGGCGCGGTGTTTGTCAGGACTTCGCTCACCTGA
The DNA here is from genome assembly GCF_050586665.1 of Pseudomonas sp. ES4. Classification (NCBI taxonomy): domain Bacteria; kingdom Pseudomonadati; phylum Pseudomonadota; class Gammaproteobacteria; order Pseudomonadales; family Pseudomonadaceae; genus Pseudomonas; species Pseudomonas sp. ES4. The sequence goes on along the minus strand of NZ_JBOBDO010000016.1, from coordinate 34,391 downwards.
TGCTCGCCTGCGTACGCTCCCGTGGGTTGGCGGCGCGGTACATCAGTGGCTACCTGCTGACCCAGCCACCACCGGGCCAGCCGCGACTGATCGGCGCCGATGCGTCACATGCCTGGGTTTCAGTGTTTTGCCCGGTGCTCGGGTGGGTGGATTTCGACCCGACCAACAACGTGCAGCCAGCGCTGGAACACATCACCTTGGCCTGGGGCCGGGATTTTTCCGATGTATCGCCGTTGCGCGGGGTGATTCTGGGAGGGGGTAATCATGACCCGGAAGTCCGCGTCACCGTAATGCCACTGGAGTGACCACGATCCACTGCAGGAGCGAGCCTGCTCGCGATAGCGGTGCATCAGTCCCCAAGCGTGCCGCCGTCATCGCGAGCAGGCTCGCTCCCACAAGGGAATGGGCAAGTCAGTTCTGGAGGGGGCATTTCAGATGGGACTGTGAGGGTCAGCAAAGAGACTGCTGACCCTGGACACAGATCCGGTGGGCCTGATCAGATCATCGGGCCCTGAGGGTCTCAGGCGTCGGGCGCCTGATCTTTCGGTGTTTCAACTGCGTCTTCTGCGGCCACTTCACCTTCTGCATCCGGGTTCAGTGCGGCGGCTTCTTCTTCAGCTGTAGCTTTCTTGCGCTGAAGCTTTTCCTCTTTCTTCTGCTCCTTGGCCAAGTCTCTCTGACGTTTGGCGAAGGAATAATTGGGTTTAGCCATGGGCGATCCTCTGGGGTCGAAGGTGAGGTTGAGCGGCGCGTATTCTGCCCTGTATCGATGCCCAGCCGTTAGCTGGGTTTTTGCTCGATCCACTTTGGCACCACTGTCGGCTGCCAGGCATCGAGTTCATCAAGCAGGGTTTGCGGCGATTCGCTCACTTGCAGCATGTCACGGTGCGGTTCGCGAACGAAGCCTTCGCCGACGATATGATCGAGAAAAGACGTCAATTTGCTATAGAAACCGTTCACTTCCAGCAGCCCCAGTGGTTTTCCGTGGTAGCCGAGCTGGCCCCAGGTCCAGACTTCGAACAGTTCTTCCAGCGTGCCCAGGCCGCCGGGCAGGGCGATAAAGGCGTCACTGAGTTCGGCCATTCGCGCCTTGCGTGCGTGCATGCCGTCGACCACTTCCAGACGAGTCAGGCCGCTGTGGCCGATTTCCTTGTCCTTGAGGCTTTGCGGGATGATCCCGATCACTTCACCGCCGGCCGCCAGCGCAGCATCGGCGACGATGCCCATCAGTCCGACCGCGCCGCCGCCATAAATTAGGGTCAGCTTACGCTCGGCCAATGCTCGCCCCAAGGCGACAGCCGCTTCACGATAAGCCGGGTTGGTGCCAGTGCTGGCACCGCAAAATACACAAACGGACGCTAAAGACATGCCTTACTCCATGGTCAGGATGGCCACAGAGTAAAGGCAGGCACGCGGCGTTCCAAGGTCTACACTTCGCTTTCAGGTGTTCCACAGGTTCCGCTGGCGCCACAGGCGTAGGCGGCGAGCAAACTGCGCAACAGGCTGTTAAGGGACATGACTGACGCTCCAGATGGGTGAGGACGCGCTGATGATAGGGCCGTCCCAGACGTCTGGCTGGTAGATTGTTTCGATAGGTGTCATAGCTCTAAAGTTGTATACAATTTTTGATTCAGGTCATAGGAACTTGCGAAGTTTTCAGGCAGTCTTCTGTCCACTCGCACTTTTATTAACCCTGCCTTGGAGATTCACCATGTTTGCCAAACTTGTTGCAGTATCCCTGCTGACTCTGGCCAGCAGCCAATTGATGGCTGCCGAGTGCAAGGTCACTGTCGACTCGACTGACCAGATGTCCTTCGATACCAAGGAAATCAGCATCGACAAGAGCTGCAAGACGTTCACCGTGGAGCTGAAACACTCCGGCAACCTGCCTAAAAACGTCATGGGCCATAACTGGGTGCTGAGTAAAGAAGCTGATATGCAGCCGATCGCCACCGCGGGTCTGGCCGCAGGCATCGAAAAGAACTACCTGCCGGAAGGTGACGCGCGCATCATCGCCCACACCAAAATCATCGGCGCCAAGGAAACCGACTCGGTGACCTTCGACGTGTCGAAGCTCGATGCTGCCGAGAAGTACGGCTTCTTCTGCTCGTTCCCTGGCCACATCTCGATGATGAAAGGCACTGTTGTGCTTAAGTAATCGAATCGAACGCATAAAAAAAGCGTCCACTTGGGACGCTTTTTTTTGTTTACTTATTGGCCAACGCAAATCCCGTCAACGCCAATCTCTGTAGGAGCTGTCGAGTGAAACGAGGCTGCGATCTTTTGATCTTGATCTTAAAAATCAAAGTCCAAAGATCGCAGCCTCGTTTCACTCGACAGCTCCTACAGGCTCCTACAGGCTCCTACAGGCGCCTACAGGCGCCTATGGGGTGAAATCAAGGCGCAAACGGCATCACTCGCTTGTGATGAGTCTTTTTATACGTGTCACAAATGATCTTGAACGCTTCCTCACGCACTGGCTCGCCGTGCAAAAACGCGTCGATCTCGGCATAGGTCACGCCGTGGGACGCTTCATCCGGCTTGCCGGGCGAGAGGTCTTCAAGGTCCGCCGTCGGGATTTTTTCCACCAATGATTCCGGTGCGCCGAAGCTGCGGGCGATGTCCCGGACCTGGTTTTTCACCAGGCCGCTCAGCGGTGCCAGATCGCAGGCGCCATCACCGAACTTGGTGAAGAAACCCATCACCGCTTCCGCCGCGTGATCAGTGCCGATCACCAGGCCGTGGGCTGCGCCGGCGATGGTGTACTGGGCGACCATGCGCATCCGCGCCTTGGTGTTGCCGAGCACGAAATCCACCGAGACTGCGTGCTTGCCTTCGAAGGCTGCGACTTCACTGGCCAGGGATTTGACCGCCGGACCGATGTTCACGGTGTGGCGCTCGTCCGGGGCGATGAAATCCACCGAGGCCTGGGCGTCGTGTTCGTCGAACTGGGTTTCGTACGGCAGGCGCACGGCGATGAACTTGTAGCTGTCGTCACCGCTGCGCTCGCGAAGTTCGCGCATGGCACGCTGGGCCAGCAGGCCGGCGGTCAGGGAGTCGACGCCGCCGCTGATACCGAGCACCAGGGTCTTGAGCCCGGAATTGACCAGGCAATCCTGGATGAAGGTAATCCGCCGGGCGACTTCAGCCTCGAGGGCGGCCTGGTCAGCGAACGGCGGCTGGACCTTGAGCTGTTCAGCAATCTCACGCTGTTCGGCTTGCATGAATTCACTCCTTGCTTGATGTGCTGGAAATGGCAGCAGGTACTTTGAAAACGTGTCGCAAATAGGCGACGAAATTCGGGTCTTTGCAGTGAGTCTTGCCAGGCTCATCGGAAATCTTTGCCACGGGCTGGCCGTTGCAGGCGGCCATTTTAAGCACGATGCTCATCGGTTCGACACCCGGAATATCGCACGTCAGGTTGGTGCCGATACCGAAGCTGACATTGATCCGACCGCGCAACGCCCGAAAAATCTCCAGGGATTTTGGCAGCGTCAGGCTATCGGAGAACACCAGCGTCTTGCTCATCGGGTCGATGCCCAGTTTGTGATAGTGCGCGATGGCCTTTTCTGCCCAGAGCACCGGGTCCCCGGAATCATGGCGCAGGCCGTCAAACAGCTTGGCGAAATACAGGTCGAAATCGCTGAGAAAGGCATCGGTGGTGATGCAGTCGGTGAGGGCGATCCCCAAAAGGCCACGGTACTCGCGGACCCAGCAATCGAGGGCGGCAATCTGACTGTCGATCAACCGCGGGCCGAGTTGCTGATGGGCCATGATCCATTCGTGGGCCATGGTGCCCAACGGTTTCATGTCCAGCTCCCGTGAAAGGTGCACGTTGCTGGTGCCGACAAAACGCCCGGGGAAATCGTGCTTGAGCACGTTCACCACTTCTTCCTGCACGCGGTACGAGAAGCGACGACGAGTGCCGAAATCGGCTACCTGCAATTCGGACAATTCCTCCACGCTGGCGTTGGTGGTGAGCCAGTCGAACTTGCGGTAGAGCTGCTCGCGCGCCTGTTCCAGGACGACTTCACGGTAGCGATAGCGGTTGCGCACCTCGCTAACGATGGACAGCAGCGGCACTTCAAACAGAATCACGTGCAGCCATGGCCCGCGCAGGCGGATGAACAGCTCGCCGTTTTCGATACCGGTGTGGACGTAGCGCAGATTGAAGCGGAACAACCCGAGAAAGCGCAGGAAATCCGGCTTCATGAAGCTGATGCGCTCCATGAAACTCAACTGGTCGGCGCTCAGGCTCAACTCAGCGAGGCGCTCGATCTGGAAGCGGATTTCCGCCAGGTACGGGCGCAAATCTTCACTGTTGCGGCAACGAAACTCCCATTCGACTTCCACGTTCGGGTAGTTGTGCAGCACCGCCTGCATCATCGTCAGTTTGTAGAAGTCGGTGTCGAGCAGGTTCTGCACGATGCGATCGCCAAACACGCTCTCGCTCATAACGGGGTTCTCCGGCTGGCCGCGGCCTGTGGCAGCGACGTTGCAGCTGTTTCAATGAATGGGGCTAGTGGCGCATATCAACGGCAGGTATTGCCAGTGATTTTTTAAACCGCCACGGTTTACTGTGGGAGCGAGCCTGCTCGCGAACGCGGTCTTTCAGTCACATCTATGTTGAATGTGCCGCCGTCTTCGCGAGCAGGCTCGCTCCCACAGGTATTGTGGTGTAACCCTAAATTTGTGCTGTCTCCGGGCTATCAATCTGCTCCAGCATCCACTTCACAAAATCGCGCACCTTCGGCACTTCCGCCGAGTGCTCCGGATACGCCAGGTAATAGGCGTCGGTGCTGGGCATCGCGTGCTGCCAGGGTATGACCAGTTTGCCGTCGGCCAATTCCTCTTCCACCAGAAACCGCGGCAACAGCGCCACGCCGCAGCCGACCTGGGCGGCGCGGATGCACATATAAAAGGTTTCGAAACGCGGACCATGGTAGCTGTGTTCGGTGTGGTAGCCCTGACTGTCAAACCAGTCGTGCCAGGCCTGGGGCCGGGAGGCGTTTTGCAACAGGACCAGGTCGGTGAGCTGCGTAGGATCGGTGAACGGCGTGTCCGGCAGGCTGCCCGGTGCGCAGACCGGCACCAGTTCTTCGCCGAACAGCTTCAGGCATTCGGTGCCGGGCCGAGAGCCCTGGCCGAAATAAAACGCCAGGTCGCTGCGACCTTGCAACAGATCGTCGGCTTCCTGTTCGCTGCACAAGTCGAGATGGATCGACGGATGGCGCAGGCGCCAGCCTTTCAAGCGTGGCACCAGCCAGCGCGCGCCGAAGGTCGGAGGCGTCGAGACGCGCAGGACTTCGGTTTCACCGCCGTAGGAGCGAAGGTAGTGGGTCGACATCTCGACCTGCGTGAGGATTTTTCTGACCTCCACCAGGTACAAGTCACCGGCCGGGGTCATTTGCAGGCGTCGGCGCACCCGGCGGAACAGCAGGTGCTGCAGCAATTCTTCGAGTTGCGCGACCTGTTTGCTGACAGCGCTCTGGGTCAGGTTCAGCTCTTCAGCCGCCCGGGTGAAGCTCAAATGCCGGGTGACGGCCTCAAAACACTGCAGCGCGGTGATCGACGGCAAGTAGCGTTTATTCAGCATTGGTTGTCCTTTTTTCTTGTTTCTTTCTACCAGCAGTTCGCAGCATGAATAAACGGAATGATATCTCTCTTAAAGGTCGTTTGTTGGGTAACGTCGGGAGCGCTAAAACTACAGGCCTCACCAGCCGAATCAATCCGGCTGCACGTTTTCTGTTTTTCGCTTGAGGAGTGACCCATGGTTGCCGCATTGCTTGATCGTCTTGGTGTGAACCCGGCCCTGTACCAGAACGGCAAAGTGCCGGTGCATTCGCCGATCGATGGCAGCCGGATCGCCGCCGTGAACTGGGAAGGCGCCGCTGAAGTCGAGCAGCACATCAGTCGTGCAGATCATGCGTTCGAATTGTGGCGCAAGGTCCCGGCCCCGCGCCGTGGCGAACTGGTCCGCCAACTGGGCGATATCCTGCGTGAATACAAGGCCGACCTCGGCGAGCTGGTGTCCTGGGAAGCCGGCAAGATCACTCAGGAAGGCCTGGGTGAAGTTCAGGAAATGATCGACATCTGTGATTTCGCCGTCGGCCTGTCCCGTCAGTTGTACGGTTTGACCATCGCTTCCGAGCGTCCGGGCCACCACATGCGCGAAACCTGGCACCCGCTGGGCGTCGTTGGCGTGATCAGCGCGTTCAACTTCCCGGTTGCGGTTTGGGCCTGGAACACTGCGCTGGCGCTGGTCTGCGGCAACCCGGTGATCTGGAAGCCATCGGAAAAAACGCCCCTGACCGCACTGGCCTGCCAGGCACTGTTCGACCGTGTACTGAAGAATTTCAGCGATGCGCCGCCACACCTGAGCCAAGTCATCATCGGCGGTCGCGATGCCGGTGAAGCCCTGGTCGATGACCCACGTGTCGCGCTGATCAGCGCCACCGGCAGCACCCGCATGGGCCGTGAAGTGGCGCCGAAAATCGCCGCACGTTTCGCTCGCAGCATTCTGGAACTGGGCGGCAACAACGCGATGATCCTCGGTCCAAGCGCCGACCTGGACATGGCCGTAAGAGCCATCCTGTTCAGCGCCGTCGGCACTGCCGGTCAGCGTTGCACCACGTTGCGTCGCCTGATTGCCCATGAATCGGTGAAAGAAGAAATCGTCACCCGCCTGAAAGCCGCGTACTCCAAAGTGCGCATCGGCAATCCACTGGAAGGCAATCTGATCGGTCCGTTGATCGATAAACACAGCTTCGAAAACATGCAGGACGCGCTTGAGCAGGCCTTGAGCGAAGGCGGCCGGGTGTTCGGTGGCAAGCGCCAACTGGAAGACAAATTCCCTAATGCTTATTACGTCTCGCCGGCCATCGTTGAAATGCCGGAGCAGAGCGACGTGGTCTGCAACGAAACCTTCGCGCCGATTTTGTACGTGGTCGGTTACAAGGATTTCGACGAAGCGTTGCGCCTGAACAACGCCGTGCCACAAGGCCTGTCGTCGTGCATCTTCACCACTGACGTGCGTGAAGCCGAACAGTTCATGTCGGCGGTGGGCAGCGACTGCGGCATCGCCAACGTCAACATCGGCCCGAGCGGCGCGGAAATCGGCGGGGCGTTTGGCGGTGAGAAAGAAACGGGCGGCGGTCGTGAGTCCGGTTCCGATGCATGGCGCGGCTACATGCGCCGTCAGACCAACACCGTGAACTACTCGCTGGAGTTGCCGTTGGCTCAGGGTATTACCTTCGATTAAACACAGTTCTTGAACCCATAAAGAACCCTGTGGGAGCGAGCTTGCTCGCGATGAGGGCCTGTCAGCCGACATCAATGTGGCTGACAGATAGCAATCGCGAGCAGGCTCGCTCCCACAATGAATGGTGTGTGTTGGTTAGGTTTCTGTTGGAGTCTGGCAATGCCGTTACGCGAAGAGTGTCTGTGGGAAAAACTGACGCCGCAAAGGCCTGACAACGCGGCGCTCAAGGGGGAGGTGACGGTGGATGTCTGCGTCATCGGCGCCGGTTTTACCGGTCTGTCGGCGGCGGTGCATCTGCTGGAAAAAGGCAAAAGCGTCTGTGTGCTGGAAGCCCATCGCGCCGGTCATGGCGGATCGGGGCGCAACGTCGGGCTGGTCAACGCCGGGATGTGGATTCCACCGGACGAGATCGAAGCCGGTTTTGGCGAAGCGGTCGGCAGTCAGCTCAATCGCATGCTCGGTGCGGCACCGTCCCTGGTGTTCAGCCTTGTGGACAAGTACAAGATCGATTGCCAACTGCGTCGCGAAGGTACGCTGCACATGGCGCACAACGCCCGTGGCGAAGCGGACTTGCGCAGCCGTGAAGAACAATGGAAACGTCGCGGCGCGCCGGTGGAACTGCTGACCGGTCAAGCCTGCGAACAAGCAACGGGCACCAAAAAGATCGCCGCTGCGTTGCTCGATCGTCGAGCCGGCACGATCAACCCAATGGCTTACACGACGGGGCTGGCCAAAGCGGCCATCGGTCTGGGCGGTCAGTTGTTCGATCATTCCCCGGTAACCCGGCTCGAACGCCAGGGCCAGCGCTGGTCGGTACAAACCGCTGAGGGTTCGGTGCTTGCCGAGCAAGTCGTGATTGCCTCCAACGCCTACACCGAAGGTGACTGGACGGAATTGCGGCGTAACTTCTTCCCCGGCTATTACTATCAAGTGGCCTCGGTCCCACTGACCGAAGAGGCGGCGCAGCAAATTCTCCCCGGTGGCCAGGGTTCCTGGGACACCCGCCAGGTTCTCAGCAGTGTTCGTCGCGACAAGGACGGTCGTCTGCTGCTCGGCAGTCTCGGTAATGGCAATCAGAAACCAACCTGGTTTCTCAAAGCCTGGGCCGATCGGGTTCAGCAGCACTATTTCCCTTACCTCAAACCGGTGGAATGGGAGTGCACCTGGACCGGTTGCATTGCCTTTACCCCCGATCATTTGATGCGTTTGTTCGAGCCGGCGCCCGGTTTAGTGGCAGTCACCGGTTACAACGGCCGGGGCGTCACGACTGGCACTGTCGTCGGCAAAGCCTTTGCCGATTATCTGTGTCACGGGAATCCTCAGGCGCTGCCGATTCCCTTCGCGCCCATGCAGCCATTGGCGGGCGTGGGATTGCGCAGCTGCCTGTACGAGGCCGGATTCTCGCTGTATCACGCAGGCCAGTGCTTGCGGATCGTTATTTGATTGTTGAAATTTGTTGCTGAAAGCGGCGCTTTTTCGCGCAGCGGCTAGCCTGTAAAAGGTGCGGGTTGTAGCAGTTCCGCACCAGCAGTGTGCACTTCGGTGACGCACGTTGTTACAGGCTGGTTGCACGTCGTTTGGCGCTGCGGTTGCAATGATGGCGCGCTCGGGTTGCGCCTTTAAAAATAAATGGTTTCACCTTCCGCGGTTTAGACGGTTGCACGCCCAATGAAAATGGGATCGAAACAGTCGAAATAACAATAAAGCAGCGACTTTTTTCAGAATAAAAAACCGATGGCACGGCCCTTGCTCTGAGCATTCAGGAAGTCGCAGTGCCAACTAAAAAAAAACCTTGGAGCACCACCTCATGTCCCAGACGTTTTACAAAAAAGGCTTTTTGGCCCTCGCAGTGGCAACTGCGTTGGGTGTTTCTGCGTTTGCACAGGCTGATGTGAAAATCGGTGTGGCGGGACCGATGACAGGCGCCAACGCGGCATTTGGCGAGCAGTACATGAAGGGTGCACAGGCTGCGGCCGATGCGGTCAACGCAGCGGGCGGCGTAAACGGGGAAAAAATCGTACTGGTCAAAGGCGATGACGCCTGCGAACCGAAACAGGCTGTGACGGTCGCCAAGGACCTGACCAACCAGAAAGTCGCTGGGGTAGTCGGTCACTTCTGCTCCTCCTCGACCATCCCGGCTTCGGAGATCTACGACGAAGCGGGCATCATCGCGATCACTCCAGGTTCCACCAACCCGGCCGTTACCGAGCGTGGCCTGAGCGCCATGTTCCGTATGTGCGGGCGTGACGACCAGCAAGGCATCGTGGCCGGTGATTACATCGTCGATGTGCTCAAGGGCAAAAAAGTCGTTGTCCTGCATGACAAGGACACCTACGGCCAAGGCCTGGCGGACGCTACCAAGGCCCAGCTGGAAAAACGCGGCGTGAAGCCGGTGCTGTACGAAGGCCTGACTCGTGGTGAAAAAGACTTCAGCACCATCGTGACCAAAATCCGCGGCGCTGGTGCCGACGTCGTCTATTTCGGTGGTCTGCACCCGGAAGCCGGTCCTCTGGTTCGTCAACTTCGTGAACAAGGCCTCAAAGACGTCAAGTTCATGTCCGATGATGGCATCGTGACCGATGAACTGGTGACCACTGCTGGCGGTCCGCAATTCGTCGACGGCGTGCTGATGACTTTCGGCGCCGACCCGCGACTGCTGCCAGACAGCAAGACCGTAGTGGACGAGTTCCGCAAGAAAGGCACCGAGCCTGAAGGCTACACCCTGTACGCCTACGCTTCGGTTCAGACCCTGGCAGCTGCTTTCAATGGCGCCAAGTCCAACAAGGGCGAAGAGGCTGCCGCGTGGCTGAAGAAGAACCCGGTCAAAACCGTGATGGGCGAGAAGACCTGGGACGCCAAGGGCGACCTGAAAGTCTCCGACTACGTGGTTTACCAGTGGGACAAGGACGGCAAATACCACCAACTGGAAAAACAGAAGTGATATGAACTGCTGATGGCTCGGCCCCTCGTGCGCCGGGCCATCAATCAACATGTCCGTGCAGTACCTGTCTTTTCTCGTAGAGCTGCACACAACCGTGTTGCGCCGGTGGCTGAACCCCGGTCCGTCGCATCCGGCTTCTGTGCAGTCTCTCAAATGCGTGAGATTGCGTTATGGATGGTATTTTCCTGCAGCAACTGGTCAACGGCCTGACCCTCGGGTCGGTCTATGGCCTGATCGCCATCGGCTACACAATGGTCTATGGCATCATCGGCATGATCAACTTCGCCCACGGCGAGGTTTACATGATCTCTGCTTACCTCGCGGCGATCAGTCTGGCTCTGCTGGCATACTTCGGTATTGAATCCTTCCCTCTGCTGATGCTTGGCACACTGATCTTCACCATCATCGTCACGGCGGTGTATGGCTGGGTCATCGAACGGGTTGCCTATAAACCCCTGCGTAACTCCACCCGACTGGCACCGCTGATCAGCGCCATCGGTATTTCGCTGATCCTGCAAAACTATGCACAGATCGCCCAGGGCGCGAAGCAGCAAGGTGTTCCCACCTTGCTCACGGGGGCCTGGCGCGTCGAAATCGGTACAGGTTTTGTGCAGTTGACCTACACCAAGATCTTCATTCTGGTCGCAGCGTTTGCCGGGATGGCCCTGCTGACCTACATCATCAAGTACACCAAGCTCGGCCGCATGTGCCGCGCCACTCAGCAAGATCGCAAGATGGCCTCGATTCTGGGGATCAACACCGATCGGGTGATTTCCTACGTGTTCATCATCGGTGCAGCGATGGCGGCCCTGGCCGGCGTGCTGATCACCATGAACTACGGCACATTCGACTTCTACGCGGGCTTCATCATCGGGATCAAAGCGTTCACCGCAGCGGTACTCGGCGGAATCGGCTCATTACCTGGTGCCATGCTCGGCGGGATCATTCTGGGGATTTCCGAATCGCTCTTCTCTGGTCTGGTGAACTCGGACTACAAAGACGTTTTCAGCTTCTCGCTGCTCGTTCTCGTTCTGGTCTTTCGGCCCCAAGGCCTGCTCGGCCGTCCTCTTGTGTCGAAGGTGTAAGCGATGTCTTCAACCACTAAAAAAACCATTGATCTCAAAAGAAGCCTGGTTGACGCGATTCTTGCCGGCCTTGTCGCCCTGATTGTGTTCGGCCCGATTGTCGGCGTGGTCCTCGACGGCTACGGCTTCAACCTGGAAACGACCCGGGTGGCATGGATTGTCGCCATCGTCATGGCCGGCCGCTTTGCCTTGAGCCTGTTCCTGCAAACCCCCAAGGGTCTGAGAATTCTCGAAGGCTTTGAAAGCACCGGCTCCGGGGTTCATGTACTGCCGCCTGATTACAAAACACGGTTGCGCTGGATCATCCCGCTAGTGATCGTCATTGCCGTGGTGTTCCCGTTTTTCTCCAACTCCTACCTGCTGGGCGTGGTCATCCTCGGGCTGATCTACGTGCTGCTGGGCCTGGGGCTGAACATCGTGGTCGGTCTGGCCGGTCTGCTCGACCTGGGTTACGTGGCGTTCTACGCCATCGGTGCCTACGGCCTGGCGCTCGGTTACCAATACCTCGGTCTGGGCTTCTGGACGGTGCTGCCGCTGGCGGCGATCACCGCGGGACTTGCTGGTTGCATCCTCGGTTTTCCGGTGCTGCGCCTGCACGGGGACTACCTGGCGATCGTGACTCTGGGCTTCGGTGAAATCATCCGGTTGATCCTCAATAACTGGCTGTCCCTGACTGGCGGCCCGAATGGCATGGCGGCTCCATTGCCAACGTTCTTCGGCCTCGAGTTCGGTAAACGGGCGAAGGAGGGTGGGGTTCCGTTCCATGAGTTTTTCGGTATCGCCTATAACCCGGACGTGAAGTACTACTTCATCTACGCGGTGTTGTTCCTGGTGGTACTGGCCGTGCTGTACATCAAGCATCGTCTGGTCAAGATGCCGGTTGGTCGCGCCTGGGAAGCCTTGCGTGAAGACGAAATCGCTTGCCGCTCCATGGGCCTGAACCACGTACTGGTCAAGCTTTCGGCGTTCACCATCGGTGCCTCGACGGCCGGTCTGGCTGGCGTGTTCTTCGCCACCTATCAAGGTTTCGTCAACCCGACCTCGTTCACCTTCTTCGAATCGGCATTGATCCTCGCCATCGTGGTACTCGGCGGGATGGGCTCGACCATCGGTGTGGTGATTGCGGCTTTCGTGCTGACCGTCGCCCCGGAACTGCTGCGGGGGTTCGCGGAATACCGCGTGCTGCTGTTCGGCATCCTGATGGTGTTGATGATGATCTGGCGACCGCGCGGCCTGATTCGGATCAGCCGTACCGGTGTGACCCCGCGTAAAGGAGTAGCGCCATGAGCGAAGTCGTACTTTCGGTCGAGAAGCTGATGATGCACTTCGGCGGCATCAAGGCGTTGAACGATGTCAGCCTGAAGGTCAAGCGCAACTCGATCTTCGCCCTGATCGGCCCCAACGGCGCTGGCAAGACCACCGTGTTCAACTGCCTGACCGGGTTCTACAAGGCCTCGGGCGGCAAGATCGAACTCAACATCCGCGGCGAGCAGACCAACGTCATCAAGCTGCTGGGCGAATCGTTCAAACCGGTCGATTTCGTTTCGCCGAAATCCTTCGCCAGTCGGATGTTCTACAAGATGTTCGGCGGCACCCACCTGGTGAACCGGGCCGGCCTGGCGCGGACGTTCCAGAACATTCGCCTGTTCAAGGAAATGTCGGTGCTGGAAAACCTGCTGGTCGCCCAGCACATGTGGGTCAACCGCAACCTGCTGGCCGGCATTCTCAACACCAAGGGGTATCGCAAGGCCGAAAGCGATGCGCTGGACCATGCGTTCTACTGGCTGGAAGTGGTGGATCTGGTGGACTGCGCCAACCGTCTGGCCGGTGAATTGTCCTACGGTCAGCAACGTCGTCTGGAAATCGCCCGGGCCATGTGCACCCGGCCGCAGATCATCTGTCTCGACGAACCGGCCGCCGGCCTCAACCCTCAGGAAACCGAAGCGCTGAGCGCGATGATCCGGCTGCTGCGCGACGAGCACGATCTGACCGTGGTGCTGATCGAACACGACATGGGCATGGTAATGAGCATTTCCGACCACATCGTGGTGCTGGACCACGGCATCGTCATCGCCGAGGGCGGGCCTGATGCGATTCGTAACGATCCGAAAGTGATTGCGGCCTATCTGGGCGCCGATGAAGAGGAAGTGGTGCTATGAGCCAACCCATCCTCGAACTGAAGGATCTGGATGTGTTTTACGGGCCGATCCAGGCCTTGAAGAATGTCTCGCTGCACATCAATGAAGGAGAAACCGTCAGTCTGATCGGCTCCAACGGCGCCGGCAAGTCGACCCTGCTGATGTCGATTTTCGGTCAGCCACGGGCGGCGGACGGGCAGATCATCTATCAGGGTGTGGATATCACCCACAAGTCGTCCCACTACATCGCGTCCAACGGCATCGCTCAATCGCCGGAAGGTCGGCGGGTGTTCCCTGACATGACTGTCGAGGAAAACCTGCAAATGGGCACCATTCCTATCGGTGACAAGTACGCCAAGGAAGACATGCAACGCATGTTCGAGTTGTTCCCGCGACTCGAAGAGCGGCGCAATCAGCGGGCGATGACCATGTCCGGCGGCGAGCAGCAAATGCTCGCCATCGCACGAGCGTTGATGAGCCGGCCGAAACTGCTATTGCTCGATGAGCCGAGCCTGGGTCTGGCGCCGATTGTGGTGAAACAGATCTTCGCGACCCTGCGGGAGCTGGCGAAAACCGGCATGACCATCTTCCTGGTGGAGCAGAACGCCAACCACGCCCTCAAACTGTCCGATCGGGCGTACGTGATGGTCAACGGTGAGATCCGCCTCACGGGCACCGGCAAGGAGCTGCTGGTTAACGAGGAAGTGCGCAACGCCTATCTCGGCGGGCACTGAGTTCGCTGTTGTAGCACCAAGCCCCGGCGCGCAATCGCCGGGGCTTTTTTACACCTTCAAAACATCACAAATCAATGTGGGAGTGAGCCTGCTCGCGATAGCGGTGGATCAGTCACTTCAACGTCGACTGACCTATCGCTATCGCGAGCAGGCTCACTCCCACAGGGATCTTCCACAGGTGTCTCTGTGTGCTTTCGGGAAATTGTGGAAAACAATATTCACAAGCTCTGAAACCGCGACATAAAGCCGCTGCAAATAGTTGTTTTGTCACGGTTTTGACTTGTCCCCGTTTGCTGTGGAGCTGGCTGTGAATAACGTGGGAGTAGCTGGCTGAAAGCCTTTGAAACCGTGGCTTGCAGAGTTGTGGTTGTTTTTTGATCAGGGGTTTTTACGCGGCGTCGAGCGGGCTTTGTCAACCTTTTTGTTGGCGATGAAACCGGGCTGAAACCGGGCCAGGCTGCCTGTGGATAAGTCTGTGGTTAAACTCTGGAAAGACTCGGCTGAAGGCCGTAGTTACTGGCTTGGCGCCATCGTCGGTATGACCGGTCAATCGTGCAAAATGCCATGGGCTACACACCGCGCGTTCCACGGTCAAGCAAATAAATTTCCAATTTGCCCGCAAAGCCTTGTGCACAGCGGCTTTCAGCTTTTTCACTTGCCCCCGGAAACTGTGGACCGGCCTGTGGATAAGGTGCGCGCACATGGCTGGAAGCCACGGCCGGTAAGGCGCTGCGACGTTTGATCGTTTTTTGTACAGCTTCTGCGGTAGTTGCTGCTGTGGGCAAGGCCGGGCATGCTGGCTGCTGATTTTCTATTCCCGTGGCTGCCGATCAGCCGAAGCAAGGAGAACACGATGTCCAACACCCTGTTTATTACCGGCGCGACCTCCGGTTTTGGTGAAGCCTGCGCCCGTCGTTTTGCCGAAGCCGGCTGGAAACTGGTGCTGACCGGCCGTCGTGAAGAGCGCCTCAATGCGTTGTGCGCCGAGTTGTCGAAGCAGACCGAGGTCCATGGCCTGGTGCTCGACGTGCGTGATCGCAAGGCCATGGAGGAGGCGATTGCCAACCTGCCGCCGTCCTTCGCCAAACTGCGCGGGCTGATCAACAACGCTGGCCTGGCCCTGGGTGTTGACCCGGCGCCCAAGTGCGACCTCGACGACTGGGACACCATGGTCGACACCAACATCAAAGGCCTGATGTACAGCACTCGTCTGTTGTTGCCCCGCCTGATTGCTCACGGTCGCGGTGCCGGCATCGTCAACCTCGGCTCCATCGCCGGCAACTACCCGTACCCGGGCAGCCATGTGTATGGCGCGAGCAAGGCATTCGTCAAACAGTTCTCCCTGAACCTGCGCTGCGACCTGCAAGGTACGGGCGTGCGGGTCAGCAACATCGAACCGGGCCTGTGCGAAAGCGAGTTTTCGCTGGTGCGTTTCGCCGGTGACCAGGAGCGTTTCAACGCGACTTACGCAGGTGCCGAGCCGATCCAGCCGCAAGACATCGCCGACACCATTTTCTGGGTGCTCAATGCCCCGGCTCACATCAACATCAACAGCCTTGAGCTGATGCCGGTGAGCCAGACGTGGAGCGGGTTTGCGATTGAGCGTAATGCCAAGGCGTAAGACCGCGTAACGGCCAATCGCGAGCAGGCTCACTCCCACAGGGAACGCATTTTGAACCCACAGGGAACGCATTCCAGTGTGAGAGCGGGCTTGCTCGCGAAGAGGCCGGCACAGGCAAAACAACACATAAGCTAGACTCCTCGTCCAATAACCCCACCGCACCCCGCGGTTTCAAGGTTTTCAGAGGAGGTTATGTGAGTAACCGAGGTGAGCAGTCGCTGCTCAAACAATCGACCCTCCTGATGCTCGCCGTGGCGATTGCCGGGATCGTCACCGGTTTTGTTTCGGGTGCCCAATCCATCCTGTTCGATGGCTTTTTTTCGTTGATCGCGACCTTTATCAAAGTCCTGATGCTGATCACCGCCAAGCTGATCGCCAAGGAAAGCAACCAGCGCTTCCAGTTCGGCTTCTGGCACCTGGAGCCGATGGTGCTGCTGATCGAAGGCAGCTTTCTGTTCTTGATTGCGATCTACGCCTTTCTCAACGGTGTGTTCGGCATCATCAATGGCGGACGCGAGATTGAACTTGGACTGGTGATCATCTACGCGGCGGTGTTTACCGTTGTCGAGTTCGCGTATTTCTTCTACATCCGCCACCGTAATCGGCGGCTCAAATCAACGCTGATCCAGTTCGACAACATCAGCTGGCTGGTGGACGCGATGCTGTCGGTGGGCTTGCTGGTGAGTTTTCTCGCCGCGCTGCTGCTCAAGGCGCAGGGTTATGGCCAATGGGCGGTGTACGTCGACCCGCTGATCCTGATTCTTTTGGCCCTGAGCATGCTTGCACCGGCCTTCAAAATCCTCGGCCCGGCCTTGCGCGACGTGCTGGGGATTGCGCCGGATCAACTGGACGACAAGGTGCGCCAGGTGATGGACGCGGCGAAACTTGAGCATGGCTTCGACGACTACGTTTCCTACGTGCAGAAGCACGGACGTGCCCGTTTTATCGAGATTCATGTGGTATTGCCGGTGGAGTATCCGCTGAAGAGCGTGGGGCAGCTGGACAGCCTGCGGGAAGAGATTTCCACGAAGCTCGGCAAGCCGGATGCGGCGCGATGGCTGACCATCAGCTTTACCGGTGATCGAAAATGGATTGCGTGATCAGCCTGTGACCTCTTTGAGGTCCTTCGCGAGCAGTCAACCGAGATAGTCGACCAAGCTGCGATAACAAGTCGCCAAGTGATAAGGCGTGGTCGACGGCATGTCCTGTCGGCTCACGTCACCGTTCTGATCCCTGCACTCATACCAGCCGCCCGAATGCAGGAAACGCTGCTGCAACGCCCGCAGTTGGCGCAGTACCGCGTCCTCGCTATCGGGTCGCAAGGTCAGCGCCCGCAGGTATTCGGCTTGAGCCCAGATTCGTTGGGTGGCGTCTTTCGTAGGGCCACCCGGTTTGAGCATCGCCCGAACAGCACCGGTCTGTGGATCGACGCCCCGTTGTTCAGTGAACGCGAACGCGCGTTCCAGTGACGTGTGCAGTGCCGAGCCGCGCAGCAACGGCGACGATTCCAGGAGGAAATACCATTCGAACTGATGCCCTGGTTCAAACCAGTTATCCACAGCCTCCAACGGCTGTTCCATCAACACACCGTATTGCGGATCGATAAAGCGTTGCTGCAGGGCTGTGCATAACTCGACCAGCGCGTGTTGCACTGCGACGTCATCGCGCACCGACAGCGTGGCGAGGAAGGCTTCAGCCAGGTGCATCAGGGGATTTTGCAGTGGGCCGGATTTTAGCGAGGACCAGTCGCGGTCGAGGCTGGCTTCATACAGGCCGTCGCCCGTGGCAAAGCGCTGCGCAACCACTTCCAATGCGGCGTTGAGCACCGATTCCACCCGCGGCTCGCGGACTTTGTCCCAATAATGGGCGCAAGCGAACAGGATGAAGGCGTGGGTGTAGAGGTCTTTGCGCTGATCCAGCGGCGCACCTTGCGGATCGACGCTGTAGAACCAGCCGCCATGCTCGGCATCGTGGAAATACTGCTGCAAGGAGCGGAACAGCGCTGCGGCGCGCTCTTCGGCGGCGGGTACCTGGCCGATCAGGCTGGAAAACAGATAGAGCTGACGCGCGCAGGCCATGGCCCGGTAGCGTTGGGGCTGCAAGGGTTGATGCTCGGCGTCCAGCGCTTCATAGGGCAGCGCCATGTCGGCATTCCAGCCGGGCCCTTGCCAGAGCGGCACGATCACGTCCAAAAAGTGCTGTTGCACCGAGGCAAACAGAGCGGTCAATTCAGGCTGGGAGGCGGAGCGGGAAACAGGCGGCATTGGCTGGCGTCGTCACGGCAGGGTTGATTGCGCGACATGTTATCAGAGTGAACGCATCGATCGTTCCCATGCTCTGCGTGGGAATGCAGCCCGGGACGCTCCGCGTCCCTTTCGAAGCGGACGCGGAGCGTCCAATGAGGCATTCCCACGCGGAGCGTGGGAACGATCATGGTCGGCTAGCCCGCCAGCAACCACACGCCAGTCGCCGCCGAAGCCGCTCCCGCCAACCGAACCAACGGCGCCGCCGCTTGCGGCAACACCCGCACTACGGCGTAACCCAATCCATGCAACGCAGCCGTCGCTGCTACAAAACCCGCCGCGTACGGCCAAGGGCTCGACATCTGCGGCAACTCCAGTCCGTGCGCCACCCCATGGAACAGCGCAAACAAAGCGGTTGCCGCAACGGCGAGGCTCAACGGCGGACGCACGGCCAAAGCCACCGCCAGACCCAGCGCCAGCACCGACGCCGCAATGCCGCTCTCAAGTGCCGGCAGGTTCAGACCTTCAAACCCCAGCAACCCGCCGATCAGCATGATGCCGACGAACGTGCATGGCAGCGCCCAGCGTGCAGCGCCTTTCTGTTGTGCCGCCCACAAACCGACTGCAAGCATCGCCAACAAGTGGTCGAGGCCGCCGATCGGGTGGCTGATCCCGGCGATCAAACCATTATCGTCATGCCCCGGGTGGGCGAAGGCGATAGCTGGGGCCAGCAGCAGGGCCATGGCGCCCAGAATGCGTTTAAGTGTCATGGATAAGCTTCCTTGTTGATAAAAGTTGATCGTGTTCACGCCGCTATCAGCAGGCCCTGGCGTTCGATGAAGGCGATGATTTCTTCCAGGCCGAGTCCGGTTTTCTGGTTGCTGAAAACGAACGGTTTGCCGTTGCGCATGCGTTTGGTATCGCTGTCCATCAGCTCCAGCGACGCACCCACCAAGGGCGCGAGGTCGATTTTGTTGATCACCAGCAGATCCGATTTGCAGATCCCTGGCCCACCCTTGCGCGGCAGCTTGTCGCCGGCCGAGACGTCGATCACGTAGATGGTCAGGTCGGACAGTTCCGGGCTGAAGGTGGCGGACAGGTTGTCACCACCGGACTCCACAAGGATCAGGTCAAGCCCCGGAAAGCGGCGGTTCAATTGGTCCACGGCTTCGAGGTTGATCGAGGCGTCTTCGCGAATCGCCGTGTGCGGGCAGCCGCCGGTTTCCACGCCGATGATTCGCTCCGGCGCCAGGGCTTCGTTGCGCACCAGGAAGTCGGCGTCTTCGCGGGTGTAGATGTCGTTGGTGACCACCGCCAGTTTGTAGCGGTCGCGCAGCGCCAGGCACAGGGCCAACGTCAAAGCGGTTTTGCCGGAACCGACCGGGCCGCCGATGCCGACGCGCAGAGGTTGTGTGTTCATGTGCTTCTCCAAAATAACAGGGCCAAAATTACAGGCCCTAGGAACGGAATAGACGACTGTACTGGCGCTCATGGGCCATGCACGCCAGGGACAGGCCGAAAGCGGCGCTGCCACAGTGTTCGGGGTTGATTCGGCTGGCGTTCTGCTGGGCTTGTTGCAGCAGCGGCAGCAGTTCGCTGGTCAGGCGTTGCGCGGCTTGCTGGCCCAGCGGCAGGGTTTTCATCAGTACTGCCAGTTGGTTTTCCAGCCAGCTCCAGAGCCATGCGGCCAGGGCGTCTTGCGGGCTGATATTCCAGGCGCGAGCGGCCAGTGCCCAGCCGAGGGCCAGGTGCGGCTCGGGACGTTGTTCGAGAAAAGCACGGGCGGGCACATCGAGTTCTGGCAAACCGTTGAGCAGTTGCTGCAACGAATAACCCATCTGCCGACTTTCCTGATGCAGCTCGCGGGTTTCCCGACTGGCGCGATGTTCTTCGCAGCGTTGCAGCAGTTCACCCCAGTTTTCTTCTGCTGCGGCCACGCAATGGGCGAGCAGCAACGGCGCTTCGAAACGCGCCAGGTTCAGCAGTAACTGATCGCTGATCCAGCGACGTGCGCTGTCAGGATCATTCACTCGGCCGTTATCCACCGCCATTTCCAGACCTTGGGAATAGCTGTAACCGCCAATCGGCAACTGCGGACTGGCCAGGCGCAACAACGCCCAGGCCGGGTTCATAGCCGCACGCCGAACTGATGCAATTTCGGCGGGTAGTTGAAGTCTTCATCGCCGTGACGGGAATGGTGGTGGCCGCCGCCATAAGCACCGTGTTCCGGCTGGAACGGCGCTTCGATGTTCTCGACCTTGGCATTAAGCTGCTCGAGCATGGCCTTGAGTACGTAGTCGTCGAGCAGGCGCAACCAGCCATCGCCGACTTGCAGGGCGACGTGGCGGTTGCCGAGGTGATAGGCGGCGCGAGTCAGTTCGAAAGCATTGGCGCAGGTGACGTGCAGCAGTTGTTCGGCCCGGGCGCAGATGCGCACGATGCGCCCGTCTTCGGCTTGCAGGCATTCACCGTCATGCAGCGGCGGCTGACCGCGCTCCAAAAACAGCCCGACGTCTTCACCCTCGGCACTGAAACAGCGCAAACGGCTTTTGCTCCGGGCTTCGAAGTTGAGGTGCAACTCGGCGGCCCAGACGGGTTGAGGGTCGATTCTGCGATGAATCACCAACATCGGAAGGCTTCCAGCAATGGACAATGCTTAGGCTAGAGCAAGGGGCTTGCCAATCGGGTGATGCGTAGGAAATGCCTGTCGGAGCTCAGTGGATGTTTCAGAATTTTGGATCATGTTGGTGCGTGCGGGGTTTTCGCGCACCAATGTGGGAGCGAGCCTGCTCGCGATGGCGGAGTATCAGTCACATCAAGTGTTGACTGTTGCGACGCTATCGCGAGCAGGCTCACTCCCACAGGGGGGTATTTACTCGGTGCTGCCGAGGCCTTGCCAGTGTTTGAGGCCGATAAAGATAAAGCGCAACTGCTGGGTGATTTTTGCCTGCGGGGTCAGATGTTCGGGCAGCGCCTCGGCAGGCGGATCAATGATGTCCGGCAAGGTCGCGAACACGCTTTTGACAATCAGGTCAGCCATGACACTCAGGCCGGCGAGGTCCAGGTGTTGCAGCTTCGGCATCAAGGACAAGTCGGCCGCCAGGTCCGAGCTGATGTCTTCACGCAATCGGCCAATGGCCTGGCGCACGGGCAGCGAACCGCCGTACTGCTCGCGAGCGAGGAACAGGAACTGCGAGCGATTGGCGCTGACCACGTCGAGAAAGATCCGCACCGAGGCGTCGATGATGCCGCCCATGACGAACTCGTTGTGGCGCACCAGGCGAATGGTTTCGCGGAAGGTCTGGCCGACTTCACTTACCAGCACCAGGCCCAGTTCATCCATATCGGCAAAATGCCGGTAGAAACCGGTGGGCACGATGCCGGCGGTTCTGGCGACTTCGCGCAGGCTCAGGCTGCCGAATCCTCGGCCGCATTCCATCAAGTGGCGGGCAGCGTCCATCAGGGCGTTGCGGGTCTGTTGTTTCTGTTCGGCGCGGGGCAGCATCGCAAGGGTGTTTTCTGGATAAGACAGCGGCGCACTCTAGCAAATCGGCTTTGCCGGCGTCGAATGACTATCAGGGAATCAAGCGGGGAAGTGAGGCCTCTATAACGTCAAAAGCCCAATCCGGGGATTGGGCTTTTTTTCAGGGCCGCCATGGGCTCAGCTCAAGGCGCTGTTGCGTTCGATGACACGGTCACCACCACCTTCGGCCAGGGTCTGACCTTGTGGAGTGCGGTCGGAACCGTCAGCCGCCAGGGTCTGGCCTTGTGGAGTGCGATCGGAACCGTCAGCAGCAAGGGTTTGACCTTGTGGAGTGCGATCGGAACCGTCAGCAGCCAGGGTCTGACCTTGTGGAGTACGATCGGAACCGTCAGCAGCGAGGGTTTGGCCTTGTGGGGTACGGTCGGAACCATCAGCAGCCAGGGTCTGGCCTTGTGGAGTGCGGTCCGAGCCATCCTGGGTGATCAGGCCTTTTTCTTTCAGGCGATCATTGCCACCTTCGGCAACGGTTTGGCTGAACACCGAGTGGGTGGATTTGACTTGTGGGGTTGCTTGGTCAGCCGCTGGCAGGGCGAAAGCAGTGCTGGCCAGCATCGAGAGGGTAAGGCTAAGCAGTAATTGGCGTTTCATGATCGGGTGCTCCGTAGGAGGGCGGTAAAGTGGGTACGAGGGCAATGCTACTCTCGATAAGTCGATACAAAAGTTCATAAACGCAATGGTAATAATCAACGGAATTGATTGTTCCGTGAGACAGCTCTAAATCGGGCGTTTCCGGCGGATGTTTTTGCGCTGGGATGGGTATTTTCCACTCATCTGCGCATTGCAAAAGTGCGGGGCCGGTAACGCTGGACTCGGGGCGCATCCTCTCGCCGACCGATTATTTGAACGTTAAGCGGAATTTCGGTTAAACCTGCGCACCATTTCCAAGTCCTAAACTCAACGGCAGGCCGGTTCTGGCCTAACGTTTCAAACGTGCGTCGCAGTCAGGGCGCTCAGTCGTATCAGGAGCCCTGTGCAATGACGCGCACTCGTAAAGCATTTATCTGGACCCTCGCCAGCCTTGTTGTCCTGCTGGCTGCATTGGTTGTGATCATTGCGTTCTTCGATTGGAACCGGATCAAACCATCGCTTAACGCCAAGGTTTCCGAAGAGCTGCACCGCCCGTTCGCCATCAACGGCAACCTGGCGGTGATCTGGCAGCGTGAGCCCGAGGAGGGCGGCTGGCGCGCCTGGGTGCCGTGGCCGCATGTCGTGGCGCAAGACTTGAGCCTGGGTAACCCGGACTGGTCGAAGAAACCGCAGATGGTCACCCTCAAACGCGTCGAGCTGCGCATCTCGCCCCTGGCCTTGCTGGCGCAGCGCCTGGTCATTCCGCGCATTGACCTGATCGAACCGAATGCCGACCTCCAGCGCCTGGCCGACGGTCGTGCTAACTGGACCTTCAAGTTCGACCCCAAGGACCCGAACGCCGAGCCTTCAAACTGGGTGGTGGACATCGGTGCGATCGGCTTCGACAAAGGCCATGTCATCCTCGACGACCAGAACCTCAAGACTCAGCTCGACTTGATCATCGACCCGCTGGGTAAACCGATTCCGTTCAGTGACATCGTCGGTGACAAAGCCGCGAAAACCGCCGCGGAAAAGGGCGCCGCGCCGCAGGATTACGCGTTCGCGCTGAAGGTCAAAGGTCAGTACCACGGCCAGACACTCGCGGGCGAAGGCAAGGTCGGCGGCTTGCTGGCGTTGCAGGATGCGTCCAGACCGCTCCCGCTTCAGGCACAGGTGAAAATCGCTGACACCCGCGTGGAACTGGCGGGCACCCTCACCGATCCACTGAACCTCGGCGCCCTGGATTTGCGCCTGAAACTGGCGGGTACCAGCCTGGGCAATCTCTACCCGCTGATCGGCGTAACCCTGCCGGACACACCGCCGTACGAAACTGACGGGCACTTGATCGCCAAGTTGCAGGAAGCGGGCGGTGCAGTGTTTCGTTACGAAGAATTCAACGGCAAGATCGGTCAGAGCGATATCCATGGCAGCCTGGTGTATGTCGCCAGTCAGCCGCGCCCGAAACTGAGTGGATCGCTGGTTTCCAACCAATTGCTGTTTGCCGACCTCGCCCCGCTGATCGGTGCCGATTCCAACGCCGAACAAAAGGCTCGTGGCGGCGAAAGCAAGCAGCCGACCGACAAGGTGTTGCCGGTCGAAGAGTTCAAAACCGAGCGCTGGCGGGTTATGGATGCGGACGTCGAGTTCACCGGCAAGCGCATCGTCCACAGCGAAAAACTGCCGTTCAACGATCTCTACACCCACCTGATACTCACTGACGGCGTACTCAGTCTGGAACCCCTGCGCTTCGGGGTGGCTGGCGGCAACCTGGACGCTCAGATTCGCCTCAATGGCCGAACCGAACCGTTGGAAGGCCGCGCCAAACTCACCGCACGCAAGTTCAAACTCAAGCAGTTGTTTCCGACCTTTGAGCTGATGAAAACCAGTTTCGGCGAGCTCAACGGTGACGCCGACATCACCGGTCGTGGCAACTCGGTGGCCAAACTGCTGGGCTCTGCCAATGGCAATCTGAAGTTGCTGATTAACGATGGGGCCATCAGCCGTGAGTTGATGGAGCTGGCCGGGCTGAACGTCGGCAACTATGTGGTCGGCAAGATCTTTGGCGACAAGGAAGTGAAGATCAACTGCGCTGCCGCCGACTTCGACATCCAGGCGGGTCTGGCGACTACGCTCCTGTTCGTCTTCGATACCGAAAACGCGATCGTCTACATTGATGGCACCGCCAACATGGCGACTGAGCAACTGGACCTGACCATCACCCCGGAATCCAAGGGCTGGCGCGTGATTTCGCTGCGTTCCCCACTGTATGTGCGGGGCAAGTTCATCAAGCCTGATGCCGGTGTGAAGGCTGTACCGCTAATGCTGCGTGGGGCGGGAATGGTGGCGTTGGGTGTGCTTGCCGCGCCGGCGGCGGGCTTGCTGGCGCTGATAGCGCCGAGCGCTGGCGAACCGAATCAGTGCGCTCCGTTGCTGGAACAGATGAAGGCCGGCAAGGCGCCGGTCACCGTCAAACCCACCCGGTAGCCACAGATCGTTCCCACGCTCTGCGTGGGAATGCCTCTACGGACGCTCCGCGTTCGGCCTTTATGGGACGCAGAGCGTCCCGGGCTGCATTCCCACGCAGAGCGTGGGAGCGATCAGTCAGTTGCCGAAAGCTGCGACCTTGGCAATAACCCTGACAACGCTGCTTCTTCCTGCAACCAGGCAAAAAATGCCCGCACCGGTGGGTGCCGTTCGCGCCCCGGCACGCACAGTGCAGCGTAACCGGCGCCATCGACCTGAACTTCACCCTTGTAAGCCACCAGCAAACCATTGGCCACGCTCTCGGACACCAGAATATTGCTCGCCAGCACCAGGCCTTGCCCGGCAATTGCCGCTTGCAGGGCGTAGTGCTCTTCGTCGTATTCGCGAACCGCGGGTTGCCCGGCAAGCCAGTTTTCGCCGGATTTTGCGCACCAGGCCTCCCAGCCGTGAGCGTACAGCTTGGAGTTGTGCCAGCGCACGCTGATCAGCGTCGGCGCCCGGCTGGCGGCCAAGGCGACTTGCTCCGGCGAGCCATAGACGCCGAAGGATTCGTCGAACAGGCACAGCCCATAAAGGTTCGGGTAGTCATCGAGGCTGTAGCGCACCACCAGATCGACGCTGGCGTCCTGATGCAGATCGATGACTTCACAATGGGTGTCGAGCCGCAGGCTGATGTTCGGGTGCCGGGCGTAGAACCGGCCCAGTCGTGGCACCAGCCACAACGCGGCGAAAGCGGCGGTGGTGGAGATTGTCAGGCTCGCGCCGCTACGTTGCGGGCGCAAGGTATCGACACTTTGCGCCACTTCCAGCAAGGCACCGTGCAAGCTGTGGAACAGCCATTCACCGCAGTCCGTCAGGCGCACTTGCCGCGGCAGTCGCTCGAACAGCGGCACGCCGAGCCAGGTCTCCAGCGAACGGATCTGATGGGAAACCGCCGTCGGCGTCACCGCGAGTTCTTCGGCGGCCGCCTTGAAGCTCAGCAGGCGCGAGGCGGACTCAAAGGCGCGCAAGGCGGTCAGCGGCAGCGAGGCAAACATTTGAAAGCTCCATGGATGAAATCAATTCATCCAAACTGATTTTTTCTCATTTGAAGAAAGACTGCGATGCGCTTCAAGCTGCAAGTCACCAGCAGTTTGAGTTTAGTTCTTCAGGAGATACAGATGAGCACAATTCTTGCCGTACATGCCAGCCCCCGTGGCGAGCGTTCTCACTCCCGGCGCTTGGCCGAGGTGTTCCTTTCAGCCTGGCAGGCGGCCAATCCGCAGTCGCACCTGACCCGTCGCGAAGTCGGTCGGGCGTTGATTCCGCCGGTCAACGAGGCGTTTGTGGCCGCCGCGTTTTACCCCGAACCCGATGCGCGACCACTGTCGATGCAGGCCGACCTGGCGTTCAGCGATGAACTGGTGGGCGAGTTACTCGGTCACGATTTGTTGGTGATTTCCACGCCGATGCACAACTTCAGCGTGCCCAGCGGCCTCAAGGCCTGGATCGATCAGATTGTGCGGCTGGGGCTGACCTTCAATCACACCCTGGACAATGGCATCGCTCAATACGAGCCGCTGGTGCAGGGCAAAAAGGCGTTGATCGTCACCAGTCGCGGCGGGTTCGGTTTCGGGCCCGGTGGGGAACTTGAGGCGATGAACCATGCCGATCCGTTGTTGCGAACGGCGTTGGGCTTCATCGGCATCACCGACATCACGGTCGTGGCCGCCGAAGGCGAAGAGTCCGAGGAACGCACCTTCCAGATCTCCGCGGCCGAGGCCGAGCAGCGCTTGCTGGCGTTGGCCAGGGTGTTCTAGATGGCCTGGCTGTTTTTGCTGATCGCCGCCGGCTTCGAAGTCACCTTTGCCATGGGCATGAAGTACGCCGAGGGCTTCACCCGGCTCTGGCCGTCGATGATCACCGTGGTGGCCGCGGTGGGCGGGATCTACTTCCTGACCCTGGCCATGCGCGAGTTGCCGGTGAGCATCGCTTACCCGATCTGGACCGCCATCGGCTCGCTGGGCACGGTGTTTCTCGGGTTTGCGTTGCTCGGTGAAAGCCTGACGGCGGTCAAACTGGTATCGGTCGGATTGATCGTTGC
The DNA here is from genome assembly GCF_050586665.1 of Pseudomonas sp. ES4. Lineage (NCBI taxonomy): Bacteria > Pseudomonadati > Pseudomonadota > Gammaproteobacteria > Pseudomonadales > Pseudomonadaceae > Pseudomonas > Pseudomonas sp. ES4. The sequence continues at coordinate 7,690 of NZ_JBOBDO010000016.1, read as the reverse complement.
GGGGGTGGTGGGGCTCAAGTAGGGCGGGATGTCATAGACTGGTCGTCGAGTTGTCATCTTCAATACCGATGCTTGGCTGATGTCTTGCATTCAAGCCTTGCTTCACCTCACCGATCACAAGGACGTTCGCCCATGTCGCAAGGTTCCGCCACGCGTTATCCGTTGGTGCTGGTCCCGGGAATGCTCGGGTTTATCCGTCTGCTGATCTATCCGTATTGGTACGGGATCATTTCTGCGCTGCGCCGGGGTGGGGCGACGGTATTTGCGGTACAGGTTTCTCCGCTCAACTCCAGCGAAGTGCGTGGCGAGCAGCTGCTGGCGCGGATCGAGGAAATCCTGCGGGAAACCGGGGCCGAGAAAGTCAACCTGATCGGCCATAGCCAAGGCTCGCTCACCGCCCGTTACGCCGCTGCCAAGCGTCCGGATCAGGTGGCGTCGGTGACGTCGGTGGCCGGGCCCAATCACGGTTCGGAACTGGCGGATTACCTGCACAAACACTATCCGGGAGACAGCGCCAAGGGGCGTTTGCTCAGCGTTTTGCTGCGCTGGATCAGTGCGCTGATGTGCCTGCTGGAAACCGGGTATCGCGGACCGAAATTGCCGGTGGATATCCCTGCCTCCCATCATTCCCTGACGACCGAAGGGGTGGCGCTGTTCAATCAGCGTTATCCACAGGGCCTGCCTGAAACCTGGGGTGGGCATGGGCCGGAAGAGGTCAATGGCGTGCGGTATTACTCCTGGTCCGGGACCTTGCAGCCGGGCAAGACCGATGGCGGGCGAAACCGGTTTGATGGGACCAACCGCAGTTGTCGGTTGTTTGCCAGGACCTTCGTTCGAGAGGTCGGGCATTGCGACGGGATGGTCGGGCGCTACAGCTCCCATCTGGGGACGGTGATTGGCGATGAGTACCCGATGGATCACTTCGATATCGTCAATCAGTCGCTGGGTTTGGTGGGCAAAGGGGCTGACCCGGTGCGGTTGTTTGTCGAGCATGCGGCGCGGCTGAAAGCGGCTGGGGTTTAGACCCCTGTGGTGAGGGGGCTTGTCGGAACGCCGCACCGTCCCGTTGGGCTGCGAAGCGGCCCCGAATTGCGACCGCTTCGCGCTCGAGCGGGAGCAAGCTCCCTCGCCACAAAGGATTAGGCGCGGCCGAGAACCGTGGTCCAGCGCTCCGAAAGAATCACCCCACCCAACGTCAACATCCCGCCCACCAGGTGATACATCGCCAACTGCTCATGCAGCACCACCGCCGCAATTAGCGCAGTAATCAACGGTAGCAGATTGAAAAACAGCGTGGTCCGGCTCGGCCCCAGGCGGATCACGGCCTGCATCCACGCCAATGGCGCAACCATCGAGGCCAGCAGGCAGGCGTAAAGCACCAGCGGAATATTCTGCAAGGTCGGGCCAATCTTTGGCGAGGCGACAAACAGCGGAAACAGCACCACCACCGCCACCCATACCTGCAAGTACAGCAACACCAGCGGCGGCAAACGCAGCTGCCACTTTTTCAGCAGCGTGCTGTAGATCGCATAGGCCAGGGTGGCGATCAGCATCATCGCGTCACCCAGGTTCACCCCGTGTTCGAGCAACGCACCCAGGCTGCCGGACGAGACGACCACCAAAACCCCCGCGAACGACAGCACCGCACCGGCCAGTGCGCCGATAGTCAGGCGCTGGCCGAGGCTGATGATCGCCATGGCCAGCGACATCAGAGGCATCAGCGACAGGATGATGCCCATGTTGGTGGCCGAGGTCAGGCTCGCCGCGAAGTACGCCAGGCTTTGGTAAACCGCCATGCCGAGCACGCCGAGGACAAAGATCTTGCCCAGGTTCGGGCGGATCGCTGGCCAATGGGCGATCACCGGTTTGAGCATGAAGGGGGTGAACAGCAGTCCGGCAAGCAGCCAGCGGTAGAAGCCGATCTCGGCGGGGAAGATCGCCCCGGCCGACATCTTGGTGATCACGGTGTTGCCGGCCCAAATGAAAATGGCCAGCAGGGGATAAGCGTATTGCATCAGAGAAAACCAGAGCGTTAATGAGGGGTGATTATCACCTGTCTGGATATCAGCCTATACTTCGATCCAGACAACCTGCCCCTGATGACGGACAGCATGAACAGTAAACACATCGATCTGCTCGACTTCAGCGAACTGCCTGCCCCGGTGTACTTCCGTTACGCCGACTTTGATGCGCATCGTTATGCCTCGGCGCACCGTCATCCATGGGGCACGCTGGAGTATTCGGCCCACGGCGTATTGCACATGGAAATCGGTGGCAGCCGCTTCATGTCACCGCCGCAATACGCGGTGTGGGTGCCGCCGCAGACCGAACACAGCTTCTATAGCCATCAGCCGATCAACTATCGCGCGGTCTGCCTGGCTCCGCCGATGTGCCAGGACCTGCCGCAACAGGCCTGCACCCTGGCCATCAGCGACATCCTTAAAGCGATCCTCAAAGACTTCGCCAGCCGCGATGTGAAGATTCCCGAGCGCGAAGCCGACCAACGTCTGGCCCAGGTGTTGGTGGACCAACTGCAGCAGGCGCCAGTGCAGGAGTGTTATTTGCCCTACGCCAGCAGCCCTGGCTTGTTCGGGATACTCGAAGCCTTGCAGGCCGAGCCCGGTGATAACCGACCTTTGGCGGAGTGGGCCGCGCAGATCCATGTCAGCGAACGCACCCTGGCGCGGCGGTTCGTGCGTGAATTGGGCATGAGTTTTGGCGAGTGGCGGCAGCGGTTGCGGTTTCTGGCGGCGATCGAAGCGCTGGACAGTCACCGCAGCATTCAGGAGATCGCATTCGACATGGGCTACAGCACTGGCTCTGCGTTTATCGCGATGTTTCAACGCCAGGCGCAGTGCACGCCGGAACAGTATCGACGCAGTCACCTTGAGGCCAGGAAGGTGTAACAGGTGTTGTCTACACTCCTGAGCGAGGCCGTGCTCGTCGGCGCGGCAACAAGGAGAAAACTCCATGAAGATGTTGCGTGTCCCTTTGTTGATGATCGGTCTGCTGTTCTGCGCCCAGGGCTTTGCCGCCACCGAGCAACAGAACAAGATGACCACCTGCAATGCTGACGCTACCGCGAAAAGCCTCAAGGGAGACGAACGCAAAGCTTTCATGAGCAATTGCCTCAAAGCGGCGCCCGCCGCCGATGCCGCCAAACCCCTTACCCCTCAGCAAGAGAAGATGAAAACCTGTAATGCCGATGCGGCCACTCAGGCGTTGAAAGGCGATGCGCGTAAAGCCTTCATGAGCGAATGCCTGAAGAAAAAATAATCATTGGGCCGCAAGTTGTGGGGCTGGGAGGGCCTCATCGCGAGCAGGCTCACTCCCACATTTGTCCTGCGGGCACAGATCCATTGTGGGAGCGAGCTTGCTCGCGATGAGGCCGGCAAGGGCACTGAAAAAAACCGCCAGTGCCCCCACTTAGGCCAACCTGCACAATCCCTAGTGCTTGCACCGGAACGCTGGCAGACTGCCAATCCTTTTACGCCGTTCGTTTTGAGGCTGTATGCCAACGTTTTCTCAACGCCAAGTCTTGCAAGCCATCAGTTGGGTCATCATTTTCGGCGGTTTGTTGCTGGTGATCCCGCTGCGATTACTGCCGAGTTTGCTGGCCGGCCTGTTGGTGTTCGAACTGGTCAACATGCTCACCCCGCAATTGCAGCGGCTGATTGAAGGTCGGCGTGCGCGCTGGCTGGCGGTGGCGTTGTTGGGGACGCTAGTGGTCAGTGTGTTGACGCTGATCTTTGCCGGTGCCTTCAGCTTTCTGCTGCATGAAGCGGAAAATCCCGGCGCTTCTCTCGACAAATTCATGGTCGTGGTTGATCGGGCACGCGGGCAACTGCCGCCGTTCATCGACGCCTATCTGCCCGCCAGCGCCGCCGAGTTCCGCGTGGCGATTGGCGAATGGGTCAGCAAGCATCTCAGCGATTTGCAACTGGTGGGCAAGGATGCGGCGCACATGTTTGTGACGCTGCTGATCGGCATGGTGCTGGGGGCGATCATTGCCTTGCAACGCGTGCCGGACGTGACCAAGCGCAAGCCATTGGCTGCTGCGCTGTTCGACCGCTTGCACCTGCTGGTCCAGGCGTTTCGCAACATCGTGTTCGCCCAGATCAAGATTTCCCTGCTCAACACCTTCTTCACCGGGATTTTCCTGGCAGTGGTCCTGCCGATGTTCGGGATCAAGCTGCCCCTGACCAAAACCCTGATCGTGCTGACGTTCCTGCTCGGCTTGTTGCCGGTGATCGGCAACCTGATGTCGAACACCCTGATCACCATCGTCGGTCTGTCGCTGTCGATCTGGGTGGCCGTGGCGGCGTTGGGGTACCTGATTGTTATCCACAAGCTCGAATACTTTCTCAACGCGCGCATCGTTGGCGGGCAGATCAGTGCCAAGTCGTGGGAGTTGCTGCTGGCGATGCTGGTGTTCGAGGCCGCGTTCGGCCTGCCGGGGGTGGTGGCAGGGCCGATTTATTACGCGTACCTGAAGAGTGAGTTGAAGCAGGTGGGGATGGTTTGATTACCACCCGATCGTTCCCACGCTCTGCGTGGGAATGCCGCCATGGACGCTCTGCGTCTGCTGTTGAGGCTGTGACGCGGAGCGTCACGGGATGCATTCCCACGCAGAGCGTGGGAACGATCACTAGCTCGGGTTCGGGTCAGTCCATGTTGCCGTAGCGCTTCATCGCTTCAATCGCCAAGCCACTGCCGATGCTGCCGAAGATGTTCCCTTCCACATGCCGCGCGTTCGGCAACATCGCCGAGACGCTGTTGCGCAGTGCCGGAATACCGCTCGAACCGCCGGTGAAAAACACCGTATCGACCTGATCGACTCGTACATTGGCGTCGTTCAACAGCTGGGTCACGCTGTTACGCACGCGCTCAAGCAGGTTGTCGATGGCCGATTCGAACAGTGCCCGGCTCAGTTCCACGCTCAACCCCGGTTCGATGCGGTCCAGCGGCACATGGCGGCTGTCGGCGTGGGTCAGCTGGATCTTGGTTTCTTCCACTTCCATGGCCAGCCAATGGCCGGCGCGCTGGTCGATCAGCTTGAACAGGCGATCGATGCCGCCGGTGTCTTCGATGTCGTAGCGCATGCTGCCCAGCGCCAGGGTCGACTTTTGCGAGTACACCGAGTTGATGGTGTGCCAGGTCGCCAGGTTCATGTGGTGGCTGGTCGGCATGTAGGCGCCGCTTTTCATCCGGCTGCCGTAGCCGAACAGCGGCATCAGGCCTTGCAGGCTCAGCTGCTTGTCGAAATCGGTCCCGCCGATGTGCACGCCGCCGGTAGCGAGGATGTCATCGTGGCGGTTGTCGTGGGTACGGCGTTCAGGGGACAGGCGCACCAGCGAAAAGTCCGAGGTACCACCGCCGATGTCGACGATCAGCACCAGCTCTTCTTTTTCGATGGTCGACTCATAGTCGAAGGCCGCCGCAATCGGTTCGTACTGGAACGAAACATCCTTGAAGCCGATGGCGCGGGCCACGTCCACCAAGGTGTTTTCGGCTTCCTGGTCGGCCAATTCATCGTCATCGACGAAAAACACCGGACGACCGAGCACCACTTCATCGAACTCGCGACCGGCGGCGGTTTCGGCGCGCTTCTTCAGTTGGCCGATAAACAGCCCAAGCAAATCCTTGAACGGCATTGCCGTGCCGAGGACGCTGGTGTCGTGCTTGATCAGCTTGGAGCCCAGCAGGCTCTTGAGCGAGCGCATCAGCCGGCCTTCATAACCTTCCAGGTACTCTTGCAGCGCGAGGCGGCCGTACACCGGGCGGCGTTCTTCCATGTTGAAGAAGACCACCGAAGGCAGGGTGATCTTGTCGTCCTCCAGCGCGATCAGCGTTTCCATGCCGGGGCGCAGCCAGCCGACGGTGGAGTTGGACGTGCCGAAGTCGATACCACAGGCACGGGCTGGAGATGCGTTTTTCATGTCTATCGAGTTCCGGTTAAAAAACGGCCGCGCAGTGTATGTCAGTGCGGCGCAGATTCGAAGGCCGACTATCCGCTAAATCTCAGCGATTAGCGCCTTGATAAGACGGCCAGATGCCCCAAACTTGTCTGCATTGGCCCTGGCAGCCCTCGGACGGTCGCAAGAACCGCCCACTGCTGCCGAAAAACTTCTGATGCGCTGCCACCTTGAGATCGATCAACCTGGCGGCTGCCAAAGAGCGCATGCTGCCGGTAGTGGCGCGATATCGATAACGGATGGTGATCCTTAGATGGACTTCAAAGACTATTACAAGATTCTCGGTGTGGAACCGACCGCGGACGATAAGACGATCAAGGCCGCCTATCGCAAGCTGGCGCGTAAATATCACCCGGATGTCAGCAAGGAAAAGGACGCCGAGTCCAAATTCAAGGACGCCTCGGAAGCCTATGAAGCGCTGAAAAGCGCCGACAAGCGCGCCGAATACGACGACTTGCGCAAATACGGCCAGCACGGCCAACCGTTCCAGGGCCCGCCGGGTTGGCAGGGGCGTGGCGCAGGTGGTTTCGGTGGTGGTCAGGACACGGGCGATTTTTCGGACTTCTTCAGTTCGATCTTCGGCAACCGTGGCCCTGGTTTTGGTGGTGGACAGTCGGGCCGCAGCGCCGGACGTCGAGGGCAAGACGTGGAAATGGAACTCGGGATTTTTCTGGAAGAAACCCTTTCGAGCGAATCGAAGAAGGTTACTTTCCAGGTGCCGCAGTACAACGCTGCCGGCCAGCATGTCAGCAACACCAGCAAAAGCCTGAACGTGAAGATCCCGGCCGGCGTGGCCGACGGCGAGCGCATCCGCCTCAAGGGCCAGGGGGCTCCGGGCACGGGTGGCGGGGCCAATGGCGACTTGTTCCTGATCATTCGCTTTGCGCCGCACCCCAAGTTCGACGTCGAAGGCGAGAACCTGATCATTACCTTGCCGCTGGCGCCGTGGGAGTTGGCATTAGGGACTGAGGTGGCAGTGCCTACCCTGACAGGCAAGATCAACCTCAAGATCCCGGCCGGCAGCCAGAACGGCCAGCGCATGCGCGCCAAGGGCCACGGTTTGCTGAACAAGGCCGGTCATCGCGGTTATCTGTTTGTACAGCTCAAGGCAGTCATGCCTAAAACCTCGGACGACGAGGTCAAGGCGCTGTGGCAGGAACTGGCGAAAAAAGCGGCTTTCAACCCCAGAGAAAACTTCTGATCCAAGAGACGGAGTAGCCCATCATGAGCAACCCCCTGATCGTTCAACTGGACCTGGCAGAATTCTGCGAGGCGACCGACCTGCCGGACGTCTACGTGATCGAAATCGTCGAGCACGGCATCCTCGAACCTCAGGGCAAGCAGCCCAAGGATTGGCGTTTCACCGATTATGAGTTGGTGCTGGCCAAACGTGCCGCCAAGCTGCGGCGCGACCTTGAGCTGGAATGGGAAGGCGTCGCCCTGGCGCTGGACCTGCTGGAAGAGGTCCAGCAACTGCGGGCCGAGAACCGCATGCTCAAGCAGCGGTTGGCCCGGTTGGTGATCGAGTAGTTCAACATCAAAAGATCTGGCCTTTTTGAGATTGATACTCTGGTAGTTGATGTATCGGCAAGGTGTGGTGGTATTTATATATATCCATCTCTTTAATGTTCGAATGATTATTCAACGATTGCCCGCAAAGTTCAGCGGGTTTTTAGTCTTTTGTTTTATTGCGCAGGATTTAAGCTGAGGGCTTT